>JBCBDN010000007.1:0-34112 GCA_038529685.1 Cyanobacteria bacterium J06598_1 | reverse complement strand
TAAACCCCCACCCCAAATCCTATATCAAAAACCCTGTTGCCAACTTTAACTTCTGTAACGCTTTATCGCTGCTTTCTTACCGGGTAGATCGGTTGGTTACGAAGGGGGAGACGGGCGTGGGCGGGCGGGTAGTTTGAGATGCTGGCAGGGCACCTTATGGCAAGTTTGGTTGATAAGCCAGCAGATGAGTTAACACGATCCCTATATTTCACGGCTTTGAAAGGCTCTATATTGTGAGCGATGCAGCATTTACTCGGGAGGAAAGACTATGGCTAAGGCAGTTCAAACTGACCGATCGCTGAATATCGACACTACCGCTTTTGAGATCACCTATCCCTCAGGCCGATATTGTTCAGGTCGCTACTCGGCTCCAAAGGCGATCGCCTGTCTGGTTTTAGGTTTTTCGAGCTGTTTACTCGCTAGCTGCACGCCAGCGAGCTTAGTAGAGCAAGGCATTGAGCGTGAGTTGCCTAAGTACGTAGGCCCCGCTGAAAGCTACGACGTCACTATTAAAGGTCTTCACCTCGCCTCAAGCAGTGCAGAGACTGTAACAGCAGTGGGTGAGCGAGTCCGACCGGATGGGGCTCCTGTGATTGATCGCCTAGCGCTGGACCTGGGCGGCGTTGTTTATGATAAGCAAGCTGAACGGCTAACGCAGGTCAATAACGCTCGCCTGAGCGCGGTGATTAAAACGCCGGACTTGGCTGATTTTTTGGAAGCCTATCGCAATGTAAACGAGGCCGAGGTGCTTTTGTTGTCGCCCAATGAAGCCACCCTCAGCATTCGTCCTCAGCTAGGGGACTACTCTGTCCCGCCTGGTATCACCATTGATGTCACAGGGGAGTTAGTGGGTGACGGGACTCAGCTACGGTTTGAGGTGAGCGAGGTGAGCGCTGCCGGGGTTGATATTAGTGCGATCGCCTCTCGACGCCTCTCCACCGCTATCAACCCACTGGCCGATCTTAAAAACTTACCGATTAACGTAGACATCACCTCTGTTGTCGTCGCAGGTGAAACCATTGGCCTAGAAGTTGTTGGCGACCCCGACAGCTTCTCAATGTAGTCGCTTGTGAGGGGCTGGCATGTTGGCGAAGTGCTCTAGCAAGAGGCGATGGACAAAAATGTAGCCGCCCCCTACTCGCTGTAGGAAAATGCGATCGGCGGCATCGTTCAAAAAGCGAGCGTAATTCCAAGGAATGCGCCCTTGGCAAAACAGCACCAATCGCAGCGCGCCATGCTTGACACAGGCTTCTCCACCACCGGTCGCTAGGGCAAAGGTGAGTCCGGCAGCAGCCCAAAACAAAGGAGAGGTGCTGCCGTCAAAAGAGTGCGCTATAAACCAAGGGGCGACAGTGGCAATCACTGAGAAGAAAATAGCATTTTTGGCCGATTGGCGAATACCTTGGTTAGGCTTGGTGACAATGGCGATTTGTGAGCCGCTGAAGCCGCGAATAACGCCGTAGGTAAGGCCCAAAATGGTGCCAAACGAAAGGCCAATTGAGCTGATGGACTGGAAGCATCCGGGAGTGCTTAGGCAGTAGCTGGCGCTAAAAGCGTATACAAAAGTAACTTTGAGTAACCAGCCGATTAGGGGGCCGAGTGTGATGCCTAGCAGGAGCGATCGCGCTGCTTCGCGCCAAGACCAGCACAGTTTTTCGGCGGGGACAATCCGATAGAGACCAAAGATTTTGGCACAGATAGCGCCGCCTACTATGAGGGCCAGCGGCAGCGCTTGCCTTCTGACGACGTGCCAGCCGACGGCGGTAGCAATCATCAAAAAGGCGCTAACAACAAGGGCTACATAGGCCGCACGCTGTGGTTTTGAGGTGAGCCAGTTGACCTGCATGCGCTCGATTAAGAAAACGGTTTGAGAGGTTTGGGTGAGCATGATTGCGAGCGATCGCAGCCATCTTAAAGTCTGTTGTTTGGTGTAGGCGCCAGCAAACCCTCGTCGCTGAAACATTCTCTCCACATAGGCCGAAAACAGCTGATGAGTATAGCTTTCACTTTGGCTGAGCGTAGGAATTTCACGGGCGCTAATGCCCTGGTAGGTAAGAGCCATAATGTTAAGAATTAGCGGCGATCTCGCCAGTTCAAACAAGGCTTGCCCGGTGTGAGCCTTTGGTTTCGCGGCAGACTGTTCTAAAGACTGTTCTAAGAGCGATCGCAGTCCGGTGAGTCCAGTTTCAGCTTGGTCTAGGTATTGCCAAATCTGTTGGTCGGTGAGCGATCGCACATACACCGCACTCTGAAACGTCAGCTGTTCTTCTAGCGCCTCATAGTCGTTCATGCGGCAGCACACCACCAGCTCAGGGCCGTAGTCCTGGTAAAACTGATTAATCACCGCAGCGCACCGACTGCGCCGGTCGAGGCGAACCTCATCTAAGCCGTCTAGCAGTAGCAGCAGCTGTTGTTCTTGCACCCAAGAGTGACCGATGCTTTTGGGAATTTGATATTTGCTGTTGAGTTCGCTAATCAGCCACTGATCGAGCGATTCTCCGGTCCAAGACGATAGGTTGAAGACGGCTGGAATTCGCTGACCCGGCTGCCACTGGTCTAACAGGTCGCGGGTGAGGGTGAGGAGTGTGGTCGTTTTGCCTGCACCGGGCTCGCCCAATATGAGCAGTGAGCGGCCCTCTCCTAGATGTTGAAAGCGGCTGAATAAGGATGTACCGGCAGCTAGGGCTTGAATCGGCTGGCTCTCAGATTCCCAGCTAATGTTCCAGGGAAGGGCTAGCGCTTGGTTTCGTTCTTCTAGCCCGAGGGTGAGCAGCACTTGGCCGTGAAGAGAGTGCTGGAGTACGCCCTGAATCCAAAAGCGATGAACTTTGTTTAGCAGTGCTTGGCGGTTACGGACTGCGGTTGGCGTTTCGGCATATTCCGTTGAGGAGGACTGTCTGGACGCTGTTCTTTCTGGGTGAGGCGCTGTGATATTGGGTGGGAGAACGGTTTGTGCGATGTGTGCGTCATTTGCTGTGGGTGAGGGGGGGGGTGTCTTGGGTAGAGAGCCGTTAGTCGATAATGTGCTGAGTTCTTTTAAGGCGGCAGCGGCAAGCGTCGCGTTTGGGTAGCGATCGCCGGGCGCAGACTGAATGAGCTTGGCGATAAATTCAGCGAGTTCGCTATGAGCGATTTCTGTGGCAATTTGAAGCTCACCTGTTTGAGGATCGGCAGGCTGCTGCTGAAGTGATTTGCCGGTAAGGGCCTGCAAGCCAATGACGCCGACCGCATAGAGATCGCTGGCAAAGCAGGGACGGCCCGCCTGTTGCTCAGGCGCCATATACCCTGGCGAACCGATCGCAACTGTATTTTCAGCAGCTCCTCGCTGAAAGGTTTTGACTGCTCCAAAGTCAATCAGTACCAGCTTTTCATCGGAGCTGCGTCGAAGGATATTGTCCGGCTTAATATCTCGATGAATGACGTTGTTCTGATGGACAAAGGCAAGGGTGGACAGCAGACCCATTAAAAGGCTGTACGTATACTGCGCCCGGTCTGTGGTGGCGGAGATTTGTTTGAGTTCTGTCGTGAGGTCTTGGCCCGCAATATAGTCTTGGACCAGGTAAAACTCGCCGGCTTGTTCAAAGTGAGCTAGCAAAGTCGGAATTTGGTCGTGGGTGCCCAGCTGGTAGAGGGTTTCGGCCTCTAAGCTGAAGAGTCGCTGGGCTATTTTGACAGTTTCAGCGGTGGCATCCACTGGAAAGAACTGTTTGATGACGCAGTGAGGTTGGCCGGGAAGATGGCGATCGCCCGCCAAATACGTTTTGCCGAACCCACCTTGGGCCAGCCGGCGAATAATTTGATAGCGTTCTGCCAAAATCAAATTCTCAAATTCTCCGCATATTTACAGATATTTTTGACATTTGGTTGATACACAAATGCGATGTAGCTGTATTATTATGATTCAGGTAGTGCTTGTATTGATTTAACTAAATACAAGGCTCGACTATCTCACATAACTGAATGCTCATCCACCGTAAAGACCGCGCTTGAAAAAGCGTACATCTTTAAGAAACGAGCGCGATTGTACGAGTATATCGACCTAACAGCGTTTTAACTGGCGTAGCGTTGGGCGACTGCATACTCGCTCTGGGACTGGCCTCACATTGCGACAAACCCTCAGAAGATGATTCTTGACGGGACTACAGGCAATTTTAAGGCTAACTAATCGCTCCAGTTACGCCTGTCAATGGTGCTCATTAGCGACCTATTGGCTTTTTGTTGTAGACCTATTTTCTGAGTACATATGGGAAACCCCCTGCTGCATCTGCAGCAGTCTTTCGCGACAGACCTCAACGATTTTTATCTCAAAATAAACGACGCATGCCTGGATAGCTTCTTTTGTACCGCTCACCGGTTTCAAAGGGCTTGGTTAGGCGGTTGGACTTCTTTTTAGACGTCCAGCACGGGCTGAGCTGCACTCATGGCTCGATGCCTCAGCTTAACCTCTCAAACTCTGGCAAACACGGCTGTTAGTCTTCCCTTTGAGAAGTGCTTTTCGCTGACGCTTATCTTTTTGCTCGTATGTGCTGCGACTAAGATAATGCGTCAGAAAATTTTGTTCTTTCGGATCTCTTTTGTCTTTTTACAGCTACCTGCTCTCGAAGCTAACGCTTTGGAGTTTCTCAAGGTTGCTATTTTGCTTTCTCTCGCCTAGTTGCTAGGTAACTTTATTAATGTCTGCTACCGCTCAATCCTTTCAAGATCTCAACCTCTCACATCCTTTACTCCAAGCTTTAGATGACGCTGGCTATGAGACGCCAACACCCATCCAAGCGAAAACAATTCCGCCGATTTTAGATGGTAAGGACATCATTGGCCAAGCGCAAACCGGTACCGGTAAAACCGCTGCCTTTGCGCTGCCCGTGCTGGACCAAATAGATATTACGAACAATCAGCCTCAGGCTTTGGTTTTAGCGCCGACTCGGGAGCTGGCTCTGCAAGTGGCTGAAGCTTTTCAGGGCTACGCCTCTCATCTGAAGGGCTTTCATGTGCTGCCGATTTACGGCGGCCAAAGCTACCAGATTCAGCTGCGGCAGCTCAGGCGCGCTGCTCACGTGGTGGTAGGCACGCCAGGGCGCGTGATTGACCATATCAAGCGCGGCACGCTCAAGCTCGATCAGCTAAAGTTTTTGGTGCTAGATGAAGCCGACGAAATGCTGCGCATGGGCTTTATTGACGACGTGGAGTGGGTAATTTCTCAAACACCTGAGAGCCGACAAGTCGCGCTATTTTCAGCCACGATGCCCAACGTGATTCGCAAGATTGCGCAAAAGTATCTCAACTCGCCAGTTGAGATTTCAATCAAAAATCAGTCCAGAACGGCTGACACCATTCGGCAGCGCTACTGGACCGTTAGTGGCTACCACAAGCTCGATGCGCTCACCCGCATTTTGGAAGTGGAAACCTTCGACGGCATGATTGTGTTTGTACGCACGAAGATTGCCACCGTTGAGCTCTCTGAAAAGCTAGAAGCGAGAGGCTACAATACTGCGCCCTTGAGCGGAGACGTGCCACAAAACCAGCGAGAGCGCACGGTTGACCGGCTAAAGCGCGGCAAGCTCGACATCTTAGTCGCGACCGACGTAGCGGCTAGAGGCTTAGACGTAGAGCGCATTAGCCACGTGATTAATTACGACATGCCCTACGACCCAGAAGCCTATGTTCACCGGATTGGGCGGACGGGCCGTGCTGGGCGAGAGGGCGAGGCAATTTTGTTTGTGACGCCACGAGAGCGGCGCATGCTTAACTCTTTAGAGCGCTCAACTAAGCAAAAGATTGCTCAGATGGAGATGCCTTCTACTGAGGTGGTGAACAATCAGCGGATTGCGCGCTTTAAGCAAAAGATTACTGATACGCTGGCCCAGGAAGATTCTCAATTCTTTGTGAAAATTCTGGAGCAGTACGAGCAAGAGCATGATGTGCCAGCCATTGAGATAGCAGGCGCGTTGGCACAGCTGATGCAAGGCGATGAGCCGCTCTTGATTAAGGAACAGATGAAACCTGCTCGCCGGGATGCGGGTACGGGCGCGGCGACTAGCAGCGTTGGGATGGAGCGCTTCCGGGTGGAGATTGGCCGTCAGCACAATATGAAGCCAGGTCACTTGGTGGGTGCGATCGCCAACGAAACCGGCCTTGCCAACAAATTTATTGGCCGCATCTCCATTAACGAAGACCACAGCACAGTGGACTTGCCGGTAGGCATTCCCAAAGAGACCTTTGACTTGCTCAGGCAGGTGCAAGTGTTGGGCCATCCGCTCAATATCTCTAGCCTGGGTAAAACACGTAACGATGGCAACTGGCGTGAGGGCAAGCCCAAGCGTCAGCGCAGCGGCGGCAGAAGCGGTCCTCCCTTCAAAAAGAGACGCCGTAAGGGAGGCGCAAATGTGGGTCGCCCTGCCAATGTTGATGTGGGTCGCCCTGTGAAAGTTTCTAGATAAACACTTCCTTCTGTTGAAAAGTCTCCCTAGCCGCAACGACTAGGGAGACTTTTTTGGTGGTTATCTATGCATATAAAAAGAAGATAGCGTGTCTGTTGAACAAGCTATCTTCTTCTCGTACAGACACGCTAGCAATTTACTCAGTGAGTGTATGCGAGTGGATGAGTCCTAAAAACCTGCTTCGCGGAAAGACTGGTAAGCCTTTTCAGGGTGATACAGGTGGCACTGGCTCGCAATTGACCACATAAATGGCAGCGTAAACTTACGTTCGATAATGTGCTCGCCCCAGTTTTCTTTGAGGTTGGCGTGAGCCTTGCGCAAGTTGTAAGACGGGATGCCGGTAGAAACGTGGTGAGGAACGTGCACGTTAATGTCGTGGCACAGGAACTCAACCCAGCGAGGGTAAGTACAGTGAACGGTCCCTGCAAGCTGCGCTGCGCCAGCATTCCACTCGGTTTGAGGAAGAAACTGAATTTCAGGAATGGTGTGGTGCACGATGGTAAAGGTGCTCATCCAGAAGTGATAGCCTAACCAAGGCATGAGCCAGAACTTAACGAAGCCCCAAATGCCTGCTTTGGCAATCAGGATAGGGAAAAAGATAGCCGCGCCGACAATGACAAACGACATAGAGAAGGCAGCTTTAGCGCGATCGCGTTGCTTAAAGTTCTTCAAATTAAAGTGCAACAGCGCCCAGTGACCGACCGAGCCAACCCACCAGAAGTAGCTGCGAATGCTGCGCTGAAGAAACTTCATCACAGGGCCGCAGTCTTTGTACTCGTCGGCCGTAATGGGCCGCCAAGCGTTGTCTTCTTCCATCTTGTTAGTGTGCAGATGGTGATGGTCGTGAAGCAAGCGCCAGCAATGGAAAGGATAAATCAGCGGCAAAAATGCTAGGTGCCCAACCAGATCATTTACCCAGCGGCGCTTAGCAAAAGAGCGATGTCCGGCGTCGTGCCCAATCACAAAAAAACCGGTCAGCGCGGTACCGGTAAAAAACCATGTGAAGGGGAGTAAGAACTGGGGTAGAAAAACGATGCCGCAGTAGCCGATGATGGTGGCCGTAACGCTGATGGCGACGTGCTTCCAGGCCTTCGTGGTATCTTTTTCAAAGTAAGCCCGAGGCAGGCTGCGAATAATCTCTTTGAGCTGCAAAGGGGCGTCTTTCGGAGACGGTGTAGCAGCAGCGAACCTTTCTATCGTGGCAGTCAAAAGTCAACACTCCTTGAAAATCAAATAGGCACCTCTCCCAGTCAGCATTTGCTGCATCGGTCTTAAAGATATGAGAAGAAATGCTTTAGAAGCCTTAACATTTATACCATTTTGATGTCGGCCAAAGGATAGAGGACATACGATAGACCTTTGGCTAGCCGGATACTGACCCTACTTAGACCTTTACTGAGAGGTTTTATATTGATTTTTTGCCATAGGATAATAGCAACCGCCTTTCCGACCTGCTAATGAGCCTGATCACTTTTCAATCTGTTTTCAAAGACTTCGGTATTAAGGAAGTGCTGCGCGACGGCTCTTTTAGCATTGAGCCCTCTGACAAGGTGGGCGTGATTGGCGTGAATGGCTCGGGCAAGTCGACGCTGCTGAAAATGATGGGTGGCATAGAGCCCATTGATAAAGGGCAGCGACTGACAAAGTCGGGGGCGCGGCTGGTGTATTTGCCTCAGCAGCCGGACATTGACGAAGATTTGACGGTGCTCGATCAGGTCTTTGCAGACTGTGGCGAGCAGATGCAGCTGGTGCGTGAATACGAAGAACTCTCGCACAAGATGTCTCAGGCTGAAGGTAAGGCGCTCGATCAGCTGATGAACCGGCTGGCCGTAGTCGGCGAGAAAATGGAAACCTCTGGCGCTTGGGAGGTAGAGACCAATGCCAAGATTATTTTGAGCAAGCTAGGCATTGAAGATTTTGAAGCGCGAGTGGGCGATCTTTCGGGGGGCTACCGTAAGCGAATTGCCTTGGCGACGGCGCTGATGAGCGATCCTGATCTGTTGTTGATGGACGAGCCGACGAACCATTTGGACGCTGAATCGGTGGAGTGGCTGCAAGATTATCTGGGTCAGTTTCGCGGCGCGCTGGTACTGATTACGCATGACCGTTACTTTTTGGACAATGTGACAAATCGCATTATCGAAATCGACCGGGCTGATTTGTATACCTACGCGGGTAATTACGAATACTACATTGAGAAAAAGGCAGAACAAGAGGCTTCATCAGCCAGCTCTCAGCAGAAATTTAAGGGGATGCTGCGTCGGGAGCTCGCTTGGCTGCGGCAGGGGCCGAAGGCGCGGAGCACGAAGCAAAATGCGCGGATTCAGCGCATTGATGAGATGAAGGAAAAGTCCTTTAAAGAGGCTCAGGGCAAGGTTGAGATTGACACGGCGGGTCGGCGGATTGGGAAGAAGGTGATTGAGCTAGAGGGCGTGACGAAGTCTTTTGGCGATCGCACCCTCATTAAAGACTTTACCTATGAATTTACCGCGAGCGATCGCATTGGCATCATCGGCGGTAACGGCGCAGGCAAATCCACGCTAATGAACATCATCACCGGCAAGCTAGAAGCAGACGAAGGCACGGTAGAAATTGGCCAAACCATCCACATTGGCTACTTCAATCAGCACTCCGAAGAACTGATCGAAGCGCGCGACGAAAACCAGCGAGTGATGGACTACCTGAAAGAAGAAGGCTCTTTTGTTACCACCGCAGACGGCAGCCAAATCAGCGTCTCGCAGATGCTAGAGCGCTTTTTGTTCACGAGCAATCAGCAGTACACGCCGATTCATAAGCTCTCGGGCGGAGAAAAGCGGCGACTGTTTTTACTGCGGGTATTGCTTAGCGCGCCCAACGTTTTGATCTTAGACGAGCCAACTAACGATTTAGACGTGCAAACTCTCACCGTTTTAGAAGACTATTTGGAGAGCTTCACGGGCTGCGTGATCACGGTCTCTCACGATCGCTATTTTCTAGACCGCACCGTGAAGAACATTTTTTCCCTGGAGCCCGGTGGAAACATTCGCCGCTATCCCGGCAGCTATTCTGTTTATTTAGAAACCAAAAAGAAAGAAGCGTCTGCGCAGAAGTCAGCTCAAAAGTCAGCTCAAAAGGCGACAAGCAACACCAAAGTAGAGAAACAAAAGGCCGTGAAGCCTGCTAACAAGGCCCAAACTAAAAAAGCATCAAATAAGGAAAAGAGAGAGTATGCTTCTTTGGAAGACAAAATTCCTAAGCTAGAGGCCAAGAAAGTAAAGCTAGAGAAGCTGCTTTACCCTACCCCCCCGAGTGATTACGAAGAGTTGCAAAAACTGTCTGAGGAGATTGCTACGATCTCAGCAGAAATTGATACGGCTACTGAAAGATGGATGGAGTTGGCTGAATTAATCTCCTGAGAGAATACAGACCTTTTGAAAAAGTACTGAGTCGAGAGGTTTTATGCCCTTTAGAAAACGTTGATTTTAAGTGTGAGAGATCTTTAAAATATTACTCGCTTTCTAGAGGAGGCAAGAGGGCTTCTAACTGCAAGACTATGAACAAGCTAGCCGTGAATGCCCGGGTGCAGGCGGCAGTGGTGGCGCTTCGGAGCGGGCTTGTTCTTTAGTGCTGAAAGAGAGATGCTTGTCTTGCATTTGTTGCTACCGGTAGCGTGAACCAAAAGCACGCACCTGCTCCAATTTGGCTATTTACGCCGATTTGGCCGCCGTGGGCGGTGACAATTTGGTGGCAAATGTAGAGGCCTAGTCCTAAGTGCATCGGCTGACGGGCATCGCGAGTACGGGCGTAGCGCTCAAAAAGAGAATTGCACTGTTGGGGAGAGAGTCCCTGTCCATTGTCTATGACGGTGCAGTGTAGCCGACGGCTCAAGGGTTTGCTGAGGGGGGTGTTGTTGCTTCTGCGGCGATTTGGCTCGGTTTTCTGAGGCGTTGAATAATGGCGAATTGGTTACCCCTCATACCTTTGAGACCATGAAGCGAGAACGTGCTACCAGTGGTGATACGACCTTGGATGGTTTGGGCCTCGAACTGGTTGAAACGCCGTTGGGTACGCTGTTAGGTCATAATGGTGGTTTTCCAGGATCTTCTAGTGCTATGTATTCGTTGTTGAATCAGCCCACGACGATTATTGGTTTGGAAAATGAACTTGTTGTTTCTGACGACTTGCTGATTGAAGCGTTTGTCGCCTTAATGTCACCGAGATCTGCTAAAAACTAGGTGCTGGCGAGATTTTATCTGCTCTACGGTATTTTCGGTGTAGCAAAGTAAGGATGCATTCTTACTTTGTCTTGGTGAGCATTCCCTAGCGCCGTAAAGCGGCGCTAGGGAATGCTCACCGCTGCTAGTAGAGTTGCCCGTTGCTACATAATGGTTTCAGCCGATAGTAGTGTCCTAAGCAACTCTACAGATGCTATAGAGGCTCAGCATTTGTGCTGGGCCTTTTTTTGCTCTGAAATAGGCTCCAGTTAAAGGTGGCACCGTCGCGTGTCACAGGTAACTGGAGCGTCTAACGCACCTGCGGGGGTGTACTAGGGTCTAATAGCAGCTTCTGTGTTTTGGTCGAAGAGGTGAATTTTATCAGGAGGAAAAGTGATTTGGAGGGTGCTACCACGCTCGATGGGTTGGTCGGCGGGGACTCTAATTTGGAGAGGGTTACGGGTGTGGGCGCTGAGGTCTAGGGGAAGTGTGGTGTCGAGAGTGGCTGTGGCGAAGGTTTCGCTACCGAGGGCTTCGTATTGGGTGATGAGGGCAGGAATGGCGGTGTGGGATTGGCCGATGACGATGTGCTCGGGGCGGATGCCAAGGGTAAGGGATTGGTTGGGGTAGGGGGCGATCGCACTTTTCCAAGCATCGGGAAGCGCAATGGTGAAGCTAGGATGCACAAGCTGCCCTGCCCTGACCGTAACGGGAAGAAAGTTCATCGGGGGAGAGCCAATGAAAGCAGCAACGAAGCGGTTAGCCGGCCGGCGATAAAGCTCCAAGGGAGGCGCAATCTGCTGGATTTCACCCTGGTTTAAGACAGCAATGCGATCGCCCATCGTCATGGCTTCTGTTTGATCGTGAGTCACGTAGATAGTGGTGGTTTTCAGCTGCTTTTGTAGGCTAACGATTTGAGTACGGGTTTCGGTACGCAGCTTGGCGTCTAGGTTGGAGAGAGGCTCATCCATCAAGAAAACTTGCGGGTTACGAGCCATCGCTCTACCGAGGGCGACGCGCTGCTTTTGACCGCCGGAGAGCTGCTTGGGTAGGCGGTCGAGGAGAGTTTCTATCTGTAGCATTTTGGCGACGCTGCGGACGCGATCGCCAATGTTCTTCTCGGCTTGCGATTGATAGCGCAAAGACGCAGGGAGCTTACGAGTTAATCCAACGAGTGCCCCTTCTAATGGGCTAGAGCTAAACCCAGAACGACCCACCGTCTCTGTATCTGCATCGTAGGAAGCGGTGGGAAGCGCTCGGCGCAGGCCAAATGCGAGGTTGTCGTAAACGGTGAGATGAGGATAGAGCGCATAGCTTTGAAACACCATAGCGATGTCGCGCTGCTTTGGGGGCAGGGTACTGACAGTGCGATCGCCAATTTTAATCTCACCGCCAGTCAATGTCTCCAAGCCTGAAATCAGCCGCAGCAGGGTACTTTTGCCGCAGCCAGAAGGACCCACAAGCACCATAAATTCGCCGTCTTGAATGGTGAGATTGATGTTGTTGAGAACAGGGCGGTGCTCAGGCGCGACCGCGCCGCGATCGCCCGAAGTATTTTTTTCTGCCTTGGAAGCAGTTGCAGGAAAGGTTTTGGTGATGTTTTGGAGAAGGACGTTTGCCAAGGATTTAGTCTTCTGAGTCAGCAGGGAGGTCAGTGATGAGCGCTTCAGTAACGATTTCGCTGCGGCCCGGGGTGATCAGGCGATCACACGGCTGACTGCGACCTTGCAGCGGCACATTGGCAAGCGGGAGCTTGGCGTTGCGGCCTTCGTCAGTTAGAACCATTACATTAGCTTCAGGCACAACAACCTTTAAAGCAGCGAGGGTGTCATTTTTGAGACTGAACTTGAAGGACTGGGAGCCGATACCACCTCGATTAGAAGCTTTAAAGTTACTGACAAGAATACGTTTGGCGTAGCCTTTAGTAGAGATGAGGAATAGCGTATCTTTGGAGCGCACAGAAACGCAACCGACCAAGCGTTCATTCTTCGATAGGCGAATGCCTTGAGTACCTTGGGCAGTACGGCTCATTTCGGGCAGTTGGTCTTGGTTAATTTGGAAGCGCAGCAGGCGACCGCCAGAAGAGGCCAGGACTAAGTCACTCCCGAGGTTGGCCGTAAAGGCATAGCAGAGCGTATCGTCGTCTTTAAGCTTCATAGCGGTGAGACCACGACCGCTAATACTGGTCATTTCTTCAACGGGTAACCGCTTAACTTTGCCCTGGTTGGTAATGAGAATCAGATGCTGCTGAAGCCGCTCTTCGGTGAGGACAATTTGAGCGATTATATCGTCGGGCGTACTACCGACTGTCGGCGGGAGTAGGCCAATCAGGGGGACGCCTTTGTTGTTACGAGGGGTGGTCGTGGGAATGTCGCTGACCCGAACGGTGTAGGCTTTACCGTCACGGGTGAGCACCAAGACTTCTTGAGTGGGATTGGTGAATTCAGTTTGAAGATCGACATCGTCAAAGTCTTCTAGAGCCTTATGGGTGGGCGCTTGCTTAGTTTTTCTACGCTTTTGATAGGCTTTGAGAGACGACCTGCGCACGTAGCCCTTACGGGTAAATTCGAGCACAAACTCTTCTTCGCTCTCTTCAGCAGCAATTTCGGCCAGTATCTGTTCTTCTTTGTCGCGCTCAGCAGCGGTTTGAATACGGGTACGACGGTCGTCGTTGAATTTCTTTTTGAGGGCACGCAGCTCTTTTTTGAGCGCTTTCATCAGCACGTCTCGATCTTCGACAAGGCGCTCTAGCTCACCAATGCGCGTGGCAAGCTCTTCGCCTTCGTCGCGCAGCTTTTGCTGCTCTAGGCCGGTAAGCCTGCGCATGGGCATGGATAAAATGCTGTCGGATTGGCGATCGCTCAAGTCGAGCTGTTCTTGCAGCTGTACTTTGGCGGTAGTGCCGTCGGCAGCGTTGCGCAAAATATCGATTACGTCATCTAAATTATCGAGTGCGATTAGCAGCCCTTCGACGATATGAGCCCGAGACTGTTTTTGCTCTAGCTCGTGGGTGTACTGACGAATCAGGGTTTCTTCACGGAAATTGAGAAAGGCTTCTAAAATTTCACGCAGGGAGAGCTGCCGAGGCTGGCCTTCTTCGATGGCAAGCATAAGCGCGCCAAAGTTGGTCTGTAGCGGGGTCATCTTGTACAAGTCGTTCAAAATCAGGTGGGGCTGGGCCTCACGCTTGAGTTCGATAACGACGCGCATGCCTTCTCTGTCGCTCTCGTCTCGAATATCGGTAATGCCCTCAATCCTGCCTTGATTCACGAGCGCGGCGATTTTGGTAATCCAGCTAGCTTTGTTGACCTGGTAGGGCAACTCAGTGACCACAATGGCTTGGCGCGATCGCTTTCCTTTCCCCGGTTTAATCTCTTCAAAGCTAGCAATCCCTCGAATAGGAATACTGCCACGCCCCGTACGGTAGGCATCGTGAATACCCTTGGTGTCAATGATTTCCGCGCCCGTCGGAAAATCAGGCCCTGGAATCAGGTCAAACAGCTTATCGTTCGAGAGATTAGGACGATCGATCAGGGCAATCAGGCCGCTGATGACTTCACCTAAGTTATGCGGCGGAATATTAGTGGCCATACCCACCGCAATCCCTGAACTGCCGTTGAGCAGTAGGTTTGGCAGCTGGGCAGGCAACACAACGGGCTCCTGCTGGGAGCTATCGAAGTTATCGGCGAAGTTAACAGTCGCTTCGCTGACATCGCCCAACAGAGCATCGAATCCGATGCCTGCTAGCCGCGTTTCGGTGTAGCGCATGGCCGCCGGCGGATCATTATCGACTGAGCCAAAGTTTCCATGCCCCGCCAGTAGCGGATAGCGGCTAGAGAAATCTTGCACCATCCGCACCAGCGCATCGTACACAGCCTGGTCACCGTGAGGGTGATACTTACCCAGCACGTCACCCACCACGCGGGCGCACTTGCGAAATGGCCTATCAGGAACCAAACCAAGTTCGTACATCGCATACAGAATGCGGCGATGGACTGGCTTGAGGCCATCGCGGACATCGGGCAACGCCCGCCCAACGATCACACTCATGGCGTATTCCAAATAGGAGCGCTGCACTTCGGTATGAAGGGCAATGGGAACAATTTGCTCTTTGGAAAAATCTAGCTGCTTCGCCATGAATGAGTGCCTGAATAGATAAGCGCGGGTCGGTTAAGAAGGAAGTGTCGCTCTGGAGTGTCGCTCTAGAGTGTCGCTCTATGAAAAAAGCGTAAAAAGGCGTAAAAAAAGCGCCGAACAAAAAAGCGTCGAAAAACTGCCATACTTTAGGATGGAATCAGTGACTGGCAAAGTAAGAATACGTTCCTACGTTTGCTAGAAGTTATAGTGCGCCATACAGGTTGTAAATCGTGTTGGGCAGCTTAGTCAAACTAATTTAGACTAATTTTGATTTTATAAGCTGTGTGAAGCTGGGCGTGAACCACGAGGTCGCACATTGACCTTACAAGATCGGCCATTTGAGCTTATTACTATGTTTTGTTGATTTCCGTCTCTAACATTATTTATTCTCACCTAGTAAGAAAGTCATGAAGACCGTTTTGATTGTGGAAGACGATATGGTGAACGCTCGCGTTTTCTCAAAAATTTTGACAAAGCGAGGCGGCCTAAACGTCAAGCACACTGAAAATGTTGAGGAGGTTATCAGCATTGCACAGAACAAGGAGGCCGACGTTATTTTGATGGATGTTTCCCTATCTCACAGCATGTACGAGGGGAAACCGGTTGATGGGATTGAAATTACCAAACTGCTAAAAAGTAACCCTGAAACATCAGATGTGCCGGTAATTTTGGTGACCGCGCACGCAATGGATGGCGATAGAGAGAACTTTTTGGGCCAGAGTGGCGCTAATGGTTATATCTCTAAACCCGTGGTAGACCATCAAAAGTTTGTGGATGACATTGCCGGAATGATTCCCGATTAGCTGCAATCAGGAGCCTCACGCATCAACTCACTTCAACAAACTCACTTCAACAATAGTTTATTTGTACCATACAGAAAACATCCTAATGCATTAGGACGTTTTCTAGTTGAGTTGCCTGTTGTACTGCAACGGTTTCAGCCAATGAATATGTCCTAAGCAACTCGACAGACGCTATATACAGACGCTATGTTTAGCTTTCAAAAATAACGCTCAAAACAAAAAGACGACATCCCTGGAGGAATGCCGTCTTTTTGTTTCAATAACTTTGACAGCTCTGATTTATAGCTGTAACAGCAAATCTCGTAGGGTTGGTGTGGCAAAGAACGTTTGAGTATCAGTAATGAGCTTTTCGCCCCAGAGATTGTCCTGGAGGAAATCGATTTCGGCGTAGCGAGGGTCGCGCTCTAAACCTGCGATCGCAGTTTCAATATCTTCGCTCTCTCGGTTGTTTTGCACGTACTGAGCAACGGCGATGGCCAGCTGAGGTTCGGTTTCCTCCGTGCCTGCAAGGTCGAGTGCTTCGCGCCATTTGGCGATCGCGCCTTCCATATTCCCAGCTTCGTACATCACCAGCCCGATATTATTCACCGCTGGCCAGAAGGCCGCATCGTTGCTAACGGCTTTTTCGTACTGTGCGATCGCCTGATCGTACTGATTCAGCTTGTAGTAGGCATTTCCCAAGTCAAACAGCGCGTTGGCATTGTCCGGCTCTATTTTGAGGCCCGCCTCAATAGACTGCGCCGCGCCGCTGTAGTTCTTCTGCGTAAAGTAAGCGTTGCCCAGGGCAAACATTACCAGTGGATTTTCAGGCTGGAGTACCTTGGCTCGCTCTAGCGTCGTGATGGCCTGCTCAGGCTGAGGCTCACTGGCCTGCAAATACAAACTGCCGAGCAGCGACAAAATATCCGCATTACCCGGCAGCAGTTGAGCAGCGAGCTGAGCACGCGCCAGGGCCTCGTCAAACTGCTGAAACTGTGCCAGCTGCGCGGCATCGCGAGCTAAGCTTTCGCCATCTGCCTGCAACCTAGCTTGATCGAGCGGCAGCGTGTAGGGCAGCAGTGCTTGAGACATCGCCGGTTTTGCTCCACTCCAGGCACCAAGCAGCAACAGCAGTGAAAATGTGATTCTTTTGAGCACAGGTAGTTTCAAAGAGAGGACAAAAATGGAACCGCAAAAAGAGAAGGCGATGGCTTCTGATGGAAACGATACGTTAAATACAAACGGCTACAGCTACTTCTTTCGCCCGAACGCACCCATTTCAGCACAAGCTGCAATAAGTTTATCGGACTGAGGCAGCAAGGAAGGATCGGGAAACACTAAAACCTTATTTCATATTCTAATAAAACCTGATTAATGTCGTTGAGGTTCGTATTAGAGCGAATCGTCAAGGAAGGTGTCAGGCGATAATTCACACCAAACTCTGGATTAGAGCTATCCGTCAGAATTTTACCAATGCTCAGCGAAGCATCTTCTGTGAGATCGAAACCTGCCTCTGCACCAATATCGAGCCCAGTGCCTCGGCTTTCTTCTGAGCGAGCCCGAGTAGCAGACGTTACAGGAAACAACCGGAACTCACTAAGACTGAGCGCATCACCGACAAAATCTTGGACATTATCGAGCAGTGCACCCCCCACTAGGTTAATCAGGCCACTAAAATCGTCGCCGCCGCCGCTAAGACTCCCGACTGTAGATTCTAGAGCGGAAACAAACCCACCACCAATCAGTGCAATCAGCTCAGATTCTGATCTGGGCGGAGAACTAGATAGCTCCAAATTTTCAAAAATGGCATTTGCGGGACCCACAACGTTTGCACGAACTCGAATGGTGCGCAAGGAGCTAGTGTTCTCAAAACCAAGATCCGATTCATCCGCAATTTCAGCCTCAATGAAAGGCGTACTAGCCACCGGACCAGCGCTATTAACCTCCGGAACAGAAGCCCGCAAAGAAACATCTAAGAAGGGATTAGCGAGCCCCATTTCAGGCGTGAACTCAGCGGTATTGTCACTGCCGCGCAAGCGGAAAGACTGCGTAAAAAGGCTGACTCGCCCCGAACGAATGTTGATGGTACCGTCGGGTTCAAGCGCATCGGCAGGGCCCGTGAGCTTGAGCGTGCCATCGGCCACGAAATTGAGCAAATTTCCCTGAACAATCCGAATGGAATCGCCTAGCGTCAGCTCCAAATTACGGAAAATAGGCTCTATGCCACCTTCTTCAGGATTTTCTATTCCGGCAAACGTCAGTACCGACCCAGTCTCCTCTGGTTCCTCAACAGGTAATCCTGTCTCCGAATCAATCGCGACTTCACTATCGCTAGAAAGCAACACGCGTCCATTTGACAAAATCACCCGACCGCCTATCTGCGGCCCTTCTACAAGGGCATTACCCCCCACAATAATTTGACCGTTCACGCCACCGCTATACAGATCTTCCAACTCCAAATCAATATTTTCTAGATTGGCTGTGAGCGGCAAATTAGCAGCTAAAGGCAGTGGGAATAAAGGGTTAACTGGATCAGTTGGCACAGGAGCATCAACGGGTTCTGCGGAAAGCTCTATCGCTGGAACAGATACTTTTGGCGTCTCAACAACTGATGTGTCAGGAGGTGTCATATCCTCTAAAAGCTCAGGCAATACAACAGGCTGAGCAACCGAGTCAGGAACACCTGAGGCTAGCTCAACACCTTTTATCAAGGACTCCCGCAGCGGAAAGATGCCCGCAGCCGTTAGCTGACCATCGCTAAACTGACCCTGTAAGGACTCAACAACAATCTGATCGTTTACAAACAGAGCGCTACCGTTAACGTTCGTCAGTGGCTCAGGCAAAACCTTAGCGCTTACCACCGCGTTGCTGACATCCGCTTGGCCTTCTATTTCAATGTTGGATAGGGTGCCGCCCACTCGCAAGTTCACCTGACCTTCGCCGGATTCCCAGGCCACCTGTCGGCTAAAGATATTGAGCAGAGCCAGTCCTTCATCCCTTACGTTGATATCTATTTCGATATCTTCCGTATCGGGCTGCGTGTCCATAAAGTTGAAGGCATAGGGAATTTGAGCCGATAGCCTGAGGGGCTCTTCTGAGTTATTGGCGGTGGTCAAAGAGCTGGTGAGAAGAAGGCGCGCATTGCGATAGAGAAATTCGGCAGTAGCTGTATCTATGGGCGTTTCGTTAATAGCCGCAGCAGTGAGTGCACCATTTCCCCGTAGCTGTGGATTGGCCAGGGTACCACCGAGAGTTGCGCGGCCATTGGCTCGACCGGCGACGTCCAAGGGCAGCTCTAAAATATCATCTATGGCAGCGATATCCACGTTTTGCACTGTGGCCTGCAAATCCGAAGTGAGTTCGGTGTCGCGACCAAAAACCAGCTGTCCAGCAAGGTTAACGAAGGCTTCAGTCGGCTGGCTTGCACTCTCACTTTCTGTAGAAGCCGGTTCTGTAGAAGCCGGTTCTGTAGAGGTATCTGTAACAACAATAGGAACGCCATCATCGGCAACTTCTTTAGCGACCACTTCCTCAGATATCTCTTCGACTGTGGCCGATTCAGAAGCAGTAGAGGCTTCAGCGGCAACTTCAATATCTGAAGAGAACCGAACCGGAGCTAGGGTCAAAGTATCCGGCGTCAGTGTTCCTTTAGCGACCATGTCTTCAGCTCGGTAGTCCTCCCCCCACTGCCACTGACGACCAGCGATATCAAACGCTAGCTGAAAATCACCGCCGGTACCGTCCAGCTGAAAATCACCCGCAAAGGGACCTTTAAGCTCTCTAAGCGGCGGCAGAGGCTGAGCGGCTTCGACCACCTCGCGGTCCGCTTGCAGTTCGTCTAGCTCGGCCAGTCGGTTCAGCTGGTCGTCTAGCGCTAGCTGAGTACTTGCACCGGCAGCAGTGGTGGCAAACAAGGTATTGAGATCGACTTGAGCCAAGGGATCGTCTAACCAGTCAGGCGGCGTGAGCCCCCGCCGAAAGTCTTCTAGCTTATAAATCGATAGCGCGGTTAGCAGGTCTTGAACGTTGCCCTTTTGTGTATCGATATTGGCGCTGTAAACCGGCGCTGACCCAGCTAAGGATAGGCTGCCTGTCACGGTGTAAAGGTTGTCGCTAAGGCGAAGTTCTCCACCGGTAAAAGTAGCTAAATCATTGGCGTAACGGATTCTGCCCGCGAGTTGGCCAGCGCCAATATAGCCAACACCGAGCTGATCGATCGCAACGTCGCCTTCAAGCGTAGCCTCAGCTAAGTTCGCGACGACATCGGCATCGGTGAGCGTACCTCGCAATTGACCGACATCGGCAAAGCCATCAGCGGGGAAATTGAGCGCAGCTAGGGGAAAGTTTTGGGCAGAAACGGTTAGCAGGTCTCCCTGCGTGCGGCCTGTAGCAACGCCACCGCGCCAGCCTACGTCAAAGTCAAACGGTGGAATAGCGTCAGTCGTGGTATCAAAAGGGCCGGCGCTAAGGGCGATGCGATCGCGTCCTCCCACCACATTGAGCGCCAACCCGCCTGCAGTGGTGTAGTCCACAGTGCCCGCCATCTGCTCACTGAAGGGCACACTATTCACCACGAGATTGGCCAGCTGGAGATCGCCACTGAAGTTAGGCGCCGTCGGGCTACCGGTCAGCCGACCGGCTGCGTTCGTACGACCAGACAGCTGTAAAACATCCGGCACTGGAAAGGGCAGTTCAGCCAGTGCATAGTCTTGCGCGGTGACGTTGAGATCAAAGCTATCGAGCCCGGTGAAGCCCTCGTCGAATTCGGGGGTGAGGGTGCCGTTGGCGGTGAGGCGATTGGAGGTGGCTTGAATGACCTGTATTTTTTCGCCATTCCAAGCGACTTGAGCCGAGAGTGGGCTATTGAGGGTGTCGAACTGGGGGCTGAAGCTGGCTAAGCCGTCGGAGAAGGTGATGTTGCCGTTGGCTGCGATCGCACCAATACGAGTATCTGCCGTAGTGCCGCTGACCTGAAACTGTCCATCAATACTGCCAAGCAAATCCGCTGAAAAAGCACCCAGCTGCACATTTTGAAATGCAACATCGCTGTCCCAAATGCCATCAATTAAGCGACCGCCCCCGCTGACCGTGCCGCCGCCAATCGCAAAGGTCGTATTGCTAAAGGCAAGATCTGTGCCGTTGCTGATATTCACCGTACCCGTGCCAGGATACTGGGCATTCGGCGTGGCCCAATCTACAGCGGTGGTGACATTGCCATTGCGGCCAACAACAGTGGCATCGGCAGAACCCAGACCAAGCGGAAAGTTTGACTTGAGACCGTACAAAGCGCCAATTTCGCGGACCGGAAGACTACGGCCCGCAAGCTGAAACGTAAAGGGAGAGCCTTGGGCTAGGCGGACTTGGCCATTGCCCGTCAGCGAACCACCGGTGCTCGGAATAGCAGCAATATTGTCGAGATAGAGCTGTTGACCCTGCAATAGAAAGTCGCTAGAAGCGCTAGTGAACGTGAGCTTATCGACCAATACAGGCCCGTCAGCCGTAGCATTGCCGGAAAACAGAGGGTTAGCTATCGGACCAGTCATTTTGGCAACCGCATCAAACGTGCCTTCAGTCGGCACCGGGAGTTCTAGATCAACCGTGTTGCTAAAAGCTTCTACCGAAATACCGTTCTTCGCAGCCGCCAGGTCGTAGTAGTCATCGTCGAAATCGATCAGCCCTTCAGCCACGACATCTTTAATTTCGCCATAGTCGCCGCTGAGCCGATCTACGGTCCATTTGCCGCCCTGAAACTGGGCCTCGCCAGCGGCATTCTCCACCGGCAGCGGCAGTACCGTCGCCACAATATCGGCATCGCGAGCGCTAATCGTACCGGCGTAGTCAATGGGCTCATCAGGGCGAAAAGCCATATCTAAAATGCCGCTGACGACGCCTGATTCGACGGTGACCTCATTCGTCGGAAGATTGATAGAAGACAGCGTGAAGTCCAAAATATTGGATATGGGCGCTTCGTCTGCCTGAACAAAAAGGTTGGTTGCGAACGCGACTTTCGGTTCGGAGTCATCTGGCGCTGGCTCGTCGCGAGCTGGCTCGTCACTATCTAGGGCGTCGTCTGTAGCTTCGTCGCGGTCTTCTACGGCCTCTTTCTGAGGGGATGCGATCGCCTCCACCGGCGTCACTTCCCCCCGCAGCGTCACTTCACCCCCCTCAACCGGTTCTCCAATCACTTCAAACCGAGTCAGCAAAGGCTCTTTCCCGGCCACAGCTACTTTTTCTGTGCTGAGCGTGCCTTTTACCTGCTCTAGAAAAATAGGATCAGGTTCACTGCCCTCCGGCGGCAGCGGCACCAACGTCAGCACAGAATCTTGCAGGCGTACATCATCGACACTAATTTCAAGGGGGTCGGGCGCTTCCTTCGGCTCGCGCTCTGGCAACACCAAATTCAGCCAGCCTCTCTCCGGGTCTTGGGCCAGATAAATCTCCGCATCAACCACCGTCAGGTCAAGGCCTAGCTTAGAAGTCAGCAGCGTTTCAATCAGATCGACTTTGACAATAATTTGCTCAGTCGTCAGCGTCGTGGAATCTTCTTCGGAAGCTTCCACAAAAGAGGGCCCAACGCTCACACCCCCAAACCAAACCTCTTCTACCTCTCCGAGGACCACTGGCCGGCCCAAATAGTCAGTGAGTAGTCTCGCTACCAGCGGAGAAAGGTCATCTTGCACAAACATCCAACCCCAAATCAGCGCACCTATGCCAATGCCGCTAATGAGGGTACCGACAAACGTCCCTAGCCAAAACCAGGGGAATGATTTCGCAGGCGTCTCAGAAGAACTTTCGGCATGGGGAACCAGAGCGTCTTCATTTTCGGCGCGTTCCCCTATCTCTAGACGCGTGTCATCTGAGGGACTTGCTGCTGCCCCAGTGGATAAATTCTCTTCGGCGTTTAGACCTAAATTTTCTGGCTCTAAACTTTCTGGCTCTAACCTTTCTGGCTCAATGGGCTGTGGATTCTCTGAAGTATTGTCAGCAGAATCGCCAGATGAGGGATCCGAAGGGCGCTCAGACGGGGGGTTTGTAGGCACGTCTATTCAAAGAAGCCTTAGTCGGGGCCTAACTACCCAGATACTGTAGCAATTTTGGTTGGCTGTTTTGCTCTAATGTGGCAATTTTCGGGGCGGTTAGTATTGCTAGCTAACACAGCTGAATTTCAGCAGCCCCCTATAATTGAGCCTATGAATCCATTCTCAACGCTGCAAAGCCGCTACTTAGTTTTGGGCACATACTTAATGGCAAGCGTCGCCGTGGGTTTGGGCTACGCCTACTTGGGCGAGTATCAGCTGCTGCCCTGGCCGTGGGACGATCCGCTTTCGATGCCGGTGCTCTCCATTGCTATTTGGATGGTGGTAGTAGGGGTAATTGTGGGTGCAAGTAAGGAACAGGGGCTGCGGTTTTCTTATTTATTTGGGCGACGATTCCCCAAGTTCTCTTGGGCCTATGCACTGCTGTTAGTGTTGAGCCTGCTGATGTTTTCGATGGGCAGCTTTTCGGTCGTATTTTATATGGTGTCTTTGCTGGCGCCAGAATGGTCTGCGCAGATGCTGGAGAGCGATTTGATTATCAGTGGAGCTAGCAGCGCCTTTCCACAGCTGCACAGCACACTGATGATATTTTTGCTGGTGGTGTATGCGCCCCTGGTGGAAGAATTTGTGTTTCGGGGCTTTTTGCTCCAGCGCTGGGCGACAAAATGGGGATTACGCTGGGGGGTTGTGGGCTCTTCTGTGCTATTCGGGCTGCTGCATTTTAATAACCCGGTGGGGCTGACGCTGTTCGGCTTTGCGATGGGCCTGCTGTACGTACGCACACAGAGTCTGTGGGTGCCGATTATTTGTCATGGGCTCAACAATCTGACCGTGGTGGTTTTGGACAGGCTCTCTGGACTGGGCGCAGGCGAAAGTGCCGATGTAGTAGCCGATGTAGTAACTGTGGCAGCGATACAGGAGCGCTGGTGGGTCGGGTTGATTTTGATGGCGATCGCATCTCCGCTACTGTGGCAGTTTGTCCGTCGCAGCTGGCCAAAGCCCAAGGATGTTATCCCTTATCTCAACAACCAGCTGGCCGCTATGCCTCCCAAAAAAAATTAGAGCAAAATAACCAGAGCATTAAGGAGTGAATGAATGCCCCCCATCAAACGGGTGCGCCAGCACGTCAACCCGCTGAGTGACAAGTACTCTAGGCCAGCAGATGCACCTGAATGGCCAGCTGTATTTGCAAATCCAGAACTGCCGCTGCACTTGGATATTGGCTGCGCCAAAGGAGACTTTGTACGAGAGATGGCGCAGCGGGTACCAGACTGGAATTTTTTGGGGCTGGAGATTAGAGCGCCGCTGGTAGAAAGGTCGCTGATGAAACGAGATCGCGATCAGCAAAAAAATCTACACTTCGTTTTCTGTAACGCCAACAACTCCTTACGATCTGTGCTGGCTGGCTATCCTGGCGGATTGCAGCGAGTCAGCATTCAGTTTCCTGACCCGTGGTTCAAAAAGCGCCACCAAAAGCGGCGCGTCGTCCAGCCCGAACTGGTCAATATCCTGGCTGGGCTGATGACCAAAGCGGGCGGCATCGTTTGGCTACAGTCAGATATTGAAGCGGTGTGCGCGGAAATGTGCGATCGCTTTGATGAACACCCCAACTTCCAGCGTGAGGGGCACGACTGGCTACCGGCTAGCCCCTTCCCTGCACAAACTGACCGGGAGCGCGTCACGCAAGAAAAGGGGCTACCGGTGTACCGAGCCAAGTATTTTCTGTTGATAGATCCTTAAAGCGATGTAAACTTTTATAAACACCACTAATCTATTCACTAGAGCAATCGTTATGGCTGAGCCAGTTGGGTTTGGGAAAAAGACACCGAAAAAGCCAAAGTCTGAGCGGACAAAAAAGCGCGAAAAAGCGTCTAAGCAGTACGACAACATGAAGACTGAGGGCCTCCCTGAGTACGAGGTGTACATGCGCCCAGCCAACGGCAAGCAGTGGTTCCCAGTCGGTGCGATCGCCGTTCGCCGCTCCAACCAAATCAGCCGAGCCATCTACCACAGCGAGGCAGATTTGTTGCAGGGCGCCTACCGGGCATTTCCCGTGCTGAAAAAGAACCAGGGCAACTTGGAATATGGCTATCGTCTGAAGGGCGAAAAGGACGATGACATTGAAATGGCAACTAAGCCACGCGATCGCAGCGAGCGCGGATTAATGGGTGCAATCAATAGCATTAAAGGACTGTTTGGCGGCAATAAGTCAGCTGAGTAAGCCAGTCTATCTTTACCATTACGTGCCACCTTGCCTAAGAGAGAAGTTACTTCAGGCGATAAGCTGTTACTGTTTGCGGCGTACTTTAATTTTCTGTTGTTATGGCTAATCAGGCAGATAAACCCACGCTCAACTACTGGCACGTATGGACTGATGACGATGGCATCAGCCGTCAGACACAGTGCGAGCTAACAGGGTTCGAGCGCGAGAGCATGGGCGGCGCAGCCGACCCACAGTGGAACAATCGACTGATGTCAGGTAATACAGAGATATTGTTCTGCACCTTACCAGTAGGCTGGGTAGGCGACTGGCACGAGAATCCTCGGCCCCAGTGGATTGTGCCAATATCCGGCACTTGGTACGTAGAAACGATGGATGGCGACCGAGTCGAAATGGGGCCAGGAGACGTTTCTTTTGGCGGTGACCAAAACACAAGAGAAAATGAGCAAGGCCAAAAAGGACATGTGTCTGGCTGTGTTGGTAATGAGCCAGCAAAACTAATGGTGATTCAGCTCAAAGCGGATGACTACCTAGCAGCACGACCTGGAGATTTTGGTTCTGGAGAGGCTGCATAGTGACAGACGCTCTGCTAGCGGGACAGATTACTGAGGTCACTGATGCAGACCTCAGCGAGTGGGTAGCGCTGGCGCTAAAACTTTGGCCAGATGAGGCCGATGATGAGCAGAAGGCACATGACGAAATGGCGGCTGAGCTAAAGGGAATTTTGCAGTCGCCTCGGGATACGGGATTTTTGCTGCGCGATCGCACCAACACCCCCATTGCATTCATCAACCTATCGATTTGCTATGAATATGTACCCGGCGCGACCCGGTTTCCGGTGGCCTATGTAGAAGGGCTCTATGTAGAAGCCAAAAACAGACGGCAGGGCATCGCATCGCACCTGATGAAACGAGCAGAAGCGTGGGCGCTAACAAACGGCTGCACACAAATGGGCTCTGACGTGTTGATTGAGAACGAAGAAAGCTGCCAGTTTCATACTCAAGTAGGGTTTCAGGAAGTAGAGCGGGTTGTATGTTTTATTAAGGATTTGGAACAGCCATGAAACTTGAAGATTTAGAACAGGATGCCGAAGCATTGGAAGATGCATTGCCTCGAGAGCTGGCGAAAAAAGAAAGTAAAGCCACTAAAGCTAAAGCACCTGTTGCTGACACATCGGCATCTGGAGACCCAGCTAAAGAATCTAAAGCACAGGCTTCCAAAACCAAAATGGTGAAGCCTCCTAGACCCAATGTTGACGAGTTAGACGCTGCGACCATCGATCGAGTGCTGGAAATGGCATGGGAAGATCGCACCACATTCGACGTGATTGAACAGCAGTTTGGGCTATTAGAAAAAGATGTGATTGCGGTAATGCGCAAGCATATGAAACGATCTAGCTTTAAGATGTGGCGCAAGCGAGTCACGGAGAGAGGCACAAAGCACGCGAAGAAAAGAGACTTTGAAGTGGGCCGGTTTAAATCGAGCAACCAAAAAAACTACTAGAGTCTGTTTGAAATCGACCAGAGCTTAGGGAAACGCTCTCAAACACATGCCAACGGGTAAGAGAAAAGTCAGCCCTTCAAGCCCTTCAAACCCTTCAAACCATAGACAAACTCATCAAAAAAGGACGGCGCACAAAAAACACCGTCCTTACGTAAGCTGGATAAAGCTGTTGTGCCGAAAATTTAGAGTCCTTTGGTTGAGTCGCCGATAAAGACAAAAGTTAGGCAGCTTGAAGTACTTTTTGAGTATGATTCGCTTGACTGTGTTGAGAGGCGATCGCACCACTCGCCACAGCCTGCGCCACCTGATAGCGAGTGTAATGATTGCGCACAAACATCTCAACTTTATTCAGCGTTTGAGAAAGCGTATGTTCTGAGGGAATGTGCTTAATACCCCGCTGACAAGCTTCTGTAGTGGGTAGCTGAAACCACCAGGCATTCGGGGCGCTGCCGTAGCGCTGGCGCAGCGTAGTGAGAAAAGAAGCTGGACTTTGCAGAGCGGTAGAGCGATTGCGGCTCACCGGTTCAATCTGGATCTGACCGCAGGGATAGTCGCACAAAGAGATGAAAATAGCGTGGTTAGACCGGGCGATCGCATCTTCTACTGACAGAGCCATTCGATACCCCATACGAGCCCGTACGCCCGACAGCTGCCAGCCATTGATTTCCTTTACCAACTGCTGGGTCAAAGGCGTCTCTTCGCGGCAAATAATCCAGAACTTAGTCGTCGATGTGGGTGCTGGCATAGGTATTTCTCAAATGGTTTTGTCAGGTGGTGTACAGCGAATAAAACAGAGGCAAAAAAGACAACAGAAACCGAGGGACTCTTCTTAGAGAAAGGGTCCTAAAATCAATTGAGACAGCGTCTGTGCGTCATTTTGTGCGGGTGGTAAATGCACACTTCAGCAGTGAATTGAAGGATGCATCTGCCATCTGTTGCAGCCCGTTTTGTCCGTAAGTCTTACTGAATTTAGATTGCCCCGACATTTTGAAAGAATCAACTGGAGTTAATGTGTTTTTCCTAAGAGAAAACACGGCAGTTTCGATTTGTTATTTAGGGGTAAACATGCAAACTTTTCTAATCGTATTAGCAAGTGTTAGAGATTATTTCAACACTTTAAGAAATGGCAATTAGCCTTATGGGTTAGGGCATTGCGAATATCCCGTTTATTTACGGAAGGGACCCACCCAAATGGTTGCACCCGTTACTAAGGGAATTAGCGCAAAAATGCCGCCGAACACAAAAGAGTGCTCTCTGGCAAACGGAAAAGAGAGCATCGTGCCAATCACCAAGCCGCAATAAAGGAGCGCAGCAAACGGAACCACGCAAATGAGAAGAATCATCAAACGTTCGTTAGATTCAAAAGAGGCCATGATTTCGACTCCGCTCAACCGCTGGAAAAGTTCACCAGAGGCCATAAACAATCCTGAAAAAATGATTGAAACAAACGGAATAGCGCAAGCAGAAAGTGGAGCTATAGCTGAAGCTATTGGCACTTTACTGCTGTCTTCATAGCGTTTGATATATCATGCATGTAGCATAACTGATTTATTTTGCTGTCAAAAAAATCCTCAAAAAGAATAGATAAAAAAGCGGCAAGTAAGCCAGCCTCTCAGCTCAAAAAAGACGACATGGGGCCAGTTTTGTTGACTGCGCTGATGTTTTTAGGCGTGGCTTGGACGTTACACATATGGTCTCAGTCACCTAGATCTTTAGAGCTACTCGGCGCGACAGACTGGGTAGAATCGCCGCTACCCCTAGAAATGGAGGGCGGCGACCCTCACATACGAGCGCTGATGCGAACTATTTCAGCAGGAGAGTCCAACACGGCAGACCCTTACCGGCTGCTGTATGGCGGCAAACGAGTTACCGATTTGAGCACCCACCCTGATGAGTGCATCAGAATTGTGAACGGCCCCAATAAAAATAACTGCACCACCGCAGCTGGGCGCTACCAGTTTTTGACCACCACATGGCAGCGAGAAGCCAGGAACTATCATCCAGAAAGACCGGCCTGGTATGAAATGTGGGAGAGGCCCAGCTTTGAGGCCGAGTTTCAAGACCAAGTTGTACACAGCTGGCTCAATGACCCCAATGCTTGGGGCGTGGATATTGCGCAGCTATTGCGCGATGACGACATCGATACTGTATTAAAAATACTTTCGGGAACGTGGACAAGCTTGGGCTACGGCATTGAAGATAATAGTATGTCGGCGCTACTGCCACGGATCTATGATGAGATGCTGGCAGAGGAG
The DNA here is from genome assembly GCA_038529685.1 of Cyanobacteria bacterium J06598_1. GTDB lineage: Bacteria > Cyanobacteriota > Cyanobacteriia > Phormidesmidales > Phormidesmidaceae > Phormidesmis. The sequence goes on along the minus strand of JBCBDN010000007.1, from coordinate 5,547 downwards.
TTAGCACAGGCCAACTAACAAAATCCAGGGGAGCTCATGGCATCTTATCGGACGGTAATTTTAGAGGCTCACGACGGGTCGCGATGGCGATCGCTCTCCCAGCTACCCACCTGCGACGATGCTAGGCTCAACCATTATTTACTGTGGGAAAATCCTAGCTTTTCACCCCCACCTCAAAAGTCAAAAGGATTCCCACCCCTGCCGGACGATTGCAGTGGCCGAGTACAGTCACGGCTAAAAGGCGTGGCCTATTACGTCACGACCTGTTTGGATTTGGCTGGGTTTAAAGCGGGCGTAGATCACGTAGCTAAGGCTTATAAGGAAAGAAGTGCGCAGGTAATGACAGAGCTGAAAGGTGCGATCGCGATGGCAGAAGTCCTCGCTGACGGCAACATTCCCGTCCGGTTTATCATTTTGCTCGACTATTGAGAGAACCTACGTGAAACAGCCAATGCTCCGCGTTGCCAACTGGAATGTAGCTCGCCCTCAGTCACAACCTCACCGAGAAAGACTCGCTGAAGTTATCCAAGCAATATCCGCTGATATCTGGATTTTGACGGAAACTCACGAATCGCTCTCACCCGGACCAACCTTTACCTGCGCGACAACGACAGTATCAGATCGCGTTTGTAAACCAGGTGAAGCCTGGGTCTCTATCTGGACTCATTTTCCTACAGAGCAAGTCTTTCCGACTTCAGATTCGGCTCGCACACTTGCGGTACGCATTCTGCCTGAGCAAACCAAACCGATTATCGTTTATGGCACCGTATTGCCCTGGCTAGGCAGCCCTTGGCGAAATATTCCATCCGCTGACGGAGCGGCATTTGCAGCAGCACTGGAATCGCAACTGTCTGACTGGATCTCTTTGCAGCACGAGCATCCTGACTGCGATTTCATTCTGGCTGGCGACTTCAACCAAGACTTGGCACAGTCTCACTATTACGGCTCTCGCAAAAATCGCGCGGCACTCAACCTTGCCCTTAAATCGGCAAAATTGCACTGCCTCACCGCAGGAGAACTAGATCCTGTCTTGGAGCACGCACCTACTCATGCTTCTATTGACCATATTTGTGTAAGCTCAGATCTCAAATCTGCGGCGCCTCCTATTAGCTGGCCAGCATTATCAAAACCTCAAAAAAATTTATCCGACCACTTTGGCCTACTTGTTAGTTTGAACTTAACTGGAATTAATCAATGATTCGACTGGCCACACCCAATGACAAAGCAGCTTTAATGGACCTAGCTGGCTCAGTTGAACTGTTTGAACCAGATGAACTGGCCACTGTAGATGACATGCTAACCGATTACTTTGAAGGCAGTGACGAGCACTTTTGGCTAGCTGATGAGGAAGATCAGACCATTGTTGGGGCTGCCTACTGCGTGCCGGAACGCATGACAAGCGGGACATGGAATCTGCTATTTATTGGGATTCACCCAACTTTTCAGGGGCAGGGCAGAGGCTCAGCGATAGTGAGCCACGTAGAGCAGTTACTCACAGAAAAAGGTGCACACCAGCTGCTAATAGAAACGCTCGCTAGCTTTGAGCAAACCCGATCGTTTTACCAGAAAATTGGCTACCAAGAAGAAGCCATAATTCGAGACTTCTATGGTGTTGGTGCCGATAAGATTGTCTATCGAAAGTCTCTGTTGGCGTCGAAGTAGAGGCAAAGATTCACAGGATCCATCGGCATTGACCCCATTGACAAAAATTTTCTAAACCTTCTCTTATCAAGTTCTTGACCTTTACCCCCTAAGCTCTAGGCAGTCTTAAAAGGGATATTTTTACAGTGCCATTAAAACGTCGAACGCTTATTTCGTGGGGGATTGGCGGCTTTGCTGCGGCTACTGGTCGTCACTATCTTCGCCCTTCTTTAGATCTTCTAGGCGCCACCGAACTACCGCCTACGGCTTCACTGCCAGACATTGAACCCCTATTTCGATTTACCGCGCTAGGTGATGTAGGCACTGGGGAGGGTGGTCAGTACGAAGTCGCTCAGGCGATCGCACAGCACCATCAAAGGTCTCCTTTTGCACTGGCGCTAATGGCTGGCGATAACATTTACCCCGACGGCGAAATAGAGCGCATTTCAGACGTGTTTGAGCAGCCCTACGCACCGCTCCTACAAAACGGCGTTAAGTTTCGTGCATCCCTGGGCAATCATGACTTTAGAACCAACCAAGGCACCGCTCAAGTCGCCTACCCTGGCTACAACATGGACGGAAAATACTACACGTTTACCGAGCAATCTGTTCAATTTTTCGCGCTCGATACCAATCAAAAATATCATCAAGGCATCCGATTTACAGAATCCGACTGGACACAGCAGCTTCGGTGGCTAAGAACAGAACTTAGCCAGTCCTCAGCGCAGTGGAAAGTCGTTTTTGCCCATCACCCAATTTATTCTTCTGGATCTCATGGCTCCGATGAAAGCTTGGCTAGGGCCCTCACACCTCTATTCGCAGACTATGGCGTGCAGATTTATATTAACGGTCACGACCACAACTACGAGAGAACAAAACTCATTAACGGGACCACTTACATCACGACAGGAAACGGCGCTAAGCTTCGATCGGTCGAACCTTCTAGATATACAGCTCACGCCACATCTCAGCTAGGGTTCACAGCGTTTGATGTGTACCCCGATCGGATTGTTGTTAAGGCAATTGACACCAGCAACACCACTTACGATGAAGCGCACATAGTCCATGCTGAGAGCACCGTACAGGCTTAGTATGCGCCAAACTAGCGTGCCAGATTTGTGGGTGTGCCAGGTTAGAGGAAACCCTTAAAGCGCAGTCTCAATAGCCGATGATACCTGGTGAAGTTTGTCTTTTACGGTACCGTCGGTGAGTAGCGATCGCACTTTTTCAAACCCGGCTTCAATGCTCTCTGCTTGTCCTACCCGCCACAGATAAAACCCGCTGTTCCACACCGCCGAGCGACTAATCTCATTTGGGCGACCAGCGATCGCATCACGATAGTCTGACAGCAGGTTTTCAACTGGGCCTAGCGCTGGATCAGGCCCTTCAAAGCCATAGTCACGAGGATGCAACAACAGTCTCTCTGTCTTCAAGGCATTAGACTCACCAGGTTCGCCAAATTTTACATGATTTAGGCTGATAATAGCGGTGCGATCGCGTGCAATATCACAGCTGCCTTCTAGACCTTTTACCGTCGTAAAAAAGCCTGTTCCTCTTTCTGTAAAGGCCGCTTGGGTTCTGGCTTCGGTGGGCGGATGCACATAGCCACTCACCACATTGCTATGCCCGATATAGGGAGACCACATAATTTCTACCGTAGCCAGCGTTGGCCGCTTACCAATCTGCTCGCGATAGCTCACCATCGCCTCCGCCTGTGGAAAGTGAACCGCCTGATACACAAAGCCCAAACCAGTTTGTTCTAAAATCTGTTGGACTTGCGCCAGCGTCGTTAGCTTAGTCCAGTGCAGACCCAGTTCTGAAAAAATTTCCACCATAGGCAAACCGTGCTTAGTCGGCAGGCGGCCACTGCCATGTAGAACAGCAGGGGCACCGGCTGCCGCTAAAATTAACGCCGTTAGTGGATTGATCGGCGCTGTGCGCGATCGCCCATCGTAAGGATTAGAAAATACCGTCACCGGGCACTCATGCGCAATCGGGCTGAGCATCGGCCCTAGCGCATCGTAGGTATCGAGCATGCCAGCCAGCTCAGTTGGCGTGGGCCGTTTGATCCGCTGAGCAATCATAAACGCACCGATTTGGGCGGCCGTCGCCGTTTCTTCTAGCATCATTTGAGTAGCCAGCGCAGCTTCTTCCCGACTCAGCGATTTAGAAGTGTGGGCACCACTGCCCACTTTTTTGAGCAGCGCTCGAAACTGAATGTGCTGAGGGTCGGCAAGTGGATAGCTCATGGTGACAGTGCAAAGAAGTGGCTGAACAAATCGAGGGCGATCAGGCCAGCACGAAGTGAGTCATAAGTTCACAAGTATAAATAACCGCAGGCGGATTTACTGGCTATACAGAGATTGTTTTAAGGGAATTTTTGCCTCAAGAGAAGGAGGATTAAGACTGAATCTTAGAAAGTAGAAGATTTTCGGCAGGAGAAGCTAGCTGCTCGCAAGGTGGCAGTTCAACAGTGCGTAGCGATCGCAGCTGAGACCGTTTTGTGACAGCATCTGCTGGCGCATTCAGCTGTTCAAGATAGTAGCTTGCCTGCTCACGCACCAGCTCACAGAACTGCTGGATCGGTGGGATCAACAGTCGATCGTGAGTCGTTACCATCACGACCTTGCGAGAGAGCACTGGGTCACCCATCGGGCGCACCGTCAGCTCGGGATCACGGCGGCTGTCAGTCAGCGCCGAACGGGGCAGCAGCGCGACCAAATCGCCTTGGCGCACCACACCACGAAACGCATCTAGCGTATTTAGCTCCAGCGCCACCTTCAAATCTCGACCGTGCTCACGAAACTGACTTTGCACAATTCGCTGCATGCCATAGCCATCCTTGAACACCACCTGAGAGAATCGAGCCAGCTCTGACCAAGGGACGACATCATGCTCAGCTAGCGGGTGATCTACCGCCATCAGCACTTCTACCGGCTCTTCGTACAGCGGGGTTACGGCCATTTCTTGATTGCTTGTAAGCAGCGGGTTGTGCATCACAATTGAGATATCGACTAGGCCATCTCTTAGTACTTTTAGGGCGCGATCGCTACCCAACGCCGTCACCCTGAGCTGCACATCTGGATGCGCTGCACAAAACTGAGTCACTATCGGCGGCAGCAAATAAGCACATACCGAATGAATTCCCGACACGCACAGCTCTGTCTGCTTGCCATTTACCAAATCGTCAATATCTTGCTGGGCCTGAGTCCATTCCTTACAAATGCGCGTCGCTCTTGGCAGTAAGCTACTGCCCGCCAGTGTCAGCTTGGCCTGTCCCGTCCGATGAAATAGCGGCACCCCCAAATCATCTTCCACCGAGCGCACCTGGCGACTAATGGTCGATTGGGTCACACCACACTGACGGGCGGCGGCCTGAAAGCTACCCGTTTCAGCCACCGCCAAAAAAGCCTGCAACTGCTCTAAACGCATGAGGATACTCAAGAAGTGGAAAAGTGCAGCGCTTGAAAGGGCGCAATCAATAGCAAACCGTTATTGACTTAGACCTGAACTGCACATCCACTGTAAGACAGGGCAGAGTATGGTTTTGTAAGGTTTGCTACGGTCTGAAGAAAGAAAAATTTTCAGCCATCTACAGCGACCGGCAGGGCTTTCTCTTATTGAGTCGAATCAGAAATGGAGGAGAAACGATAACATGGTGAAAACAAGCCAACTGGAGATGATGCAGTGGTTCAGACACCTATCAAGCCACTTACTTTAGAAGCCTTCTTGGCATTACCGGACACTCAGCCTGCCAGTGAATTTATCGATGGCCGTATTAGTCAAAAGCCTATGCCTCAAGGACAGCACAGCAAGCTCCAGATAGAATTTTCGACACTGATTAACTCGGTTGTCAGACAACAAAAAGTTGCCTACGCTTTTCCAGAACTTCGCTGTAGCTTTGAT
>JBCBDN010000006.1:0-36438 GCA_038529685.1 Cyanobacteria bacterium J06598_1 | reverse complement strand
ATCGTGCCAGCTTCTATGGCGCCGGCGAGTGGATAGCTTGCGCTTGCAATAACCTTAGCGCTTGGCTTGCTCGGGCGGGTGAAGGTAGGCGGTGCAGCCGAGGTGACTGTTGGCACCACTGCTGAGGGTGCAGCGTCAGCGGTGCTGATACTAGGGCTACCCAGATCTTTTGCACTGTATGAAACCCCCTCTGAAGGTGCTGCATCTGCAACGGTTTCTGGTGCGCCAATGGGGGCTTCAATGAAGGCAGCAGGTGCAGGCATTGGCGCACTGGCTGTAGCGACCTCAAAAGTGGGCGGTGCTGGGGCAAAAGTGGGTGGCGCTGGTGCGAACTCAGCCGTTTCTATGGTGTAGCTCTGGTCGACGTAGGGCGCTGCGTAGGTGTCCTCTACGTATGTATTGGCAGTGTAGGCTTCGCTGGCCGTATTGGCGCCGTAGTTACTGGCGCCGTAGTTACTGGCGGCGTAGTTACCTAAGTCCAGCGCTTCTGCATTCGCTGACTGTTCACTGCTATACCCATCAGGCTCTGCTAGAGCAAAACTCATTTGGCTCGTGACAAACCCAAAGCCACCTAGCAATCCCAAGGTGATAAACCAGCATCTCTGCAACTTTTGGCGCTGGGTGTAATGGCTGTTGCCCTGCTGTGGTGCAGTGCTGTCGTCATGCTGGGGCGCGGTCATAGTCATAAACCTAAAGGAATCCCAAAGTAATCTTAACTGATGTGTATCTCGCTGGGCTTAAGCAGCAAAATATTCTCCACTGAGTCTGCTGGGCCCAAGTCTGTTGAGCTTAGGCCCGTCAAGCTGGGGGCGTTATCTCGACTGAATGCTGGGTGCAAGGCGACCTGTAGATAACCCTCTTCTGAAATGCCTATCACTTCTCCGGAACGATTTGCCCACGAATGGGGATGGGGATGAACCGCAGGCGTTGCCAGTGATAGCTTCCCACTGCTATCTAGTGAAACAGTCTGACCGACCTGTGTCAGTAATTTCCGATAGGACTTCATGAAAACTTGACTGCTCACCTGCTGTTGAAATAGGACACCCTGAAGGATTCCCCTAAGTACAATCGCGATCAGCATCTCCAAACAATTAATTTTGTTTTTACCAAGTTCTGACGGTATTTCCTCTATTACTTTTGCCAGACTTATTCCGGTGTGAGGTGTGGGGTTGTGCCAATTGATGCCAACACCAATAACGGCCTGCTTAATTTTAGTTTTAGATTCTTCAGAAGCCTTTGAGGGACTATCTTGTGGGGCAGATTCTGGTGCTTGTGACAGCTTGGTTTCGGTGAGGATGCCGCCGAGCTTTTTGCCTCGAAAAAGAAGGTCGTTTGGCCACTTGATTTGGACATCAATGCCTAGATTGTTGAGTGCGGTGGCGATGCCCCAAGCGCTGAGGCAGGTGAGCTGAGCGCTGTGTTTGACCGGCCAGTTGGGTTCGAGCCCCAGGGATAGATAGAGCCCGCCGGATGGAGATTCCCAGGTGCGGCCGCGTTGCCCTTTGCCGGCTGACTGCTGCTGAGCGATGACGACCGTGCCGGAGGGTGCGCCGGCTGCCAGCAGTTTCCATAGCTGAGTGCTGGTGGAAGGGAGTGCGGTGTAGGTGTGGAGATGGAATTTCGGGTGGATTCTGGCGAATTCTGGACGGATGCCGAGTTCTGCTGCGTTGAGTGCGATCGCCGCTCGAATTTTCTCCACTCGAATCGTAGATTGGGTTGGTATTATCGAACTCATGATGACTAACCTCCCGCCACTCACTACTGAGACACTCTGGGCCATCTTAAACAACGAACTGCCTGATGATACGGTCAACCAGCTGGTGTGGCAGACCCTAGGCTATCGCTACGATGACAGTGCCAACACTTGGAGCGCTAATGACGTAGACGACGCCTGGTCTGAAAAGTATCCTGACCCACCCAATTTTATTGAGAGTCGTCCGGCAACTGTGCAGCTAACGCGCTCTATTCCTAAAGAGAATAAACAGCTGCTCAAAACTTTTTTAGGCTTCAAAGGCTACTCCGTTGATCAGCTAGTGCCTAGACTTACGCGTAGGGCTACGATGGCCAGCTGGCTATTGAGTATCATGCGTTCAGATGGCGTCGTGTAGATGAATGTTGTGTAGATGAATTAAGGGGCCTCTTAACCCTTTGTTTACCCCTTGTTTACTTATCGAGACAAGGCAGGCGGCTATAGTGCTTCTGGCATCCTACACTGACTAATATCTTTGGTAATTCTATTATTTTTTGCGCGCTGCATTTTCGAGCGCCCTTAAGCTATGACAACCGTATTTGATTTTTTGGCAAAGGGTGGCCCGGTCATGGTGCCTATTGTCGGCGCTTCTGTATTTACCTTGGCCTGCGCCTTAGAGCGAGCTACTTTTTGGACTGATTTGCTCAAGCGCGAGGCGAGAGTCGTGAACGAGGTACTAGATAAGTCTCGTCAGGATTTGGATGGGGCAGCTGCGATCGCTTCTAGGGCCCGAGACCTTCCCATTGGCCGCTTTTTGCTCGCGCCTCTAAGTCTTAAAAACCCCTCCCCCGATTCGTTTCGCTTAGCGCTAGAGAATGCCGCCGACAAAGAGTTTGTCAAAATGCGCAAAGGCGACAAGCTGCTAGAAACTGTAGTTGCCGTTGCGCCGCTGCTCGGCCTGTTGGGTACGGTAACCGGTCTGATTGCCACGTTTGAAAGTCTCAACATTGGCGGTGGCGACGGAGCGGCAGGTGCAACCGAAGCCGCTGGCGGTATCGGTGAAGCTCTAATTACAACGGCTGCTGGCATGGTTGTCGCTATCTTGGCCCTGCTCGTACTCCGGGTCATGGTGACGCTGCAGTCTCAGCAGATGGACTATTTTTCTGAAGCAGGCAACGAGCTAGAGCTGATTTACCGAGAGTATTGGTACGAAGCAGATCGCCTCCCCTTGCGTGAACCTGCTGCGCCCCCTGCCCCTCGGCGTGAAGACAGTCGTTATTCACAAGATCGTTCTTACCACGAGAAAGAAAGCGCGCTTGAAGAGAAAGTCGTTGGCTCCTCTCAGCCACAGGGCTCTCAACAGCCTTACTTTTAAGCGTTTAGGAAGTTCTCTTCGTAGGCACTTTCGCCGCAGCCTTCACCGTCTACTCCAGTAAATTTTCAGTCATTGAGACGCCATGCGCTTTCGCGATTCTTCAGAAGACAACGGCATTCCCACTATCGACCTAATCCCAATGCTGACGGTGATGATGGGTGTACTGGCCTTCTTTGTGGTGGTTGCTGTTTCTCTGGGCAGCGAGCAGCTCATCCAGGTAGATTTGCCGCCTGAGCAGTCTGAAGACACCCCAACTGCTACAGATACGGTGCAGGAGCCTTTTATTGTTGAAATGGACGCTACCGGACAGCAGCTTCTGAACGGCAATCCCATCGCTGCTGGCCAGCTCACTGTTGAAATAGAATCCTACCTAGCCCGCAACGCTGATAAGACAGTCTACCTGTTGCCAAGTCGCGATCTCCCTTACGAGCAGGTGATGCAGTTTCTGGGTGATATGCGTTCAGTGGGGGGCGATCGCGTTTCTCTCGCGCTGCAAGAAGAGCCCACACCCGACCCGACCGCAGGTGGCCCAGCAGCTTCCCCTGCGACACCATGAACATCAGCATAAATACAATAGAGAAAGAGCACGATAGCAACTAGCCATGCGTACCCGCCACCGCCGCCCTAGCCGCATTCCCGAAGTCAACCTCGTCCCGATGATGGACGTGCTGATGACTGTTTTGATCTTTTTCGTCATTATCTCTATGGGCCTAACCGGCGTGCAGATCAACGGCGTCACCTTGCCCAAGTCTGTCGATAGCAGCAGCGAAGCCACTATCGATAAAACGGACGAAGCCAAACCGCTCACGATTGGTTTGACCACGGGGAAAGAGCTGATTCTTGAAGGTGAACCGGTCAATTTGCGTGAGCTAACCCCAGTGGTGCAAGCCTACTTCACTGAAAACCCTGAAGGGTCGCTGATGCTAAAAGCAGATCGCAATTTGCCCTATGACGACATTGCAGAGCTGTTAGGCGAGCTGAGAAAAATCGGTGGCCGTCGGGTTTCGTTAGCGGTAGAGTAGCGCTTCAGATGCGCGCTGCTTCGGTTTGAACATCCCGCTATAATTTAACTAAAGGGCCTAATGAGGGCCTGATGAAAGACGCTCTTTTCCTCATTGCAGGGAATATTTTGCAGGATATTGTTTGATGGATCCCGGAGATACGGCCCATATTGAGCGTTTGTTGAGTGACTTGAAGCGTTCAGACGAGTCAGTGCGTGAGCAGGCAACCGCCGGTTTGTGGCATCTTTGGTTTCATCAAAAGGGTGTGCACGGTGCTCAGCAGCTGATGCAAGCCCAAAGCTTTTTAGATGCTGGGCAGGTGGGTCAGTGTGAGTCTCTATTGACCAACATATTAGATGTGCAGCCAGATTTTGCAGAGGCTTGGAACCGGCTAGCGGTTCTACATTTTATGCAAAAGGACTACTGGAGGGCTGTGGCCGATTGCCAAAAGGTGATTGATCTGGTGCCCTATCATTTTGGCGCCTTGCACGGTTTGGGGTTGAGCCATCGAGCGCTGGGTAACTATGTTGCGGCTATTCAGTCTTTTCGCAAAGCGTTAGACGTTCAGCCCTACGCCCTAGTTAATCAGCGGCTAGTGCTGGAATGTACGGCAAAGTTGGAGTAGCGCAGCACGCCTCCCTTTTGCGCGCAAGATGTTTCTCACACTACATATCAGAGTTGGTATACACTCACTTCCCCAGTGCATACACTCAAACCGCCTCGTTATATGGCAACCTGAAGTATGTACAGCGCCGCGACTTTGCTTCAAAAAGTCGAGCTTAACCTATGCAAACTCTGTCCACACCGCCTGCCTCACCTCAAGCCAACACCGCTCAAGCTGAACCGAAAGCGCCGCAGCACGAAACTTTGTTCGACACCACTATTCGCCGCCGTAAGACCCGCTCCGTTCAGGTGGGTGATGTGGTGATTGGCAGCGGCCATCCGGTGGTCGTACAGTCCATGATCAATGAAGATACGCTGGATATTGAGGGCTCAGTAGCGGCGATTCGGCGGCTGCACGAAGCAGGCTGTGAAATTGTGCGGGTAACGGTGCCCAGCATGGCACATGCTAGAGCCCTCGCTGATATTAAAACCAAACTGATGCAGAGCTACCAGGCGGTGCCTTTGGTGGCTGATGTGCACCACAACGGCATGAAGATTGCGCTGGAAGTGGCTAAGCATGTAGATAAGGTGCGGATTAATCCGGGCCTGTATGTATTTGAGAAGGCGTCCAAAAATCCAGATGGGAGCGATCGCACTGAATACACCCAGTCCGAGTTTGACGCCATCGGGGACAAAATTCGTGAAACCCTAGAACCCCTAGTAATCTCTCTGCGCGATCAGGGCAAAGCCATGCGCATTGGGGTAAACCACGGCTCCCTCGCTGAGCGGATGCTCTTCACCTACGGCGATACGCCTGAAGGCATGGTGGAGTCAGCGTTAGAGTTCATTCGCATCTGCGAATCTTTGGACTTTTATAATATTGTGCTGTCGCTTAAAGCTTCTCGCGTACCTGTGATGCTGGCGGCCTATCAGCTGATGGTAAAACGTATGGACGAGCTGGGCATGAACTACCCGCTACACCTAGGCGTCACGGAAGCTGGCGATGGCGAGTATGGCCGAATTAAGTCCACCGCTGGCATTGGAACGTTATTGGCTTTAGGCATTGGTGATACCATCCGCGTGTCTTTAACTGAAGCGCCCGAGAAAGAAATTCCGGTTTGCTACAGCATTTTGCAGGCATTAGGCTTACGTAAAACGATGGTGGAATACGTGGCCTGCCCTTCCTGTGGTCGGACGCTCTTCAACCTTGAAAACGTCCTGCATAAGGTTCGTGAAGCCACAAGTCACTTAACTGGGTTAGACATTGCAGTGATGGGCTGCATTGTTAATGGTCCTGGTGAGATGGCGGATGCCGACTATGGCTATGTCGGTAAGCAACCGGGCACTATTGCGTTATATAGAGGTCGTGAAGAGATTGAAAGAGTCCCTCAAGAGCGCGGTGTAGAAGCCTTAATTGATCTCATCAAGGCTGATGGGCGTTGGGTAGAGCCAGAAGAGAACGCCGCTGAGACTGTTGCGGTAGTCTAGCTGACCAGACACATTGGGCTTTCTTCTCTTGATCTCTTCTTTTTGGGTTCTCTCCTTAAGTTTTCTGTTTGGGGTGTGCCCCTTTTGACTATTGTCCTATCTCCCTTGGGCTTTCAATAATGGGTCCAGGGGCGATAAGGTTTTTGGATAGCCGTTGGTCAAGAGACTTTCGCGTTGTGCCAAAGTGCGAAAAAGTATCTCAACGCTCTGCTCTATCTGGGTTTAGCTGTCTGCGTGTGAGAAATGCGTTCTCGAATGTACAGACAGCCCTTGCTGTAATGAACCGTCATTTGACGTGGCTAGCAGTACGCTTTGCAAAGTGGCCTATACCCAAAAAAGCAGATATTCATTTCACTTTAATCTGCTTCCTAACAGAGTCTTAAACAATAAAAGCTGTCCTTTATCTTAGGCTCAGGCTAGAGATAAGGCAGTTATGCTAAATTGGGCGTATTATTATGTCCTCCACACAGGATTATTGATTACTTATGGCAATTACTAAGCGCGGTTTTATCTTGGGAGCAACCGCATTAGCGAGCGCCGCCTTTGTTATTACAGGTGCCAACCTGCACATATCAAATGGTCAGGCCTTCTTTAAAGAAAGCCCGAAGGAACTCATTGATGAAGTGTGGCAGCTCATTGACCATGAGTATGTAGACGACTCTTTTAACTCGCTTGATTGGAGCACGGTGCGCTCTGACTACTTGAACCGCACCTACACCGACCAAGAGGAAGCTTATGTAGCTGTGCGCGAGATGCTAGAGCAGCTCGAGGATCCCTACACACGGTTTATGGATCCCGAAGAGTTTCGCAACATGCAAATCGACACCTCGGGTGAGCTCACAGGTGTGGGTATTCAGATCTCGCAAGACGAAGAAACGAACGATATTGTCGTGGTTGCCCCCATTGCAGACACCCCTGCCTATGAAGCAGGGCTGATTTCGGGGGATATTATTAAATCTATTGATGGGCAAAGCACCGAAGGTATGGACCTGAGCGATGCGGTCAACCTGATTCGAGGACCGGTTGATTCTTCTGTGGTCCTTTCGATTAGCCGTGAAGATGAGCCGATTGACTTTGAACTTTCTCGTGCCCGCATCGAAATTCATCCGGTTCGCTTTTCTGTAGAAACGGGCGACGAAGGCTCTGTCGGCTATATTCGCCTGACCCAGTTTAGTGCCAATGCCGCTGCTGAAATGAAAGACGCGATTGAATCGCTCGAAGATCGGAATGTAACGGGCTACGTCCTCGACTTGCGCTCTAATCCAGGTGGTTTACTCTTCTCTAGTATCGACATTGCTCAAATGTGGATTGAAGAAGGCACAATCGTTTCTACCGTGGACCGCAACGCAGTGAGTGATGAAGAAGTCGCGCGCAATCAGGCGCTGACTGACCAGCCGCTGGTGGTTTTGGTAGATGGTGGTTCAGCCAGTGCCAGTGAAATTCTTTCGGGCGCGCTCCAAGACAATGACCGTGCTGTTTTGGTCGGGACTCAAACCTTTGGGAAAGGCTTAGTACAGTCGGTTCGTCAGCTAACGGACGGGTCGGGTGTTGCCGTCACGATTGCTAAGTACCTCACGCCATCTGGCCGTGATATTAACAAGTTAGGGATTGAACCCGACTATGTTGTAGAGCTGACCGATGAGCAGCGCGATGAGCTGACTGAAGATCGCGATAAAGTTGGAACCTTAGAAGACCCACAGTATGCCAAAGCCATAGAAGTGCTCTCCGATGCCATTCGCTCTGGGCGAGAATCGGCAAGTGCCGTAGGCGTTTCGGACCGCTAACTTCTTTGGGCGGAGCAGCTGTGAGCCGACGGTGAGCTAATGGCGATTTGAATACGCTCCGCTAGCTCGGCTGACATTTTCCTGCTCTGATCAGGCCAACGCGTTTTGCGATGGCCTGATTTTGCGTTTTAAAGGGTCCCCATTTTTCAGCTGGCTCTGTTGATTCCTCGGGAGAATCGTCTGATTCTGTAGCGGTAATCGCATCAAGTGCAGCTGCTGAGACTACGTCACATTGTTTGGAAGGTTGCTGCACGATATACCAACTTTCCTCGATAGTGTCTGTCATTTGATGGGGGCTCGCTGGCGTATGTGGGTCAGTCTTATATTAGGTCATCTTATTAGGCCATCTTTTGCCTTGGGCTAGCGATGTAGGGTAGCCCAAGGCGTTTGCAGGTTGAGCGCTCATGCTTTAGGCCCTCCTGCTGACGGGAATATTAACAGTGCAAACTAGCGCAATGTGGCGCTGGTATGTCTTCCCTCAGCAGTGCGCTTACTCACTTGCGATCGCCTATGAAAATTTTGCTCCGTCGCTCTGTTGCTTCTAAGCTATTTATCTATGTGCTGGGTACGGCTCTAGTCGGTGTGGGCAGTATGTCTTACTGCTTTTTTCAGCTGTTAGAAAAGCAGAGTGTTAGGGCAATTCAAGCCAGCTTGGGCACTAAGGTGATAGCCCTTGAAGGCGATTTGGAAGAAGGACGCCAGTCTTTTCAGGCAGTGGCTAACGCTGCTAGGGTGCTTCGGCAAGAATCGATTGAAGATCAGAGTGCTTATCAGTCGTTAGGCTTTGATCTTTCTGAGCCATTTCTAGGGCCGACGCACGCTGTTCGCTTTGATCCGGTGCCTTACGGCTATGAGCAAAAACAAGGCCAGTGGTTAGAGCCTTCTTTAGAGGGCGGCTCGCTAACGGCGAAATACAAGACTTCTATATTTGATGACAAAAGACGCTTGATTGGTGAAGCTCAACTGCTGGTTGACTTTGCTGCGGTTCGCGCGCGCTTACAGGGGCCTGTTCTAGAGACTGAAGGTAAGTTTTTACTGTTGAGTGCACAGGGCAGTGTGTTGGCTGATCCGACTGATGGGGCTCCGGGGGTGAGCCAACTGTCGACCTATGAGGATGTGCCTAATCTGGATAGCGTGTGGCTACAAATTGAGCCAGAGGGGACAGGAATAGTGCATCGGACGGGTCGCTATTGGGCTTATGAGTATGTAAGCGATACCGGGTGGCTGATGTTGGCGATAGTACCTGATGCGGTGGTGTGGTCACAGGGCTTGCCCATTGCTCTAGGTGGCTTGCTGGGGTTAGGTTCTACTTTAGCTCTAGGGGTTGCGCTGTTTGTACGACATCTCAATCGCCGCTTGTATCCGATCTTGCGTGCAAGCCGCAAACTAGCGGGGATAGACGCTGATTGTGAAAAGCGTTTGGTGACGAGTGGGTCGATGCTGGCGACCGCCGACGAAGACGAGATAGAGATTTTGGAAGCGTCTTTTCAGCGGGTGACGCTTCAGCTGCGTCATTCTGTCGAAGAGCTAGAGCTGCGGGTGCTAGCGCGAACGGTGGAGCTGCGGGCGGCGATGGAAAGTGCTGAGGTGGCCAATCGGGCGAAGAGTGAGTTTCTGGCTAATATGAGCCACGAGCTGCGCACGCCGCTGAATGGAATTTTGGGGTATGCCCAGATTTTGGAACGGATAGAAGGGCTGCCACCAATGGCTCGTAAGGGGATTGGCGTAATTGACCAGTGTGGGTCTCATTTGTTGATGCTGATCAATGATGTGCTGGATCTTTCGAAGATTGAAGCGCGCAAGATGGATTTACATGTGAGCGAAGTGGCGATCGCACCCTTTCTGCACAGTGTTAGTGAGATCTTTCGGCTTCGAGCAGAGCAAAAAGGGGTGCAGTTCGATTTGCTGTGCGACCCAGATTTACCCGCTGGGGTGGTCGTTGATGAAAAGCGACTGCGACAGGTGCTGCTAAACCTGCTGAGCAACGCGGTGAAGTTTACAGACCACGGAAAGGTTCTGCTGAGCGTAAAGGTTCAGCCGATTTATGCCGAGCCTTTGGCTGAGCTAGACGATTCAACGCTAGACGATCCAACGCTGGTCACTGGATCGCCGGTCGCTTGTTTGTCAGCTACTTGTTTGTCAGCTAATAGAGACTCCGGTGGACCTGCTACCGACACGATGCGGTTTCGTTTTCAGGTACAAGATACCGGGGTTGGCATGTCAGCGGCGCAACTAGAGAAGGTTTTTCGCCCCTTTGAACAGGTTGGCGATGCGAAAAAGCAGGCAGAAGGCACTGGATTAGGGCTACCGATTAGCCAGAAGATTGTGTCGTTAATGGGCGGTGAGCTGCAGTTGAACAGCCATCCTGGGGAGGGTAGTACCTTTTGGTTTGATGTAGATCTGCTGCTGGCTGATGAGGTAGTCAACGATGCTGATGCACTGCCCGATGCGACGATTGTGGCTTACGAGGGGCCGCGTCAGCGAATATTGGTGGTGGATGATGGCTGGGAAAATCAGTTGGTGATTGCTCATTTGCTAGAGCCCCTGGGTTTTGAGGTGAAGACGGCTGGGAATGGGCAGGAAGGGCTGACTTTGGCGGCTGATTTTTCGCCTCATTTGCTCATTACTGATTTGGCGATGCCCGTGATGGACGGCTTAGCAATGGTAGAAACGTTAAGCTTGCAGCTTGAACATAACGATATGGTGGTGGTGGTGTATTCAGCTAGCGCGGCGCTGAGTGACGAACAGCAGCGGGTGCAGCAGTGTGCAGATGCCCTGCTGTCGAAACCGGTTCGGGCCCCTGAGCTGTTTGCCCTATTGCAGAAGCACCTAGCGGTGGATTGGGTGTACAAAGACGAGGCTGCTGCTAATAATCAGGCGGATGACGAGGCGACGAATCAAGGGATGGTTTATCCTTCAAAAGCGGTCTTGATCTCTTTGGCTGAGATGGCTGAGAATGGTGATATCTATGGCATCTCAGAGCAAGCTCAGCCAATGCTAGATAAGAACGATGCGCTAGTGCCTTTTTGGCAGCATCTGACCGAGTTAGCTGAGAGCTTCCAGATTAGCCCGATTGAATCGTTTATTCGAGGAGGACTCTAATCTAGCGGCTCGCTTTTGGATGCGGCCCAATGAAGCTGTTTATTCGGGCAGCGCTGAGTACTTTGTGAGGGGTTGCAGGTCAGTTTTCGAGACGGCCTGTCTAAGCGTAAATGTGATGAGGGCGGCGAAGAGACACAGGAGGGCGAGCGATCGCAGCAAAACCGCTATCCCTACCCTCTCTTGCAGTACCGGCAGCGTCAGCGCTCCAAGCACCGCACCTGACTTGGCGATCGCCCCTGCGAGCCCCGCTCCGCTAGCGCGAATTGCTGGTGGAAACACTTCTCCAGACAGCAGAAAAGTCGTGGCATTTGGTCCTAGGTTCATCGTGATATTGAACAGAATAAAGCCTGTAAAAAGCAGGGCTATCTGAGTGCTATTCCCCGAGAAAGAGAGAATGCATAGGCCAGTGGCCATGCCGATAAAACCACAGATTTGCAAAGGAATTGTGCCCGCTCGGTTAATCAGTAAAATGGCTAAGCCGAAGCCAATTACAAGAAACACATTGACGATAGCTGAACCTTTGGCAGACGCGATTTCTTGAGTGAGAAAGTCGCTATTTTTTGAGTAGGTAAGCGCTGCGATAATAGTGGGAGTAAAGATACCGATTCCGTAGGTGGCAATATCTTGCAGGAACCAAGGAAGGGCAGCGATCGCTGTTTGCTGTCGGTAGGCTGGTGAAAACAGATCTCTATAGCCGAGTTCTGCTGTTTCTTTCTGTGAGTCTGTTTGCTTACTTTCTTCTAAAACAATTTCTTCTTCTAGCAGCTGAGAGGCGGCTTCAGACGCAGCAACGTAATCTCCTTGTGCCAGATAGTAGCTAGGGCTCTCCAACAAAAACAACAGTCGCAGCCCTGCGACTAAAAGAGATAAAGCCACCCCGACTCCCAGCATCCAGCGCCAAGCATAGCCCACAGCCAAATCGGGCGAAATCTGTTGAAACGCAAGAATCGTCACCCAGCCAACCAAAGCGCCGAGCAAAGCACCTACTGCCTGAAAGCTAAATGCCCCAATCACCATCCGTCCGCGATGCCTTGCCGGGATGTTTTCAGTGATGTAAGCGACGCTGATGGGATAGTCTGCACCGATGCCAACACCCACTAAGAAGCGGAATATGAGCAGGGACCAGGTATTCCAAGCAAGCGCAGTGGCCAGTGAAGCGAGAATGAACAGGGCGATGTCAAGCACGAGCATCTTTTGGCGGCCCACCTGATCGGTAATGGGGCCGAGGGTGAGTGAGCCAATAAGCGCACCGAAAAGGGCTGATGTTGCGATCGCGCCTACCCAACCTGCGCTCAGTCCAAAATCGCGCTGAATGAACGGCATGGCCACGCCGATGATGAAGAAATCGAATCCATCTAGCGCAATCAATCCCGCCGAAAGAATCCAGAGCATCCACATGGGTCGAGTAAGCTTGCTGCTATTCAGCTCGGTTTGGAAGCTGCTGGCGGGGATTGTTTTCATGAGCTAATCCTATGATTACGCACCGACGCTACCCTAAGGCCCTTGTACCGTCGTGATCTTGGCAGCCATCTCAGGAAGCGGGCTGGGTTTGGTATCATCAGCTGCCGCTTCAACGGGCAGAACTGTAGGATACACCTCGACTTCGTCACCTTCTATCCACCCTGAGTAGTAGCGAATCTTGGTGTAGTCGGCGGTGAGGTCGAGCAGGTCGAATTCTCCTCGGATGGTGCGGCTATCAAAATCGAAGCCGCTACGAGCGTTGGACGAGACGAGTCCATAGGGACCACCGCCGACAAGGTTCAGCCCGACTTCGTCTAGGGTTCGCTCAAATCGTTTGCCGTTCCAGTGCCAGTGAGTCCCTGGCCAAAAAATATCGTTGCCGCCAGCGGCTCGCTGAGCGACTTCATTCGGGATGCGATAGGCGCCTTGAGAGAGCTGCGCTTCAAAGCCGGGTTCGTATACGACTTCGTAGCGCATGGTTCTGGCGGCTTCTGATTCTTCTGTCGATTGGTTGACCCAGAGGACTTCTACGGTGTCTTGGTTGAGGGTGGCGGTAGGGCCGTCGGCTAGGAAGCTATCAAAGACTTCGACGCCGTCAGACGGGAGGGTGGCGATCGCCGTAAATTTCCAACAGTTCCAGCTCTCGCTTTTCTCAATAGTCTTCCAACTTACCTGGCAAGCACCATCGCCCGTGCCCACCCAAAGGCTGTTGCCCTCAACGGCTACCTGATGCGGGATGGCTCCCACCAGTGGACTATTTGTGATGGTGTACATTTTCAGCGCTTCGCTCTCTGGCTGATAGGACACTAGCCCATTGGCTGGGTAGTACGGTACGCCTTCACCGCTGCGCTGCGTTCCCATCCATAGGGTTATAGCGCTGCTATCAAGGGTTTGTTCGCTGTTCTTGGGTTCATTTTCGGCGTCGTTTTCAGGCTCATTCTCAGTGCTGTTCTCAGGCTCATTCTCAGTGCTGTTCTCAGGCTCATTCTCGCTGTCAGCTCCGGCGGTATCTGAATCAGCGGCTTCAGGTGGGTTATCTGCTGTGCCTGTTATAGCCAAAGACGTAATTTGATCGCCCTGAATAGCTTCTGGCTTTTTAACGTTGAGGCTACCGGTCTCGGTGTTGTACTGAATCAGACTGGCAAAGCCACCGTCGCCTTCACCCTTGCTTGCCGTTGCTGCGAACCAAATATTTGATTCAACCGTAGCCACATCAGCAATACTAGGTGCACCAAGACTCGCTCCGATCTGTGCTGCTTGTACCTCGCTCACGGTGTATAGCTGCTCGCTAATCAGCTCACCGCTAGGCGCTTTTAGCTCAAAGAAGACAGCATCTTCTGGTGCGATCTCCAGCGATTCTTCTGCTGCCGATATTGGGGCTTCTGGGTCGGTAGTACTGGGCTTGCGTTCCTCGGTCAGCCACTCTGCTTGTAACCTAATGCGGTATTGATAGGACTGCCCCTCGACTTCGATAGTTTGGTAGTCAGGGTCGGCTATGTCCGTGAGGACTTGCTCGCGGTTGTAGGGAGTGCTGTCTTCGCTGGCGTCGGCTGAGGTAATGGACCAGACCCCGTTGGTTTGGCAGAGCGAAAAGATGTGGTGGTCGCTGGTGAGGGTGACGGTATTGTTAGCGATCACAATTTCTTGGGGTCGAAAATTGAACTGTTCAAAAATGAATGTGTTCTCTGGCGCCCTCAGTGGTTCCGGTGAGGTGGCCTCAGACTCACTGACCAGCTCGCAAGCTACGGCGCTGGACGTTTCTGACGAGAGGCCATCGCTGCTGGCTTTGCTGATAGTTTTGTTACTGGTTGCGCCGCTGGCGCTGTCCTCTGGTAGGGGCGTTGTGGGTGTGATGCAAGCGGTTAGGGTGCCGCTCAGCGCGATCAGCATCCCTATTTTTGTGAGTAATTTTTTTGCGTTATTCATAGCCAAACCCCCCGGTGTGTATTGCAATGCTACCAACCGATTGGCTGATTGGTGGTTGGATTAAAGCCACCTTAAAGATTGGGCGATGATTCAAAGGAAAATTGGGCGATGATTCTGAGACACGCGGAGGCTCACTGAGGGTGCCCTGCTGAAAATTTGCTGGAATTTTTTTGAGAAAAGTTTTTTATCTTTCCTCAGCAAAAACTCAGCGATGGGCTCTACACTGCAAGACTTAGTCTTGATAAACTGAGCGAGGATATTTTGAGCTATTTAGAAGCAGTTGCTGATTTTTATACAGAAGTGGCTGAAACACCGGATGTGGGTTTGTGCTGTGTGCAGAGCACGCCTCTACAGATGCCGGGGCTGACAGTGCCTGTACAGATGCAGGAGATGAATTACGGCTGCGGTACCACCGTTCATCCAGCTGAGCTGACGGGAGACCCGACGGTGCTGTATGTCGGTGTGGGCGGTGGAATAGAAGCGCTACAGTTCTCCTACTTCTCTCGGCGTCCGGGGGCGATTGTGGCAGTAGACCCGGTGGCTTCTATGCGGGAAGCGGCTGTACGAAATTTGGCGATCGCGGCTGAGGAAAACGACTGGTTCGACCCGAGCTTTGTCAGCGTGCGCGAAGGCGATGCGTTCAACATCCCCATGCCAGATAACTCAGTAGATGTGGTGGCCCAAAACTGCTTGTTCAACATTTTTGAACCCGAAGACTTAAAAAAAGCGTTGGCTGAAGCGTACCGAGTGCTAAAGCCTGAAGGCCGGTTGGTCATGAGCGATCCGATCACCACCCGAGAGATTCCGGTGCACCTGCGCAACGATGACCGGCTGCGGGCGATGTGTCTATCGGGGGCATTGACCTATGAAGACTACACGCAAAAGATTATCGATGCGGGCTTTGGCCAAGTAGAAGTGCGGGCGCGGCGCCCTTACCGCCTGCTGAATGCAAAGAACTACAAGCTGAACGAGCACTTGATGCTAGAGAGTTTGGATTCTGTTTCTTTTAAGGTGCCGATTGCGCCGGATGGGGCGTGCATTTTTACGGGGAAGATGGCGGTGTATGCCGGTGATGAAGAGTACTTTGATGACAACGCGGGTCATATCTTGATGCCAGGAATTCCGCTGGCAATTTGTGATAAAACGGCTCGAAACCTCGATAAGTTCGAAGATATTACGGTGACTAGCTCTACCTGGTATTACGACGGTGGCGGCTGTTGTTAGGGATGATGTTACGTAATTAATTGGATATGGAGAGCGGGAGCACGCATATAAGCAAGCTCTCCCTCTTCCTTTCTCTTTTCTTATGTTGCAGCTGACCTTATGTTGCAGCTGATCTTATGTTGCAGCTGACCAAGTGTTGTCTACATCAATCGATGCACCATTAACAAAGCTGGCATCGTCTGAGGCGAGAAATACCGCGACACTCGCAACTTCTTCAGGTTCGCAGAAGCGGCCCTGTAGTTGGTTCATGTCAGCTTCGGTAAATTCGACACCGAGAGCGCTGCATTCTTTCATTTCGCGGATGCCGTGGGGGGTGCGAATAAAGCCGGGGGAGATGGCATTGCAGCGGATGCCAGCGTCACGGAATTCAACCGCGATCGCCCGAGTCAGCTGTGAAACTGCTCCTTTGGTGATGCAGTACAAGCTTTCCATCGGAGCGGCGGTAGCTGCTG
The DNA here is from genome assembly GCA_038529685.1 of Cyanobacteria bacterium J06598_1. GTDB lineage: Bacteria > Cyanobacteriota > Cyanobacteriia > Phormidesmidales > Phormidesmidaceae > Phormidesmis. Next base: position 20,332 of record JBCBDN010000006.1, on the reverse strand, counting down.
AGATAGAAGAGGTGTTAATCACAATGCCTTTGCCGGCTGCGATCATGCTAGGGAGCACTGCTTTGCTCATTAGGAACATACTCTTAACGTTGATATCCATCAGGCGATCCCAGTCTGCTTCAGTGGTTTCAAGAAAGGGCTTCACGATGAGCGTACCGGCGTGATTGAACAGAATGTCAATTTTGCCGAAGTGTTCAGTGATTTGCTCAACAGCGGCGTTAACCTGACTCGCTTTAGAGACATCTGTGGTGACAAAGTAAGCTTGGCCGCCCATTGCTTCAATTTCTTTCACGAGCTGATTTCCGGCTTCTGTCTGGATATCAGCGATGCCAACTTTTGCCCCTTCTGCTGCGAAGCGTAGAGAGGCGGCCCGCCCCACGCCCCCTGCCCCACCGCTGATAAGAATGACCTTGCCGGGGAGCCGGGGAGTAGCGGGTGCGTTGCTCATAGTTTTACGGGGATTTTAGGATCTGCTATTGAGTGCTGAGTTCTTCTCAAGATATACCCCAAATAACCTGAATTGTAGCGAGCCTAAAAATATTAAGTCCCCCTCATGGGTACTGCTAAAAAGTACAAATTACGCCAAACTATGAACACTGTAATTTAGCGTTTGACCCATGCCCATTTCTCTGGTGGATGTTGCGAAATACTACTCAGGTGTTAGCCATCAGAAGCAGGCGCTTCTACGCTTACAGCAAGAGATAGAAGATATCAAACCTGAGCTACTGTCGGATACGTCTGACTTTGCTCGGCTGTGGCGGAACCAGACGGCGGTGAAGAATGATTTTTTGATCACGGCTGAGGGAATTGGCCCTGCTAAGATTGGCAGCACTTACGGCCAGATTAAGCAGACGCTGGGCGCAGCCTACACCTATGATGACGTGTTTCCTTTTATGGTGGACTTAGCCGGTGTGGCGGTGATGCGAGAGGGCATTTCTGGGTTCTTTCCTGGGCGGGCGATCGCATTTTATATGGCCTATCCAGCTTCTACAACGCTAACGGACAGCACCCCGATCAATCTGTTTATTACGGCCAATCCTAAGTACCAAACATCTCAGGGCACGGGGCCCGGTACGCTGCTGTCAGCGGCGGTGAAAGACTATGGAAAGGTGACGTTGAGCTTGAATACCGACAGCGAAGCACGAGAGTTTGCCAAGTTTGAGCGCAGCCCTAACAAAATTGTCTTCCGGGCGGAGGCGCTAACCCACAGCTTTGCTGGAGACTATTCGGTGCCTGATGCGGTTCGCGACGGCAGCTTTAACCAAACGCCTGCTTTCTTTGAAAATGCCTCTATCTCTCAGGTTTGGGTGCAGAACCGCTAGCGCCAGAATCAAAACCTGAAAGAACCCCCTTAATGTTTTGATAATCTACTCATAACCATCTCATAATATGTAGTCCGTGAAGCTTTACGCTGACGGGCACACAACCTATGAGATGGTTTTTAAGGCGTATGAGTTTGACGATATTGATTGTGCTGGCGGCGCTGTGGTTGGCCTATGGCAACGGTGCAAACGATAACTTTAAGGGCGTGGCAACGCTGTACGGCAGTGATACAACAACTTTTAAGGGCGCGCTTTGGTGGGCAACCGCAACAACGTTTGCTGGGAGTGTGGTGTCTGTGCTGTTTGCGCAGACTTTGGTGAAAACATTTTCTGGAAAAGGGTTGGTGCCTGATGCTTTGGCGGGGTCTTCTGCATTTGCTGTCGCAGTGGGCCTGGGCGCAGCGCTGAGTATTTTCTTGGCGACTTATTTGGGGATGCCGACTTCTACGACCCATGCTTTGATCGGTGGCTTACTAGGCACTGGGATCGCGGCGGGTGCGGCGATTAATACGGAGGTGCTGCTGACAAAGTTTGCGCTGCCGATGCTGACGAGTCCGGTGCTGGCGATTGCGATCGCAGCTATCCTCTATAGCCTCCTGAGATTCGTGCGAGAGAACTCCGGTCTGACCAAAGAAACCTGCGTGTGCGTCGCAGACGGCTCTTTGCAGCCCGTGCAGGTGGGGGCAGATGGCCTGATGCTAGCTCAGGCCGGACTGGAGATATCGGTAGATGACTCTGCGCAATGTGTAGAGCGCTATCAGGGAAAGCTGATCGGCATTGAAGCGCAGACGGCGCTAGATGGACTGCACTACCTCAGCGCCGGGGCGGTGTGCTTTAGCCGTGCGGTGAACGATACGCCTAAGGTCGCGGCGCTGCTGCTGACGACGGCGGCTTTTCGGCCTGCTGTGGGGATTGGGCTGGTGGGAATTGCGATCGCGCTAGGGGGCATTATTCAGGCCCGCCAAGTGGCCGAGACCATGAGTAAGCGCATCACTGACTTGAATGCGGGGCAGGGCTTTACTGCAAATGTGACAACGGCATTTTTGGTGCTGGTGGCTTCTAATATGGGTGTGCCGGTTTCTACGACGCATGTTTCCTGCGGTTCGATTTTTGGGATTGGTGCGGTCAACCGATCGGGTAAGTGGGAAACGATTTCGAAGATTCTTGGTACCTGGGCAACAACACTCCCTTTTGCAGCTGTTGTTAGCGGCTGCCTATATCTGTTGTTGGATAGCGTTCTCTCTTAGAGAGCTGATCTCGAAATCTCCTCCTGGTAGATGTCCTTTAAAGATAGTCTTCTGTAATCAAAATTAATGATGTTGCGAAATGGAGACTTGTGATCGTTTGCGTGCTAACCAGGTGATTTGATCCTGTATTATCGGGTCATTGAATTTTTCCATTAAAACTTCCCTTAGCATTCAGGAGCTTTCTATCATGGCTAAAGTAAAGGTTGGCGCTACCGCAGAGGTCACTGACGGTAAGGCTTTGAAAGCTTCTGTGAATGGTCAGGCTGTGCTGGTGGCCAAAGTGGGCGATGGGTACTGTGCGATCGCCAATAAATGCCCCCACCTGGGGTTGCCTATGGCCAAAGGAAAGCTAGAAAACGGCGTGCTCACCTGCCCTTTTCACGGTTCTAAGTTTGAGATGTGCACTGGCAAAAATGTGGAGTGGGTAGAGACCTTTGTAGGGATTCCGCTACCGGGCGCAGCTAAGAAAATGATGGCGATGGGCAAAGCGCCGACTGACGTGGCGAGCTTTGCCGTGACTCAAGAAGGCGAAGACCTATTTGTGGATGCGTAGAGTCAGTCATTCTTTGTTGTTCTCGTACCATTTTCTTTGTTCGAGTGCGTTGCAGAAGCTGTTAAGGCTATCTAGCAACGCATTGTAGTAAGGGTAGGGATCGGTGCGCTCTGTTTTGAGGCGGGCATATAGGGTGAGTTCTGGATCTTTGGCTAGGTTGTCTCTTGGGAACATAAGGCCAGCGTTGGAGAGGCGGGTGGATGCGATCGCAATCAACAAAGCACCAACTGCATCAGTTTCTCCTCTCTCAAGCGCTTCCACCCCCGGCAAGATTAGGTCTCCCCCTGGCAAATTGCTTAAATTCATTTGGGTTTTTCTTCTGAACTATCTTCGAACTGCTCAATAAAATCTTTGACCTTAGTTCTGAGTTCGTCAGAATTGAGAGAAGGGAATCGAACTAAGGATCGACAATTAAATAAAAGTCGCATCTAAAGCCGGTAGGTTTTGGCTTCGACTACGCTCAGCCATCGGCAGGTGACGAAACCGCGCCCTGAGCGTAGTCGAAGGGCAGCTGGGATGGTTGGACGATTTATTAAATTCTCGTCCCTAAGTCGAGTTCAATTGCTTCAAAGCAATCTCTTAGAACTTGCAATTCAAACAGCGTTTGAGTGTACATCGCATTGACATCGTTTATGTCTCGTTCGTATCCTCTCTAGAGTTTGGAAAGCGCTTGAGCTGTAAAGTCGTAGTGATAAAACGAAATCTGACCTTTTCTTTCTATAAAAACGCTTCTATCGCGCCATCTTGGGAGGGGTGGTAAAAAGTCTTGAGGAGAAGCTAGCTCGATATCGACAGTAGATTCGCGCCACCCGATAAGCAAAGCGCTAGCGCCACCCGTAAAGTAAATTCGACCAGATCCTCGGGCTTCTTTTCCCAAGACATCCATTAATTTCTCTATTGTTTGAGAGTCAATTTCTGAGCGCATACGACGAATGGATATTTCAACTATGGCAAAGAAAGCTTTTCAACGAAATATTGATTTACCCTACAAGCCTAGCTGATATTGCGATTGCTAGCCTTTTTGGTTAGGGCGACTCTTTGTTTATGACTGCTCATCCCTTAATTCTGCCGATAGGAATAGTTGTGTGGGCCCGTATACGCTAGGATCTAGGGAACTAAAGATAGGAGATATCCAATGCCAGACAAGGTCGTAAAAACAGATGAAGAGTGGAAAGCTGAGCTGACCCCTGAAGCTTACCAAGTGGCGCGCAAAGCAGGAACGGAGCGGGCGTTCACCAGTCCGTTAAATAACAACAAAACCGAAGGCGTGTACAGCTGTGTGTGCTGTGGCGCTGAGCTATTTACCTCTGAGACTAAGTTTGATTCAGGGACGGGCTGGCCTAGCTTTTATGCGCCGAGTGAGCCGGAAAATATTGCGAATAAGAAGGACTTCAGCCACTTTATGATTCGCACTGAAACAACCTGCGCGGTTTGCGATGCGCACTTAGGTCATGTGTTTAACGATGGCCCTAGACCGTCGGGCAAGCGCTACTGCATGAATGGTGTGGCGCTGACCTTTGAGCCTGCCGATGTGGATGGTGATGGCAAAGTTAAGGGCGCTGATGCGGCGGCGGTTTAGTCAATCAGTCCTTTAGTCAATCAGTTCTTTAGTCAATCAGGCCTTCTGCTCTGGCGCGAATCTCGGTTTGAATACGGGTATTCGTGCCAGCCTGCGGATAGACTTTGAGCGCATCTTGTACTCTCGTCCAGTAGTGGCGGACGGTGCGCTCAGCGATGTTCATTTGTTCTGCGATCGCCTTGTCTTGCAGTCCTTGGGTAAAGGCCAGCTGGAGCAGCTGAATCCATTCTGGACGGACCTCTAAGCCAGAGCGCATTTCTACCGGCGTGTACAGGATGCCTCTGAGGGCCCAGTCGGCTTTTTCGATCATTTCGGCTAGGGGCAGGCTTTTTTCGACGATGGTGAACCCGGCCTGGTGGATGTCGATGCTGGGTTTTAGCCGGATGAGCGATCTGGCATGAGAGCTTTGGACCAGAATATTTAAGCCTGGATAAGTCTTCATCACATACCGCAATAGATCAATCCCGGTATCTACCTGGGCACTTTCTTTCGCTTCGTTGGGGATTTGTAGGTCGGTGACGAAGAGGTTGGGGCGAGCGATTTCTAGTTGCGATCGCGCTTGCTGGGCAGTGTTTGCCGTTTCAAATACACCTTCTGGATAGGCTTTTGAAAGGGCCTGTAGCGTGCCTTGTAAGATGGCTTCGTGGTCATCAACAATGAGAAATCTGGGGACGGAAGAAGAGGCAGAGGAAGACATAGATTAGGGCGTTATTCTGCTGAGGGATTAGCTGAGGGACTGGGTAAGGGATTGGCTGAGGGGCCGTGGACTTGTTTGGCAATGAACTCTAGCTGCTCAGCTAGTTCGGGGAGTTCTACGGCTGCCAGATTGAGTAAAAGCGTTTGACGGTAGCTGAGTGCGTCGGGGGTGAGCTGTGAGTCAGTCAGCTGTGTATTAGTCAATAGGGTGATGGCATCGTACCAAAGTCCAGCAGCAGCATATTGCTGTGCCTGTGTTAGGGGCGAATCGCCTGATAGGTTCAAATCGGCGGGCGGGCTGACGACTTCAAAATCGGCAATATCTACTCTGTTTCTAGAAGGCCGTGCCGGGTCGCACACCATGACAATATTCCATCGATACAGACCGCCTACCGTGAGTGTGGCTGATTCGGGAATCGTGTAGCTGTTGTATCCCGGTGGGTTTTGTCCGAGTTCTACATCACTTAGAGATACCCATTGGCTGTCTGTGTATTCGTAGAGCTGTAGCTGCACGTCGTAAGGGGTGACAGAGGCAACGTACCAGGTGAGCGTAGGCCGGGTGGAGAGCGTTTGGCCGACCTGCTGTTGTGGGGCGATCGCCGTCAGTCCGCTGTGCAAATCGCCTTGGCAGCCCGTGCGGCGTCCGGCAGGAATGAAGGGGCCACGGGGTGTTCTCGGATTTCTGGGTGGTGTGTAGGCTTTGGGTGCAGGTGCGATCGCTGGGTTTGAAATGGCCGCTGAAGGAGAAATGACTATTCCCCAGCCAATTAAGGCTGTTCCGAGTATGGCAAGGCTGCGGCCCAGAATACGATTTGAATGTTTGTTGGTTTTGTAGAATTTCATGTGCTTAAGTTTATTTATTTTGCGGTAGGTTAGTCAGCGGGCCAGCGTAGTTCGCAGCAGGTGCCAGTGGGCGATCGCGCCGTGCGTGAAAAGCGGCCTCTTAGTCGCTTTGCCAGCTGATTGGCTTGCTTGGTTCCCCTACCGCCCGTGCGTTTGAGTGGGCTAGTCGATAGTTGTTCAGCTTTGGCTAGTGCACCTTTACCATTGTCTTCTACCCTGATTAGATTTTCTCCTTTATGGTTTGTTTTTTGGGTGTGTTTGATGCCAGTATGTTCAGCCCCAGCGTGTTCAATCGTGAGACAGGTGACCTCCAGGCGGGTTAGCCCGTCGGCATATCGGCCTACGTTGCAGAGGGCTTCTTCCAAAAAGCGACAGAGGGCCCTTTTATCTTCTATCTTTAGCTGGGTTGCCTGGAGGCTGTCGAACTTGACGACGTGGCACTTCACCGACTGAAAGTTGGGAAAGTCTCTTTTAAGGGTTTGGTTGTACACCTGATACAGCAGCTCATGAATCGGAGCATCTAGCGTTAGGATAGCGCCTGTGCTTTCGAGGTGAAGCTGGTTGTTTTGCGGCTCTAGCTCTTGTTCTAGATTGTCGTATAGCTGTCTGATTTCTGTATTGAGCTGGCGTAGTCTGGGGGCCACGTGGGCGCACTGACTGTCTTCATCGACTTCTCTGAGCAGGAGGGCGAGTGTTTGCAGGGGGCCGTTGTGCACGGCGCTGTAGGTTTGGCGGATGACGCGCTGACTTTCTTCAACCCGCGATCGCATCATTTGGTCGTACACCAGAACGCTGGGGAGCACCAATCCATTGAGTAAAAAAGCAGCCAAGGCGGGTGCTAGCGGTAGCCACCACCCACTGACAATGGCCACATAGCTAATCACAATCAGCAGACTCCCGTTGAGTGCAACCCAAACGAGATGACGATAGGGGGTAGCAGCCCTACCGACTAACAGAATGCCTGCCGCACCCCACAGCAAAATCCAGAGATACTCACCCGCATCTGGCCAAGCCTGAAGATAGGGCCGTCCGTCCAGCGTAGCGCTAAGAATTTGGCTGACAGAATGAGCCTGCATTTCTATGCCGTACACGTCGCCAGGGTTGCGGCCAGTGATAGCCCCGGAGCTAACGATGTCTTTGTGTGCGGGTGAGGTGATGCCTATCAAAACAACTTTGTCTTGAATCCAGGATTGTTTTACTTCTCCAGACATCACTTCGCGTAAAGAGACTTTGCGGAAAGGCTGAGTCCCGCTTTTTACATTCAACAGCGTTTGCTGCGCGTCAGCGTACTCGCCTACATACCCGCCAGTGTCGCTGTTGAAAGCGGGGATTTCTGCTGTGCTAAAGCGCATCGCCTGCGGGTCTTTTAGCCCACTTTCTATGGTGATGCCTTCGGCTAATAAATAAGCTTCTGCTAGGCGAATGGCTAAAGAGAATCGATAGTCTCCTGATTCGGAATATCGGCCTAAGAGACTGCGCCTAACGAGGCCGTCAGTATCTAGCGGAAAATCAACAAAGCCGATTCTCTCTGGTGGTAGTGAGGGCGGTCCGGCAATTTCAGTATTTAAAAATTCAATGCCAAAAACGTAGGGCAGTTCTTCTAATGTTTTTACGAAGGTTTCGTGGCCGGGTTCTACGGGCAAGTCGCGAAAGATATCCACGCCGACGGCGCGGGGGCCAAAGGTGTCTAATTTTTTTAGGAGTGAAGCGAGGGCTGCGTCAGAAAGGGGATAGCCGACGACTGACTGGATATCGATTTCGTCGATGCCGACAATGACGACTCTTTCGTCAATGGGTTCTGCTGGGCGCGATCGCAAAAAAACATCCAACAGTTTCCATTCGCTCAGCTCCAAAAAGCCGACCATCCTGAGGATAATCACCACCCCTGTTAGCGTGAGTCCGGGCAGAACGCTGGCCCGCCAGTTACTGAAGGTGCGCAGCCGTTGCCACGCGGTATTTAGGTTTGGGTGTCGTACCATAGCGCTGACTTTTTCTAAAACATGACTTTGTCAATGCAGTCCATTTGACGACGCGCCCCTGCAATAGATTTACCATACCGCCCTTCGTTAGTGGCGTCAGGAAGATTTCTGTCAGTGATTTGGCAGAAAAGTGCCAGGGTACAGGCCAGCCGCAGCGGTATAATCGGTCACCGGGTGATTCAGTGAAAACAACTTTAAATAAATTTGCCCATGACCTTATTTTGGCGACGTTTGACCGAACCCTCTGGTTCTAGTGCTAGTCTCGGTTCCGGTTTATCTTTTGGCCTATTTTTTGGACTGAGGGTGAGTCTCGTATCAGGGCTGATGCTTTCAGAGAGTCTAGCGGCCCACGCGCAGACGACGCCACCCAGCGATGTGACCCTGCCACCGCGTACGCCTGAAACAATAGAACAAGTGATTCCTGACCTGCCGCCATCTACCGTGCCTGTGCCTGAAGCTGAGCCGCCAGCTGTAGAACTGGAGCTGCCTGCTGAAACTGAAACGTCGAACGAGCCCCCGACAGGGCAGCGGTTTCGAGTAAATAAAGTGGAGATACTGGGCAGTACGGTTTTGGCCGGAGAGATTAATGCGATCGCCCGTCAGTTAGAAAATCGCGAGGTCACCTTTGCCGACCTTTTGCAGCTGCGAGCTGATATCACTCAGCTCTATATCGATAATGGCTTCATTACATCAGGCGCTTTTTTACCGAATAACCAAGACTTAACAAACGGTGTTGTTCAAGTTCAGGTGTTAGAAGGCACGCTAGAAGATATTGAGATTGTCGGACTTCAGCGACTGCGAGAGCGTTACGTGCGCAGCCGGGTGAACCTAGGTGCAAGCGCGCCACTGAACCAACAAAGTTTGGAAGACTCACTGCGACTACTACAGCTCGATCCACTACTCGAGACCGTAGATGCAGAGCTGGTTGCGGGCAATAGAGCGGGCCAAAATATTTTGCTGTTAACGCTGGTGGAAGCGCCTGCTTTTTCAGCGGCAGTATCAGCGGACAACTATCGACCGCCTAGTGTAGGGACCACACAGGGCATTGTGCGGGTGGCTCACAACAACGTGCTGGGTGGAGGTGATCGCGCTGAAGCTGCGGTGAGCTTGAGTGAAGGCCTAACGCTGTACGACCTCGACTATGTGGTGCCCATAACCCCTCAAGGCGGCACGGTGAGCTTTGGCTACGACAACAGCGACAGCCAAATTATTGAGTCCGACTTTAGAGATTTGGATATTCGCAGTACAACAGAAACGGTATCGGTAGCCGTGCGGCAGCCGATTGTTCGCTCAGCGCAAAGTGAGGTGGGGCTGGGGCTAGCGGTAGATTTACGGCGCAATCGTACGTCTTTGCTAGGACGGCCTTTCTCATTTTCAGAAGGTCCAGAAGAGGGCGCGTCGAATGTGACGGCAGTGAGGTTTTCTCAGGACTGGGCGCGGCGGGATGCGCAGCGGGTGTTGTCAGCGCGATCGCAATTTAGCCTGGGCGTAAATGCCTTTGATGCTACGGTGAATGACACCAGCGCCGATGGAGAATTTTTCTCCTGGCTAGGACAGTTTCAGTGGGTGCAGCAGGTCGCCCCTAAAGTGCTGCTAGTGAATCAGGTGAATGCCCAGCTTACGCCAGATGCGCTGCTGCCGATTGAGCGCTTTAGCATGGGCGGCGTGGGCTCAGTGCGGGGCTACGAAGCGAATCAGATTGTGGCCGACAATGGTGTAACGGCCTCTGTAGAGGCGCTGATTTCTTTAACAGATACGCCTAGCGAGCTGCTGCTGACACCGTTTGTAGAAGCGGGAACAGCCTGGAATGCGGGTGGCGAGGCGTTGGAAGATTCTACGCTGGCGAGTGTGGGCGTTGGGGTGCGGTGGGCAGCCACGCCGAACTTACAGCTGCGGGCAGACTACGGACTGCCGCTGATTTCGGTAGAGGGCAGGAGCGACTCGCTACAGTCGAGCGGATTCACGTTTTCTATGGTGTACGAGCCGACGAGATAACGGGAACGCAGGGATGAAATAAAAAACAACAGTTTTAGCTATCAATATTCCACACGCACTGAATCGGATATTCATTGAAAGCGTTACTGCGAATGGCCACAGAGAGCGAGTTACTGACTCTTTAACAGGACGTGATATGTGTATCTTCGACGATATCTTCCGATGACAGCATAGAGCTTGGTTTTATCTAGGGCAACTGCGGCTCATAACGATTCTGCCATCAGCAAGTTGGAAAATACCTTGAGGTTCTCTTTCGGATTGGTTGGCTTGCAAGTGAGGTTCTTCTGTTTCGCTAGTTTCTTGGCCGAATCTTTGGATGTTTCCGAGCGGGTAGGCGGCGATCGCATTCTCTCCAGGTGGTTTTGCCAAGCTCCCACTCCCTGACACTAAAAAGCTTCCGGTGTTTGCCCGGCGGGTAATACAGCTGCCTGCAATTAGCCGGTCGGTATTCACTACACTGCTGGGCAGTTCAACTAGGTCATCCTGAATAAAGCTGACATCTGGAAGAGATATTGTCCCTGAAACGCTGCCGCTAGCGTTGATATCAACCTGGCCATTGCCGTTTCCTCTGATAGCGCCAGCACTGGCTGAATCGCTGGCTGAATCGCTGGCGGCAGCGGGTGAATAGTTCTCGCCAAGGAAAGCGGGTGCGGCAATGGTGATATTGCCACCCTGTGCCTGCTGAGAGAATGCCAAAATGTCGCTGTCATCAAAGGCGGCAACCGTATTAGCCGTAATGGTGATGTCTCCTCCGCCACCTTCTCCACCGACTGCGGCTGTGAGTAGGTTGCTGTCACCGTATAGCCGAACGTCGCGAGCGTTGAGGGTAATGTTCCCTCCAGAATTACCGATTGAGCTGGTCAGAATACTGCCATCTGTGGCTCGAAACTGTTCTAAAAGATTGAGGGTAATATTGCCTGCGTTGCCCGTTCCTTCTGAGTCGGCGGAGAGAACTGCAAAGTCTTCGATCTCTATATTTGTCGCGGTGATGTCAATGTCTCCGCCTTTGCCCTGTCCAGTGTCTGCGAGCCTGCTGACAACACCGCTAGAGTCAACCATCCCTATGCTGGTGCCAGAAAACCTGGCGGTTTCTGCCACGTCAATGATGACATTACCAGCGTCTCCTCTACCTGAGCTGTTGGAGCGTAATCCACCCCCGTTCGTTAATGCCAAACTACCGGTCGTCAGTCGAATATCGCCGCCTGTGCCTTCTGCGCCCGGTCGAATGCTGCTAGCTACGAGACTCAATGCTTCTGTGCGATCACTCATTCCATCGAGACGTGTGCGCTCAGTAATATTGAGAATGATATTGCCAGCGTTTCCGATGCCTGCGCTGCTGGAGATAATTTGCCCCCCGTTGATCATCTCCAAACGGTTTGCGCTCACTCGGATATTGCCGCTACTGCCGTTGCCGGTTTCTTCGATGCTGCTAAAGATGATGCCCTCATCAAGTGTGGCTGCTCCTGCAATATTGAGTGAGATATTGCCCGCAGGGCCCAACCCGCTGGTAGATGCGTTGATTTGAGCGCCATTTGCGACTTCAATATCCTTTGCCGTAATCGAAATATTTCCACCTTGGCCGGTGGCGCCTTGCCCCAAGCTGCTGGTGATCAGCGAATTAAAATTCGCGCCGTTGTCTGTTGTACTATTACGGCTGTCAAACCGGACGGTGTCGGTTGCGTTGATAGTAATATCACCCGCTCTGCCCGTGCCGCTCAAAATGCTGGTGATCAGTTTCGCACCGCCCTCAATTTCTACGTTGTTAGCAGAGATGCGAATATCTCCGCCGTTGCCACTGACAGAATTACTGCCACTGCTAAAGGCACCGCTGACTGCAATCGGTAAAGCGGTGACCGAGTCTATGCCAATGCCCGCGAATCGAACGGTTTGCTGCGCGTCAATAACAATGTCTCCTGCGTTGCCTGAGTTCTGAAAGGTGCTTGTACTCAAAAAACTACCGTTAGTAAAGCTAATATTGTTGCCCGTAAGTCGGATGTCACCGTTGTTTTCGTCTCCGATGCGGCCGGGTTTGGAAGCACTGCTGAAAACACCTGTTGGCCTGAATCCGGTGGGACTGCCGCTTCCTTCGCTAGCGTTTCCACTGGGGCGGGTGTCGAAACGAATATCGTCTGCTGCTGAGATAGAGATAGTCCCCGTTTGTTCAAAAGCACTGGCAAACAGTAGGCTGCCGAGCACGTCGATGTTGTTGCGTGACTGGAGGAAGATATTACCGCCTTTTCCTTCTGTATTTGTGAGCCGAATGCCTTCAAAGGGGGCTTCTCCTTCAACAGTAATGTTGCCTGTGTTTGATCCTGGCCGAAATCGGTTGGTCAAAAGCACCAGGCCGTTTGGCGAACTGATGTCGATGTTGCCTACACTGATGTCTGCGTTGAGAGAAGTCTCTATTCCGGCTCTGATATCCACAGTGGGTTGAGCTGCACCATCGATTTGAAGGACTGTACCGTCAGAGAGGGCGACGGTCTCTTTAAGTGTGTTGTTTGCGGCTGTTGTGTTGTTTGTGGCGTCTGGTGTTGTAATAGTGGCTCTCTCTAAATCCACAGATCCGCCTGCCAATATGTGTAGCGATGCGCCGCTGTATTGACCAATGGCGACGCTGCCGCCTGCCCTAATGACTGATCCGTTAGGGCTATCGAGCCTGCCGAGCGCGCCATCGGCGTTTTCAATCCTAAAGCTGCCGCCGCTTTGGTACTGAGTACTTCCGGCGATGGGATTGTCTGAGCGTAACAGCAAATCTCCACCCGCAAAAAGCTGTTCATTCAATGCAAGACGATTGGCCGAGAGGGTTAGGTTTTGGCCTGTGCGGAGCGTTGCGTTGTTTTCGAGGGTGGCGTCGCTGCTGGGTCCTGGCTGTAGCCCTAGCGGAACGCTGACAGTAAGTGGGGATGGCGTTCGGGGAGCCGCTGCGCTGAACTGAGTGCCGTCTTGAAAGGTGATGCCGTCGGCGGTTGTGGCTGAAAATGAGCCTTCGATACTTAAGCTGGCGTTGGGGCCAAATACAATGCCGTTGGGATTAATGAAATATAGGTTGGCGGGGCCTTCTACGCCGAGGGTGCCAAGAATGTTGGATGCATTGTCGCCGGTGACTCTGCTGAAAATGTTGTTGATTTCAGTAGGGTTGTTGAAGTAGACCTGCAGACCTTCGCCAATGTTGAAGTCTTGAAAGCTGTGGAACAGGTTGGAATCTTGTAGGGCACCGCCGTCGATGCGGGTGGTGGTGGCATCTAGCGGGGTTACTTGTGAGCGATCGCTTCCTAGCGTGTCATCAGGTGTGATTATATTTTGTGCGATCGCTGATGCTGTTGAACTAGCCACTAGCCCGAGCGTAGCGGCAAACGTGCCGCTCAGTAATCCTAAAGTGGTGGACAGTGTGTATGGGCGAGTCACAGGTTTCAAGGGCTAGGGGCTATGAGGTTATTTTTGCGCTGTTGGTTTGTAGTTAGCAAGTGCGGCCCATGACGAGTCTGCCGTCGGCTAGCTGGAAGATACCTTGTGGTTCAACAATGGTTTGGTCGGCGGTTTGGTCGGCGGGTTGGTTGGCTGGCCAAGGGTTTGAATTTGTTTGTTGTGTGATGGTTTCGGTGAGCGGCGTGATGGCATTGAGCGGGTAGGTGGCGATCGCACTCTCCCCAGGCCGGTCAGAGACGCCGCTGCCACCAGATACTATAAAGCTGCCTGAGCGGCTCCTACGAGCGATGCAGCTACCGGCAATGAGCTGGTCAGTTTCGATAATATTATCGGGGAGTTCGGTGAGATTATCTTGAATGAAGCCGACATCGGGTATGTCAATATCACCTGCGATCGCCCCATCAGCATTCACATCCACTCGCCCATTCCCATCTAGGGTAAGTGGATCAATACCGGCCGGTGCTGGTTGGTAGTTTTCCCCGAAAAAAGCTGGTGTATCAAGTGTGACATTTCCTCCTATCCCATCTCGTGCAAAGGCTAGAATGTCGCTATCGTCAAAAGCGCTGATAGAATCAGCGGCGACGGTGATATTTCCGCCGCCACCCTCTCCTTGTGCGACAAAAGTAGAGATATCACTATCTTGACTAAGGCGCACACTACCCGCCTCAACAAAGATAGTTCCTCCTGAGGCTGCTAGGGCTTCTGTTGTGATCGTTCCGTTGTCGAGTCGTAACAGCTCGTTTACCTCCAGCGTAATTTTGCCTGCATCATTGTTACCAGATGATGTGGCATCTAGCTCAGCACCATTTGTAATCCGAAGGTTATTTGCGCGAATACGAATGTCTCCGCCAGTCCCGCTACTATCTGGTTGTACGTTGCTAACTGCCGCACTCGGAATAGGCTCTTCACCAACTACATTGAACCCATCAAAAACAGCGGTTTCTGTCACATCAATATCTATATCTCCTGCTTTCCCAACACCATCGACTACTGTTCTAATCTGAGCACTGTTAGAAACTTCGAGGTCGTTTGCGACTATTTGGATATTGCCTGCTGTTCCTTGAGTCCTCGGTTGGATACGGCTAAAGATACCTCCTGGAAAGTTTTCTCCCTCATCGACTATGCCCGCAACAAGGTCGCTATCTATTGTGAAAACACCTTCAAATTTAACTTTTTCGGATACGTTAATACTGATATCTCCAGCAACACCATTAATCTCAGACGTTTCTCCAAGGTCAATACCGAGAAAATCTCTGCCGTTGACAACAGTCGTTGATATTTGCGCACCATTGAGCAATTCCAAATTCCTCGCTGTAATGCGAACGCCGCCACTTGAATTGCCGACAATGCCCTGTTCTGATATCGTGCTGCTAACCAGGCCTGTCGCATTTCTCCCAAGAGAAACAGAATTCTCAAGCCGAACTGTGTCTTCTGCCAGCAAAGAGACAGGTCCTGCATTACCGATGGCAATAGTTGAGATTAAGCTATCGATGACCGATATATCATTTCGAGAGTCTATAAAGATGTCGTTGGTTTCTTCTCCCAAACTGAATGAGATAATTCCTTTGATTGAGGGAATTCGAGGGGCTTCTCCCCCCACAATGGAAATATTACCTTCTGTTAATTGAGGGTTGGGTTCGTACTGATTGGTGAGTAGCAACAAACTATTGGGGGAAAAGAGAAGAGCGGTGCCTATCGTAATATCCGCTCGCACTATTTCATTCGTGTTTAGCGCACTGTCAGTAAGTATCTCTGTTAGAGGATCGAAACCTGTTATGGCTGGTAGTGGCGATGTCCCCACAGCACTACTGCTAACACCTGCTCGTAAGTCAAGTGTTGGGCGAGCTGCGCCATCAATTGCCAACAATGTACCGTCGGATAACTGGATAGTTTCTTGCAAGAAGTCTGACCCAACACTGCCTGTCTCAACGCCTTGGATGTCAGCTGAATCTATTGTGATAGAACCACCAGCGAGAATATGCAAAGAACTCCCTACATAGTCTCCAATCTCTACATTGCCCAACGAACGAATAATAGGATCGTAGGGGCTAAAAAGGTCTCCAATATTGCTATTCAGAGTTTCGGTACGAAAGCTGCCACCGCTCCAATAGTGGGCATCCCCGCCGACAGGATTTGCAGACCGGAGCGTCATATCGCCGCCAGAAAAGAGACCGCTCTGCGGATGATTGAGCGCGAAAATATCAACGCTTTCATCGCCCTGCACCGTTAGCTGTTCTCCAGCGGCCGCGATGAAGGGTGTCTCTGCGGTGTCTCTAATTTTTACGGTGTCGGTGGCCTGTAGTGTGAGATTTTCACTGGCCTGCACGCGGCCCTGCAAGTCTAAATTTCCGGCTGCTAGGGTGAGGTCTTGTCCGGCAGCGAGTGAGCCGGTATTTTCAATAGTGGCCGAACTGTTGTTGCCATTCGGGTTGTTGTTGCCATACTGAAGGCCCAGAGGCACATTGACTGAAAGCACATCGCCGCCATTAGACGTCTGTACGCCAAAGGTGTTGCCGTTCTCAAAGCGGATGCCGTCGGCTGTGGTCGCTAGAAAAGAGCCTTCTACATCTAGGCTGGCTGAGGGGCCGAACACAATGCCGTTGGGATTGATGAAAAACAGATTGGCGGGGCCCTGTACGCCTAAGGTGCCAAAAATATCTGAAGGATTGCGGCCAGTGACGCGGCTGAAAATGTTGTCAGTGCCTGCGGGATTGTTGAAATAAACCTGTAGACCTTCTCCTACATTGAACTCTTGAAAACTGTGAAACAGATTGGCCTCTCGGATGGCGCCGCCTTCAATCAGGTCTGTTGTGCTATTGAGTGAATTGACCTGAGAGCTTTCTGGGCCCAGGGTGCTGTCAGGCACAATGACATTTTGAGCGAGGGCTGAAGCCGTCGGCGCTAGGGTTGTTGCTAGTGTGGCTGCGAGCAGAATGGGTAGGGGGCTGTAGGAGGCGTTAGGCACGTCTTTGACTCTTTTAAGGGGCTTTGCTTTGTTCTGCTAGTTGGGGGCGGGCGTCCGGTAAATGCTTTCAGGTAAATGCTCGGAATTTTTTATTGCCAGTTGCCCACCACAATTAGGGGTGACCAACCGCTGGGGCGGATGCCTGCTTCAATCATGTTTATTTGGGCGGCTTGTAGGGCTTTGGCTTTGCCCATGTTTCGCTCTACTAGGTTCTCGTAAAACTGACCGGTGATATCAGCGGTAATGGCATCGTTGATTGACCAGAGCGAGGCGATCGCACTCTTAGCCCCAGCCCGAATCACCACTCCACCAATCCCCAGCGCTGCCCGGTCATCTCCTACCGCCGTCTCGCAGGCTGTCAGCGCCAGCAGCTCAATCGGTTCATCTCTCGATGACACACTGCGAATAAGTCGGTCAATCTCTCCAAACGTCAGCTTTTCGCTTTGGCCCGTCACCAAAAAAGTATCTTCAGGCTCCACGCCAAACTGCGCATGGGTAGACAGATGCAAAACAGAATAGGCGCTATCTTCCAGCTCTTGGCTGAGCTGCTGCTCGGTAAACGATTGATTGCGCAAAACCTTCGTGTTGGGCACCACCGTTTGAATCGCGCTGATTTCTTGATCTACGTATTGCAGCGCATCATAAAAAGTATCTTCAACCGTGGCGGTTTCAGTCATGCCCAGAATCAGCATGTTGATTCGGCTGGGGTCGAGGTCGCTGCGGGTGGTGAGCGAAAGGGTCGGTACGGTAGCCGTGGCATAGGTCTCCACCAAAAAACGCTCACCGTCGTACAGGGCGCCCATAGGGATGCTGCGCAAAATGCCATCGTTCACAAAGACTAGGGTGTCGATTTGTTCGGCGGCTAAGGGTGCGTCGAAGGGTTGAATCAGCAAGCTGTAGAGCTGCTCGGCTAGCCCCGTATCAAACGGGGTGGGGTCGTAGTAGTTCTCTAGCTGGCGGCGGAAGGTGTTGATGTCGCGGCGGATAGTGGTCGCGGCTTGGGGAATCCAGGCAATTTGGCGATCGCCACTCGGAAAGCTGGCAATGACGGCGGTGCGTTCGTCGAAAGTAATGGAGGTGATGACGGCTGTATGGCTGCCTGCGCCTACCAGACCGCGCTGCGTTTCGGTGAAGGGCACAATCTCACAGTCGCTGCCAAAGTAGTCCTGTAGTTCAGCCAGTTTGAGGGACTCTAGGGTGCTAGTCGCCGCGCCTAGGCTCACTGCTGGTAGGGGGGCTGTGGATTGTTTGCCGTTGGCGTTTGTTTCGGAAGCGGCTAGCTGAAGGGCCATCAGCTCTCGGTAGACGGGCTCAACGGTGTCGCGAAAGTCGAACTGAAGTTCGCGATCGCTCACCAGCAAATCATTGCGAATCAGCTCTAGCGTATCTACAGCCTGCTGATAGGCCGCGATCGCCCCTTCCTTCTGCCCCTGCCGTCGCAAAATCCGCCCCGTCTGCCACTGCCACAGATACAGGCTGTCGCGCCCCTGTAGCTGCTGGTCAGCGGCGAGTTCGGCCTGCTGCGTCAGCTCACTGGCGGTGGCAAAGTCTCCTTGGCACTCGTACCAATGGCCCAGCGTGCCCAGCGCAAAGGATTCTCCTCGGCTGTCTTTTAGCGTTTGGGCCTGCTGAATGGCCTCGGTGAGCAGTCGCTGCGCTTCAGGGTTGCCCGCATTGCTAAAGCACTGCGAAAAGAGGGTGTAGGTATCAGTTTGGTCACTGAACTGGATGAGGTTGGCGAGGGTGATGGTGCCGTTGATTTTTTGGTGGCTGTTGGAGACTTGGGGCAAAACGGACTGGGCGGCAGACTGGGCGGCAGCGGCTAGGTTGGCTGCGCCGAGCCTGCGGTATAGCGGTATAAGGCTGAGCTGCGATCGCCACTCACTATCCACATCTTGCTGCTGCTGAGCCATCGCCAGACTCTCTTCAAAATACTGCTGTGCGGTTTGGTCAAAGCCTGTCGCCTTGGCCTCGAGCTGCGTGGCGTTTCTTTCATCTTCTGCCGCCTGTGAAAAAGCTGCCCGACGATATTGCGCTTGAGCTTTGCGGGTGTACACGGTGCCCAAGCTGTAGAGGTTGCTGGTTTGATAGGTAGTTTGATTGATGCTTTTGGCGATTGCGATGCTTTGGCCCAGAGCAGCGATCGCACCGTCGTAGTCTCGCTGTAGTCGCAACGCTTCGCCCAGGCTACCCAATGCTGATGCTGTGGCCAGGTCATCTTGGGTGGCTCGTGCCAGGGCCAAGGCGCTTCTGTCCAGGCAGGTGCTGGGGTCGTGGCTGCCGCAGAGCAGTGCGATCGCTTTGCGGTACTGACCGAGCTGGCTGTAGGTTTGCGCCTGCTCGCTGAGCAATCGTCCCAGCTGCTGCGAATCGCCTAATTTTTCGGTCGCTTCGACTGCGCTCTCCCAGTAGGTAAGCGAGGTTGATGTTTGGCCGATGCGCCTGTGTACTCGTGCTAGGTATTCAAGCAGCGTGGCTTGGTCAGTGGTGGGTGGATTGGTTTGGGCCTGTTCTAGGGCGGTTTCCCAGAGGGCGATCGCGCCAGCAAAATCATCTATCTCATAGAGCGCTACCCCTTCATTTGCCACCTGCTGCACGCTGCGGCTCTGAGCCTGTACCTGTACAGATGTCGATGCTGTAAAGCTTAGGCTAGGTCCGCACAGGCAGATAAAAAGCGTACAAAAGAATAAGATGAGCCACCGACGGCGGCGCTGAAAAAAGCGGAGACAGTACGCCATAAAAAACATCTGCAAATACGTTTGAAGTCGTTGCTGCGAATGAGTGTTGCTGCTAGATGCTCGCCCCTGACCAAGGCAGATCCGCTCGAACAAAAAGTCGAACCTACCTTTATATACGACCCTACTACACTGCCTGCCCACCACCTGGCACTTTTCTGCCATCATTTAATACTTGTGAGGGCGCCAGTATTCTGTTCACACACAGTTTCCCAAGGATTTGTAAATAAACAACCTCGTAGTTTTGTACAAGACCTTACTGTGCATCTTGCTTCAGAGCCCCGAATTCGGGGTCGGGGGCCTCCGAATTAGCACGAGAGGTTATTAATTTACAGCCCCTAAGCAACATCAAACGCTACAACAATATCGTTGTAGTCCCGATCGCCTAGTCCGGCCAAATCCTCAAAGCCAAACGTGTTGTTGCCCAGCATTTTGACATGGTCATCGCCATTGCTATTGACCGCTCCGTGGCTAAAGTAAATATTGTCCGATGCAAAATCAGACCCATCGGCAATCAAGAATGTGCCTAAAAATCCGCCGCCTGCTATGTCCGCAGAGAACGTTGTTACCTGACCATTCTCACCTGTGAGCTGAGTCTCTAGCCGTCTGGCCAGTGCGGCTTCTTTGTAGCCTGCTTCGCCGGGACTGACGCGAATGCCCAAAATCGGATCGATCACGATAGTTCCATCTGCGGTGTCCGTTTCATAAAAGCCGACAGTGTTGTCATAGCCAGCCTCACGATAAACGTTAAAAGAGACCTCAACATTTCGACCCTGCCCGCTCAGGTCAATCGTTGCGGCATCGTCTAGCAGTAGGTTGGTTTTGTTTGAGCTACGAGTCGGCTGAAAAGAGAGGATTGTCCCCTCGCCAAAATCCAAAGAAACTTTGTTGTTGGGCAAAAAGGTGGGCGCAGCAGAACGCGTTTTCCCGTTCTCAGTGAGTTCAAACTGAAGGAACTTGCCCACAGCAATTTCATCGCGATCAACAGAAAA
>JBCBDN010000005.1:8306-37368 GCA_038529685.1 Cyanobacteria bacterium J06598_1 | reverse complement strand
TATAGCTGAGTCGCCGCTTGTGCTTTTCTGTTGTGTTGATGTTGTTATTGTGAGTGGCATTATTCCCACTCGATGGTGCCAGGTGGCTTGGAGGTAATGTCGTACACGACTCGGTTGACGCCTTCGACTTCGTTGACGACTCGGTTGGAGATACTTTCGAGTAGTTCGTAGGGTGCGCGTGACCAGTCGGCGGTCATGCCGTCTTCGCTGCTGACTAGGCGTAGCACGATGGGGTAGGCGTAGGTGCGCTGGTCGCCCATGACGCCGACGCTGCGGACGGGGAGCAGGACACCGAATGCCTGCCAAAAATCGTGATAGCTGTCGCTACGGCGGATCTCTTGGCGGATGATGTAGTCGGCTTCGCGCAGGATGCGGAGCCGTTCGCGGGTGACTTCGCCCAGGATGCGAATGGCTAAGCCTGGGCCTGGGAAGGGATGGCGCCGAACGATGTCGTCTGGTAGGTTTACGGCGGTGCCGACTTTGCGCACTTCGTCTTTGAAGAGTTTGCGCAGGGGTTCAATTAGCTTGAAGCGCAAGTCTTTGGGGAGGCCACCAACGTTGTGGTGGCTTTTGATTTTGACGGCGACTCTTTCACCGGTTTGTGGGTCGACGTTGGTGTCGGCAGATTCAATCACGTCAGGATAAAGGGTGCCTTGGGCGAGGTAGTCAAAGGGGCCGAGGCGGGTGGATTCTTCTTCGAAGACTTGGATGAATTCGTGGCCGATGATTTTTCGCTTTTCTTCAGGGTCGGTGACGCCTTTAATTTTTTCGATGAAGCGATCGCCTGCATCAATATATTCCACGTTGATATGGAAGCGGTTATCAAAAATTTCGATCAATCGCTCGGGCTCGCGCTTTCGCATGAAGCCTTGATCGATAAACATGCAGGTGAGCTGATCGCCAATGGCCTTATGCAATAAAAAGGCGAGTGTGGAAGAGTCGACGCCACCAGAAAGCGCGAGCAGTACTCGCTGGTCACCGACTTTGGCGCGAACTTCGCGAATGGCTTCTTCTACAAAGGCTTCGGTGGTCCAGGTGGGTTCGCATTCGCAGATGTTGTACACGAAGTTGCGGATGAGCTGGCTGCCGCTGGTGGAGTGAACGACCTCTGGGTGGAACTGGACGCCGTAGTAGCGTTTTTCGGGGTTGGCGATCGCAGCTTGCGGCGTATTTTCTGTGTGCGCGGCTATGACAAATCCTTCGGGCAAGCGAGTGGCCGAGTCTCCGTGGCTCATCCACATGGTGGAGCCTTCGGTCACGTTGGCCAAAATGCCGCTGTCATCATCAACGAGCAGCGCTGCTTTACCGTACTCTCCTCGCTCAGCGCGCTCTACCTCACCGCCCAGCTGCTTTACCATCAGCTGCATGCCGTAGCAAACGCCCAGTACCGGAATGCCTAGATTCCAAATCTCGGGATCGCAAGCCGGTGCGCCTTTGTCATAAACAGAGCTAGGACCGCCTGAAAGAATAATGCCTTTAGGGTTGAGCTGACGCAGCTGCTCTGCGGTGGTGCGGTAGGAGAGGACTTCTGAGTAAACCTCGGTTTCTCGAATGCGTCTGGCAATCAGCTCAGAATACTGGGAGCCAAAGTCTAAAATGGCTAGCATTTGACGGTTTAGGGATGTGCCGTCAGCTGCTGGAGTGCCAGTAGGTGCGTTGGCTGCCTTAGAGTCAGAGGTAGGTGCTTGAGAGGTCGGTGTTTGAGAGGTCACAATAGTCACTCATTGTCTGGTTTGCGTTTTAGAAAAAGGAGTTGTTCAACAACGTCTGTTTTCTGGGTCCCTGACGGTTACATTCAACGTCGTTCGGGCGGTAAAAATAAAAAAATTAAAAGAGGCCACAGCAGAACAAACTGCTGTGAGTTGGTTCCAAAAGAAGAACAGAAGGGTTACTGCGAAGTTTCTGAAGGAGGCCACGTGAGTGGATGACGCTTTTCGCTCGATTTTGATATTGGGTGAGTACCCCTAAACGGTACCGGGAAAATCGAGACGATTGTTCAGAGTGTAATGATCACTTCCAAAGAAGGGGGCTCTGCAAGGACTGACTTAAAGATGCGCTTAAGAAATGGCATCTCTTAGGAGAATGCGTTTCTCAAAAATGTGCTTGAGTGAGTCAGCTTTACTGCCTGAAGAGTCTTCCTAGGGGGGCTTAGTTTATTAATTTTGCTTTTTAAATACAGTAGCAAACCCCTTGCGCTTTGAAACATAGTGGTGAGTGGACGTGACGTTAGCCGTTATGGAGGAGCCGTTGTCCGGTGCGGCTACGGGTAACGATTTTCCGTTGACGGTCAAAAAGGACGCTTCCAATTAGGATGGACTGTTCAGTATGAGTTTGAATATAGATTTGCGATCGCACATCGATCCGCTCCGCCAAAAGCCCATAAACTCGATCAACCCAGTCAGTTTGTGCCGCTTGGTCTTGCGTTCTTAGCAAGTTCAGCGCCGCCTCAGTCGTATCGCTGGCCAAAACCTGCTGCACCACGGAAGTTTCTAGCCCTGCCTGAGCACAGTAAGCGGCCATAATCTCTTGTCTGCCATCGGCTACATGGTGATGCGTATGGAAAATGCCGCCCGCAAGCTTAATTAGCTTGCCGTGATAGCCAAATAGCAAAATCGATCGAACCTTGAGTTCGCCTGCTTCAGCCAGCATTGGCCCGATCCAGTTAGCTGTTTTTAGCCGTCTATCGGCTTCAATCCCGTGCTTGAGTGCTAAGTCCAATCCGTTTTCTCCCAGACAAAAGACGAGGTCTTTGTACTTAGCGGCTTTGCGGCGCAGCGTCTGACGATATTCTGCGAGCTGACCGGGGGCGCTGAGTGGCTGAGCGATACCGCTGGTGCCCAGTAGCGAAAGGCCATCCACAACGCCAAAAGCGGCGTTTGAGGTGCGCAGTGCCAAACGCCGTCCCTCTGGCAAAATGATTTTTACGGTGATTTTTTGGTGGGGAGATAGCTCTGCTGATAAATTTTCTTGCATGAGCTGGCGGGCATAACTGTAGATGGCTGCGCCTTGTCTGTGTTGCCCAATGCCTTCTCCGCCTTGGAGCTCAATTTGTTGGGTTTGCTCAGGGTTCGCCCAGCTGACAACAGACCAGATAGGGGTATTGCGAGTGAGGTCCAAATTATCGCCGGGATCGCTGCGGGTGATAGCGAGGGCGGAGGTTTTGCTCAGCAGAGAGAGCTGCTCGATGGGGATGTCGGCGGTTTTAGGCGGTTCGATTAGGTTGAGAGTGACCTGTTCGATTGGGTGGGTGCTGTCGATGAGGTGGCGAAGGGCTGCGATCGCACCTGCACAGGCAAATACAGGCAGGGTATACCCACTTTGAGGTCCACTCATCAAAAAAAATCTCTATCAACAGGCTCTTATCGTGTCATTTATTAGCCAATAGTGGAGTATGGATAAAACGCGCTGTAGAGATTCATGGTTGCTATCAGAGAAGACATCTCGTTTCCCAAGCCCATCGACTATTTGCGCATTAGCCTGGTGGACCGCTGTAACTTTCAGTGTGTGTACTGTATGCCCGAAGGGGCCGACTTGCAGTACGCGCTGAAGGAACACTGGCTGACCCCCGATGAGATTTTGCTGCTGCTGCGTGAAGTGTTTATTCCGGTGGGGTTTACCCGCTTTCGGCTGACCGGGGGTGAGCCGCTGCTGAGGCCGGGGGTGGTGGAGTTGGTGAGGGCGATCGCATCTCTGCCTCAAACCGCAGATCTCTCCATGACAACCAACGGCTTTCTCTTAGCAGATCTAGCTCAACCGCTCTACGATGCGGGGCTCAATCGCATTAACATCAGCTTGGATTCTCTGAACGCTGAGACGTTCAAAACGATTATTGGCGGTCGCGGAAAATCTCGTTGGCAAGACGTTTGGGCGGGTATTCAGGCTGCATACGCCGTTGGTTTTTCTCCGCTCAAGCTCAACGTGGTGGTGATCCCAGGCGTTAACGATCACGAAGTGCTCGATCTGGCGGCGCTCTCAATCGATCGAGATTGGCATATCCGCTTCATTGAATTTATGCCCATCGGTAACGATGCTCTGTTTGAGCACAAAGGCTGGGTTGATAGTGAAACCATTCGGGCCCAAATCGCTGAGCGCTGGGGGCTTGAATCAGGCGCTGTCACGGGTAACGGACCGGCTGATGTGTTTCAGATTCCGGGGGCAAAAGGGACGCTGGGATTCATTAGTCAGATGTCGGAGTGTTTTTGCGATCGCTGCAACCGCATGCGCCTGTCTGCTGATGGTCTTCTGCGCCCTTGCCTACTCAATGAAAGCGGTCAAATTGACCTACGCACCGATCTCCGTGCTGGTGTTGCGCTGTCTCAGCTGCGGGAAAAAGTAGCGGCCCTACGTCAAGAAAAACCTGAAATAAACTTCAAAATGCGCGAATCTGGCGTTACAGGCGCTTATAGCCGCACAATGTCTCAAATCGGTGGCTAATCTTCAAAGAGGTTGATCTTCAAAGAGATAGAGATTTCACTAAAATGCGCATCAAAGTATCAATATCCTCAGGAACGCGATAATTTTCGAGTCCTTGTTCTATCTTTTTCGTATCTCTGTTCAACCGGCTGAACTGCCACAAAACGCCGGTCGTCACCGCACCAATGAGATGCCTCTGAGAAGACTCCATCCACTGATCCAGTGCAATCATTTCTGCTGCGAGCTGCTTGAACCCGTTGGTCAGATCCTCTTTTTTGGCTTCAATGATAATCATTTGAGTGTCTGTTCGCAGCAAATAGTCTAATGAACCCTGCAGCTGCTCAGAAACTTTTAGCGGATATTCGATTCTCAGCTGCGCTTGAGTGTAGTGAACCAGCTCTGTAACGACGCGAGAGATCAGAATTTCTCGACGAGCCATTTCAGTCGTCAGGCTAACAAAAGGAAGGATTTCATTAATTCGGTCTGACAGCTCCTGAATCCTTTTGAGCTCGCCATCGTAAAGCGGTAGTTTGAGGCGCGTGCGGGTTAATGAATACCCAAAGTCAGCGACAATATCGTCGACTTCTGCATTGAGCAGAAAAATTTTGCTGAAGGTATAAGACTCGTTGAGATTTAGGACTTTCATGTCAGCACTTGGCTATAGATTTCGCCTGTAGAAGTCGCCTGCAAAGAGCGGGACCCGTTGGGTCAAGAAGAGGGTCGCCCTAAATATACCAGTTTCAGTTTTTGATACCGGGAAAGGGCTGCTGGTAGAGTCTGACAAACTAACGATTAATCTCACTACATTGCTTAGTAGCTTTTACTAGCTATCAGGCGTGCAGCTTACGCCCCAAAGAAATAATGAACTTCAAACGAAAGATTGCGATCGCAACCCTCAGCACAGTTTGCCTTTTAGCCCCCATTACCGGCACAAAAGCCAACACGCCATCCAACAACTCATCACCAGCAGAGGCCCAAGTGGCTCAGCAGCAGACCCCCTTAGATGAGACATTTGCCCTGTTTGAAGAAGCGAACGGCTTATATAAAGAGGGAACAACCGACTCTCTGCGTCAATCTGTTGATCTCTTTGAGCAATCGCTACAGGTTTCAGAAAATATTGATGATCCTTCGTCACAGTCTGAGGCACAGTTTGCAATTTTGTCGCAGCTTGGTTTGGCGCACGCGGCTTTGGGCGAGCAATCGGAGGCGCTGGCTGTTTATGAGCGGTCTAGAGACGTTGCGATCGCAGCCAATAAATTTGAATGGGTCGCAATTGCGGTAGACAACATTGCCGATGCCCAGGTGACATTAGGCGATCGCGATGCGGCGATTGCCAGCTACCGTCAGGCGCTGGTAATCGCGCGTGACCAAGGAAACCGGGCGGGCGAAGCCGCGATGCTTAGCAACATTGGTACTGCTTACGATAAAACCAGTGACCGGGCCGCTGCACTTGACTACTTTCAGCAGTCGCTAGCGGTCAGCCGTGAGATAGGCGATTTCGTTAATGAGGCGACCGCCCTCGATAATATTGGCAGCGTTTATAGCCAGCTAGGCGATCGTCAGCAGTCTATCGACTACTATCAGCAGGCGCTGGACTTACGAAAGGAAACCGGCAAAGACGAAGGCGTTTCTTTAAATAACCTAGGCACTGTCTACAGCGAACTAGGCTCTTTTACCGTTGCGCTGGACTATTTTCAGCAGGCGCTGTCTCTGCATCAGGAGCAGGAGAACAAGCTAGCAGAAGCCAGCACGCTGAATAATATTGGCGGCGTTCAGTCTTCTTTGGGTGAAAGTGATCTCGCACTCGGTTACTACCAGCAGGCACTGGCTGCGTACCGATCGCTAGGCGATCGCGCTGGAGAATCCATCACGCTTAACAATATTGGGTCGCTATACGATGCGCTGGGCGACTCGAGTCAGGCCATTGGTTATCTTCGACAGGCGCTTCAAATTAGTCGTGACATTGGCGATCGCATTGGAGAAGCTGGCACCCTCTCAAATATCGGCGGGGTCCACAGTGATAAAGGCGATTTGGACAGGGCCCTTGCGCAGTACCAAAGGGCTCTGTCCATTAGTAAAACGGTGGGCGATCTGCCTGTTCAAGTCAATATCCTGAACAATATTGGTTTGGCCTATCAGCGTCAAGGGGAGCACCAAACTGCGCTGGGATACTTTTTGCAGGCACTGCCGATTAGCCAAAATGTAGGCAACCGGAAGCTCGAAGCGGCGATTTTGAACAATTTTGGCTTTGCCTATAGCGGCCTCAATCAGCCTGATGAAGCATTGGATTACTACCAGCAGTCGCTGGTGATTGCTGAGGAAATAGGCGATCGCACCAGCATCGCCAACAGCCGTGGTAACCTTGCTGCCGTTTATGCATCACAAGATGATTTGGAGACAGCCCTGATCGAAGTTACTGACGCGATTGCCCTGATCGAAGATTTGCGCAATGCGGTTACCCCAGGTGATTTGCGCGCTAGCTATTTTTCGACGGTTCAAGGCTATTACCAATTTAGAACTGACCTATTGATGCGGTTGGGGCAAACAGACGCTGCCTTCGATAACAGCGAAGCCTCTCGCGCTCGGCTGCTGCTGGAGCTACTCAGCGAAGCCAACGTAGACCTTCGTTCCGACGCGCCGTCTAGCCTGATCACGCTGCAAAATAACTTAGAGCAGCAGCTGCGCGATACAGAAGCTAAGCGAACCCGTGAGCAAGATTCAGCCGTGGCAGCCGCGCTAGAAACAGAGAGCGATCGCCTGCTTCAAGAACTTGAGAATACCCTCAGCGACATCCGAGCAGAAAGCCCTGCCTACGCTGAGCTAAATCAGCCCCAACCGCTTTCACTGGCTCAAGTTCATCAAACGGTTCTAGATGCTGATACGGCGCTTTTACAATATTCAATCGGCCCAGAGCGGAGCTATTTATGGATTGTCGGTCAAAATCAGTTTCAGTCATACACGCTGCCGGGTGAACAAGACCTTGAGCCTGCGATCAAAACCTTTTTGAGTGCGATTACAAATGATGGCTCAGCGGCTGTGGTTAACCGTATGGGTCTTGAGCTGACGGATTTAATCTTGCCAGATCTTCCTGACTGGATTGCTGAGAAGCGTTTGCTCGTTGCTGCCGATGGTTTGCTGGCTCAAGTTCCCTTTCATGCGCTACCGCTTCCTAACCAAGCAAACTACACGCCGCTTCTGGTGGACTATGAAGTGTTGAGTCAGCCTTCTATTTCTACGGTTGCTGTTTTACGCGAGCAGCTAGGCGATCGCCCGACGGTTGAGCCTTCTGTCGCCATTTTGGCTGACCCTGTTTATAGCGCTGACGACAAGCGGGTCGAGGGACGCAGTGAACCGCCTGCTCTATCGGCAATTGTGCAGCGTAGCTCGCGGTCTCTCAACGTTTCTAATGTTTCACGGCTGCCCTACACGCAGGTAGAGTCAGACTCAATTGTGGAGAGCGCCAAGGGGATCAAAAGTACCGTGGCTCAGGGGTTTGATGCTAGCTACGACTGGATGACTAGCTCGGTTCCAGGAGAACACAGCATCGTTCATTTGGCGACTCACGGGTTTGTGAATCCGACCCATCCGGAGCTGTCGGGTCTGCTGCTTAATTTGGTCAACTCTGACGGGAGTGCTGCTGAGAATGGCTTCCTGAGGCTGCACGATATTTTTAATTTGGAGCTATCTGCTGAGTTAGTGGTGTTGAGTGCGTGTCAAACTGGCCTAGGACCTAATGTCAATGGTGAAGGCATCATCGGACTGTCTCGCGGGTTTATGTATGCCGGGGCTGAGCGGGTGATGGTGTCGCTATGGAATGTCAATGACGAATCGACGGCGCAGCTCATGGGCAGTTTTTATGAAGAAATGCTCGGTGCAGGACTGACGCCAGCTGCTGCCCTGCGCGCGGCCCAAAAGGCTCAGTGGCTGGCGGGCGAAAGACCGAACCGATGGGCTGCTTTCATGCTCCAAGGTGAGTGGCAGTAGGTCGTTGTAGGTTTGCCATTCTGGTGTGTACTTAGCTTTTGTCTGTTCAGAAAGAATCTATTTAATGAGGCCCCTTTTGATTCCTAATTCTTGCTTGAGCCGAGTGGCTGCGATCGCACCCCTTACCCTTTCAATCACGTTGGCTAGCTTACCCAATAGGGTGGGCAGTACGGTAGGCAGTGCGATCGCTCAAGACCCGCCGCCCTCTATCGATATCCCTTTTAACGCCGACTCCGATCAGTCCTCACTGCTCCCTAGCGATCTCGAACAAGTCGACTCGCCTCTCGGTGACAACAGCCGCGTCGTGATTGGCGAAGATGAGCGCTTCCCAGTCATCAGCCGTCAGTATCCTTGGTCTACGATGGGACGCTTAGCGTGGCAGTATCAAGGCCAAATTGTATCGACCTGTACCGCTACGCTAGTAGGTCCTAGCTCGATCCTGACGAATTCTCACTGTTTGGTTTTTCCCATTGCTGACGAGCAAAGTGACCAAGGCTATCGCGAGGTATTTGTAGATGCCTCGATGTACGAAAGCTGGCAGACGGTAGGTCGTGAATCCGTAAATGCTGAAGTGCCAAAGCTGACCTTTAGCCCTGGGATGATTGGCGGCGTTTCTTTAGATATGTCGGATATTGTCACGTTTGAATCAGGCTGGTCGAGTTCGTACTTTGAAGATATAGACGATTGGGCTGTGCTGACCCTAGCTCAGCCTTTGGGAGAGACTTACGGGTATTTGGGCTGGCGAGGAGATCTGGACTTCACTGATGAGACCGTGATTGCGGCCACTGCTGACAAAGTTGGCTTGCTGGGCTATGCCGGTGATTTCCCTACTGTGGCGCTTCGAGAGCATGGTCAGCCAACCGAGACAGCAGGCGTTGACGTAGCGTGCAGCATTCTCGGCATCTGGCCGGAGGACGGCTCGTTTTATCCAGGTACGCTTGCCCACGATTGCGACAGTAATCCAGGCGCTTCTGGCGGCCCGATTTTTGGCCTGTTTGCTGATAATCAGTACTACATTGTGGGCCTGCACGCTCGTAGTACGCTGATAGGCCAGCCAACTCGGCTGCCCAACGGCGTCGTCACTAATGTGGTGAATGGCGGGGTAACGGTTGACCGTTGGGCAGGGGCTGTCGATAATTCGAGGCGGTGATTTTCACGTTAGGGCTTGTCAAAAAACAGCCTCATATTTTGTACAGAATCTTATGGAATATTTTGCTTCAGAGCCCCAAAATTGGGGTCGGGGGCTTCCGAGTTAGCAGGGGAGGCAGTCCCTTTACCGCTCCTTAGGCTACTTCAGGTTTGGCGAGTAGAGGTGCGGCCTTAAGAAGTGTTTTTGTATAGGGATGAGCCGGAGCGCTGAAGATTTGCTCCGTGGGGCCGATCTCTACGATTTTGCCGCCGTTCATGACGGCAATGCGATCGCACAAGTACTTCGCCACCCAAAGGTCATGGGTAATAAAGAGATACGTCAGCTCCAGCTCATCTTTAAGGTCTAGCATCAGCTCCAGTACCTGCGCCTGCACGCTGGCATCCAGCATGCTGACCGGCTCATCGCACACCACAAGCTTTGGTCGGGTAATCAGGGCGCGGGCGATCGCAACTCTCTGCTGCTGCCCGCCCGAAATGTCCCCTGGATAGCGATCGTAATACTCTTCTACAGGCGTCAGCCCCACCCGCTCTAGCATGGCGGTCACTTTGGTTTTAGCCTCTGCTTTACTCGCCAGCCCATGAATCAATAGCGGGTCAGCAATGCCTCGACCAATGGTCATCATCGGGTTGAGGCAGGCGTGGGGATCTTGGAAGATCATTTGAATATCGCGCCGTTTTGCCTGTAGGTCTGAGCGAGACAGGCTAGTGAAGTCGCCACCTTGAAAGGTGATTTTGCCAGAGGTGGGTTCTACGATTCTGAGCAGTGCTCTAGAGAGCGTGCTTTTGCCGCAGCCGGATTCGCCCACTAAGCCTAAGATTTCGCCTGGATAGAGATCGAGCGAAACGCCATCGACGGCTTTGATGGCCTCGGGGGGCTCTTGGCGCAGCAGTTTGCCCAGCAAGCCCTGTTCTAGGGTGTAGTGCTTTGTTACATTTTCTAGGCGCAGAATAGGTGCGGCACCCGCTTCCACAGCGGCTGAGTTTTGAGCCCCGGCGGACTGAAGCTGGTGAGCGGCGGCGAGTAGGGTTTGGGTGTATTCGGCCTGCGGATTGTAGAACACAGACTGGGTGGGACCGCTCTCGACGAGTTTGCCCTGGTACATGACGGCAATGCGATCGCAATACTCACCCACCAGCGCCAGATCATGAGAAATCAAAATTAACCCCATGTTCCGCGCCGAGCACAGCTCAGTGAGCATATCCAAAATTTGCGCCGAGACGGTGACATCTAAGCTGGTGGTGGGTTCGTCAGCAACGATGAGTTTGGGATTGAGCACGAGGGCTAGGGCGATCGCCACTCGTTGCCGCATGCCGCCGCTAAATTCGTGAGGATACTGTCTCCAGCGATCAGCTGGAATTTTGACGGATTCTAGGGTGGCGATCGCAATTTCCTTAGCCGTCTTTTTATCCAAATCAGGCCGGTGGGCCAGCAGCGTTTCAGTGCAGTGTTCGCCAATGGTCATCAGCGGATCGAGCCGGGTCATGGGGTCTTGAAACACCAATGAAACGGCTTCACCGCGAAACTTTCTCAAGTCTTCAGGCGAAAAATCAACAATAGAGCGCCCTTCAAACGACGCCTTCCCTTCAATGCGTGACCCGTTTGGCAACAGCCGCATCGCCGCTCTGCCCAGTGTGCTTTTGCCGCAGCCCGATTCGCCCACGAGCCCTAGCTTTTCACCTGGCTGTAGCGAGAGCGATACGCCATCGACAGCCCAAGCCAGCGGCCCCGGATAAGAGACTCGAAAGTTTTCGACTTCGAGCAGGGGCTGTGAAGGCGGTGTTTGGTGCGAGTCTGAGACGTTGCTTGAAGGGTCGGTCATAAACGAGGGGTGCGAGACAGGTGGGTTAGAGAAGGCGCTAAGTGATGCGATCTTCTTTTACTTATCAAACTTTCTCATTAAATAAGCAACCGCAAAATCCCCGTGGGGATGTCCGGCTAGCGCTTCTCCTAGTTCAAAGACTTTTTCGGCCAGTTCGGGGCCAACTTTTTCTACCACGGCGATGCGCTGTCGCTCCACTTGCTCCATGGTGCGCACCTTTGCCTGCCAGTCTGGATTGAAGACGACAGGAATTTGAATGTGGAGACCCAGGGCTGCAAAGATCTCCCACTCGCCGCGATCGCACCAAAGCCCCTCGCAAATCGGACAGCGCTCTACATAAAAAGACGTGCTTTTGAGGTTAATGCGCGATCGCTTTAAATACGTGCCGCACTCCGGGCACAGCCCCGCGCCACTATCTAAAGGTGCTGCTTTGTACTCTGTTTCTAGCGCTAGCGGCAGTACGGGCTCTGGAATCGCTTCGAGTCCGGCATTGATTGCCTGCCAGCGCTGATAGTTGAACTTGGGCAGCCAGTTGCCCTTGCAGCTTGGGCAGCACTGAACATCTAGTCCTGCTGTGAGCTGGTCGGGGGCAAGGTCAGTCGTGGGTTCTTTAGGGCAGCGCACACCAAACTCCTTTTCGTAAGTGCCCAGAAAACTCAAGTTTTTCTGAGCTACAGCGTCTGTCGAGTTGCTTAGGACATGTTTATCGGCTGAAACCGTTGCAGAACAACAGGCAACTCGACTAGCAGCGGTGCGACCCCGCGTCGCCTTGCGGCGCTAGGGAACGCGCACCAAGACAAACGTCCTAATGCATTAGGACGTTTGCTATATCTGCCCTTGGGGTAGAACATTTGATGAATACCCGCTAATAAGCTGTAAAAAAAGCCCTTTTTTGCTATTTGCAAAAAAGGGCTTTTTTCAGGGTTTTTAACAACTTTCAATTGGCGTCAAATGTTGGCGTCAAATGATAGTGCCATCGGGAATGACAGCATTCTTCAAGATCACCACGATACCGCTGCGGATGTAGTAGCCTTTATCTTCGCACTTGGCCTCTTCCACGTTGTCTTTATTGATGATTTGCACATTGCGGCCGATGCGCGCATTTTTATCAATAATGGCGCGGCGGATCACCGATCCTTCACCGATCCCAATGGGAATGGTGTTGGGCTGATCTACCGATATCGGAAACTCACCATTCTCGTCCATCTTCTCGTAGTAGTCAGAGCCGATGAGCAGAGCGCTGTCGATTTCGCAGTTGGCATGGACGCGCTGACGGAGGCCGATGACTGACTTATGAATGCGGCACTTTTTCAGGATGCAGCCTTCACTGATAATCGATTCGGTGATTTGGCAGTCTTGGATTTTGCTGGGAGGGAGATAGCGCGATCGGGTATAGATCGGCGCATCTTCACTGTAAAAACTGAAGGCCGGGTTAGGCTGATCCGTCAGCGCTAAGTTGGCGTGGTAGAACGCTTCGATAGTTCCAATATCTTCCCAATAGCCCTTGAATAGATAGGCTTGAACGTTGTAGTCCTTCGCAGAAGCCGGGATAATCTCCTTACCAAAATCGGTCTGGTCAGGGTTGTTCTTCAGCAGATCAATCAGCACCTGCTTTTTGAAAACATATATCCCCATCGAAGCGATAAAGGGCTTATCTTTGGCTTCTTCGGGTGATAGACCCATCGCGGTGGTGTCTACCTTCATGGCCTCTAGCGCGTCACCTTTGGGCTTCTCAGAAAAATCGATGATGCGGTTGTTGTCATCAACCTTCATCAGGCCAAAGCTAGATGCGGTTTTGTAGCCAATGGGCACTACCGAAAGTGTGACATCGGCTCCGCTTTCGCGGTGCTTCATCACATAATCGCTGTAGTCCATCCGGTAGAGATGATCGCCAGAGAGGATGATAAATTCATCCACATCTGCTTCTTCGAACATCCACATGTACTTACGAACCGCGTCGGCTGTGCCTTCAAACCAGCTAGGGTTGTCGGGGGTTTGCTGCGCGGCCAGGACTTCTACAAATCCATCGCTAAAGGTGGAGAAGTTGTATGCTTTTGCAATGTGGCGGTTCAACGAGGCTGAGTTGAACTGCGTCAGCACGTAGATTTTTAAAATGTCAGAATTTAAACAGTTACTGACAGGAATATCGATCAGTCGATACATCCCGGCGAGCGAAACCGCAGGCTTTGCACGCATTTTTGTTAGTGGATAGAGACGAGTGCCAGCACCGCCTCCCAAAATAATTGAAAGTACTCTTTTCACAACGTCAATTCTGGCTCCCAGAAAATAGCCAACCTCATTTCTCACATTCAAGTGTGAGTCGGCAAGGGTCAGTTGGCAAGGGGCAATCAGTATATATATCTATTTCTGTTGGTAGAAATCCCGGCTTTTAGTCGGCTGGAATACTTTCTGAAAAAAGATTAATCGATTGCATACTTAGACGCTGGGATCAGAGTTGAGGTCAGATTGTGTTTTGAGTCATTTTTTACGAAGAGATCAAGAGATAGAGGGCGAAAAATCTAGAAGGAATCGGTTTCGGGTGTGCTGGCTTCTAGCAAATACTGAGCGATGCCAGTGATGATGTCTTGAATCGCTAGAGGGTCGGCGCTGTAGTCAATCGCAACGGTTAGCGCATAGCGCTGGGAGCCTACTCTCATTGCCAGTGTTGAGCCAATGACCCGGTCATTTTGACCGGTTTTTTCACCGAGCCACTGAACGGCTGGGCCGAGGTCTTGTAGGGCTTTGTGACCTAATTCTTTGTCTTGCTGGCTGACTAAAGCTTTGAGCAGTGCCTCATCACCCACATGTTTGAGCCCATAGAGTTGGGCCATCATTGCTGTGAGCTCGTTGGTGGTGGACTGGTTGCTCAGGATGCCTGGGTTGGGGGGCAAGATTCGATCCCCGGCTAGCTTATGGTCGACGAGGGTGTTGCGGTAGCCTCTGTCGGCTAGGGTTTTCGCGATGCTTTCTCTACCTACATAATCTATGAGCTGGTTAGTGGCGATGTTATTGCTCTCGTTGATCATGCGGGTCATCACTTGATCGAGCGTGTACTCTCGATTGATTTCGACGCTGGCGCCTTCTGCGTTCTCAGTGAAGTTCTGGGGATCAATGTATATTTTTTGACTGAGCGGAATGCCTTCTCGATCGCTTTTGTCCATGAGGGCGATCGCAATTGGCAGCTTGATCAAACTGGCTGGACTCGCCATGAGTTGATCGCCTTGGTGATGGCTGCATCCGCTGTTTTGAAGCGTGCCTTGGAAACCATCGATTTTGCACAGGGTGATGTGAACCTGCTGAGGATCGATGGCGGCCGCTTGGATAATTGAGCGTAAAAAGGCATTGTCATCAGTGTCTAGCTTGCGCTCTGCGGTGTTGAGCAGGCCCTGATACTGCTCAATTTTGAGCTGGGCTTGGTCGTAGCTATCAGCACCCGTTGGGACGCTTTTGAGCTTTTGCAGAGTGGCCTGCCACAGAAATCGTTCTCGCTGGGTGAGGGCAAGCTTACGCACCTCATCCTCAGATTCTGCTTGCGCACCTTGGTAGGCGACGACGGCTTGGTTAGCTAGCTCCATCGCCCGCGCATAGTGGCGATTGGTGTGTTGGTGCTGGGTGTTTTGGTGCCGGGTGTGTTGGTGCCGGGTGTGTTGGCGACGGGTATTTTGGCGGTCGGTGCTGCGAGATGTTCTCGTAGAGGTCTTTGCAGACGGTTGCGTGACTGCTTTTTCGGTGACTGCTTTTTCGGTGACTGCTTCATCGACTGACGTAAATGTTTGGCTTTCTGAGCGAACAGGCGGGAACTGCGTGCTGTTGACAGTGCTGATAAGTGCGCCGGTTGTGGCTGCGATCGCAGTGATGTACCAAAAGCCAGACATTAAGAAAACTTGAAAATGAATAATTAGGACTAGGGTATCCTGGGCCGAGGATGCCCAAATGTATCCTTTAGATAAGGTTTCTATGAATTTTTCTTGATTCCGGGATTTTTTAGTGCGTCTATAGCATTTGTAGAGTTGCCCAGCCCAGTCGAATGAAAGACGCGATTTCTATTGGCTCCGCTAGCTCCAGCGTGGTCGAAGCTGCTACCCTAGCTATCTGAAGTGTTTTGTTGTCGGGCCCGATTCCTACGCTCAACAATTTGCATCCACATATCTTTTAGAGGGAAGCCCATGTCAGCTATCCGCGAGTTGCACCAACAGCTCACGAGCAAAGAACGCAGTGCCGTTGAGATTGCCCAAGCGCAGCTCGACCAGGCTCAAGCGGTCGAACCCAAGCTCAATAGCTTTGTCTCGCTGACAGCAGAAAAGGCGATCGCTCAGGCCCAGGCCATTGATGACAAAATCGCCGCAGGTATTGACATTGGCTTACTTGCCGGCATTCCTATCGCGCTTAAAGACAACCTCTGTACCAAGGGCATTCGGACGACCTGTAGCTCGCGCATGCTCGAAAATTTTATCCCGCCGTACGAATCGACGGTGACGGCCAAGCTCGACGCGGCTGGTGCGGTGTTTGTGGGTAAAACGAACCTAGATGAGTTCGCGATGGGCGGCTCTACTGAAAATTCTGCTTTTAAGACAACGGCTAATCCTTGGGACATTACCCGAGTTCCAGGCGGATCATCGGGCGGTTCGGCGGCGGCTGTTGCAGGCGGCCAAGCGCCGATTTCCCTCGGCTCTGATACCGGGGGATCTATTCGTCAGCCCGCTTCTTTTTGCGGCATTGTGGGCATGAAGCCTACCTATGGACTGGTGTCGCGGTTTGGGCTGGTCGCCTTTGCCTCTTCGCTAGATCAGATTGGACCGTTTGGCCGAACGGTGGAAGATACGGCGATCTTGCTAAGTGCGATCGCCGGTCACGATCCCAAAGACGCCACCAGCCTTAACGTCAAAATCCCCGACTACACCCAGTCTCTCAAAGGTACGGGCAACAATGTGCTCAAGGGCCGAAAGGTCGGCATCATCAAAGAAACCTTTGGTGAGGGCATAGACGAATCAGTCGGCGCAGCGGTGAACGTTGCGATTGACCAGCTCAAAGCCCTCGGGGCAGAGGTCAAAACCATTTCCTGCCCTCGCTTCAACTATGGCGTGTCGGCTTACTACATCATTGCGCCCTGCGAAGCTTCTGCGAACCTCGCTCGCTATGACGGCGTCCGCTACGGCCTGCGCTCAGAAGAGCCCAACCTGCTCTCCATGTACAACAAAACCCGGTCTGAAGGCTTTGGCGACGAAGTCAAGCGCCGCATCATGATTGGCACCTACGCGCTTTCAGCTGGCTACTACGATGCTTTTTATCTCAAGGCTCAAAAGGTCAGAACCCTGATCAAGCAAGACTTTGAAAGAGCCTTTGAAGATGTGGATATTTTGGTGAGCCCCACCGCGCCTTCTACTGCCTTCAAAGCGGGTGCAAACGACGATCCGCTCAGTATGTACTTACTGGACCTGATGACGATTCCCGTCAACATGGCTGGCTTGCCGGGTATGAGCATCCCCTGCGGTTTCGATACCGACGGCATGCCAATTGGCTTACAGCTGGTGAGCAACGTGCTGCGCGAAGATTTGCTGTTTGAGGTCGGGTCTGCTTACGAGAGTTCGACCGACTGGCACACAATGCAGCCCAAACTTTAATCCGCTGTGAACAATTTGTATAGCTCAAGGCAGCGGTTATTCGTGAGTAGCTGATTTGTCCAAAGAAAGTCCTGCTGAGTTAGTTTCCTAATCGCTTGTTATCAATGGAGCAGAAGCGAGCAATTCAACCCCCACTCGGTCGATATGCGCTCTGATAGGTTCATCTTCTTGAAGGCTCCCGTAGTCCACAATGTCGAAGAAGTAGGGTAGTGGACGCTCCTCGTTTAAGCTTCGTGACAGCCGCAAAACGGTATCGTGCGTAATTCCTTCGCCGCTAATAGAGAGGTCAACGTCAGAGCCTCTGTAATGAGTGCCTTTTGCACGAGAGCCAAACAAAATGACCTGCTCGATCTCTTTAATCTCAGAGACGGCTTCTCGAATGTGCTTCAAGTCTCGCGCTATCAGTCCATGCTTAGTCATTCCACTTCCTCTCTCTCTACTGCCTCTTCTCTCTCTACTGCCTCTTTCTTTGCTTTAAGGGTCTTGTACAGCGTTGCAATAACAGAGTAGTAACGCTCTCGGACCTTGTTTTCAACACGCAGCGCCTCACTGAGAAGCAGAAAGGTGCGCTCAAAGTTTGAGTATCGCTGTATCCATCTGATATCTGGATCGCTCACTGGTATCTCACCGTTTAGTCACAAAAATTCCTGTCTAAGAAAATTCTATCTGAGAATATGCGTAGAAACCTTGAGCTGAGTTTTCTAGAGAAGACCTCTGTTTGATAAAATCAAACGTCCAATACTCATTCACAGCTCTATTTCCTTTTGGCAACTGCCACAGGTCATAGACGTTCCGCAGTTCAAGGAGATAACTGATCAATGGCCAAAATGTATTACGACAGCGATGCCAATTTAGACTTGCTTAACGGCAAGACAGTCGCCATTATTGGCTATGGTTCGCAAGGCCATGCCCACGCCCTAAACCTCAAAGACAGCGGTGTGAATGTGGTGGTTGGCCTGTATGAAGGTAGCCGCTCTAAGGCTAAAGCTGAAGCTGAAGGGCTGGCCGTAAAGTCTGTGGCAGACGCGGCTAAAGCGGGCGACTTTATTATGATTTTGCTGCCAGACGAAATTCAGCGCAGCGTCTATAAAGAGAGCATTGAGCCGAACCTATCTGAAGGTAATGTGTTGGCTTTTGCCCACGGTTTTAACATTAACTTTGCTCAGATTGTGCCGCCCGCATCCGTCGATGTGGTGATGGCTGCGCCTAAGGGGCCCGGCCACCTCGTGCGCCGTACCTATGAGCAGGGGCAAGGTGTCCCGGCACTGTTTGCGGTGTATCAAGATGCTTCGGGTCAGGCGCGAGATATTGCGATGGCTTACGCTAAAGGCATTGGTGGCACCCGCGCCGGTATTTTGGAGACGACTTTCCGCGAAGAAACGGAGACGGATCTTTTTGGTGAGCAGGCGGTGCTGTGTGGTGGGCTGAGTGAACTGATTAAGGCGGGCTTTGAAACCTTGATTGAAGCGGGCTATCAGCCTGAGCTAGCTTACTTTGAGTGCTTGCATGAAGTAAAGCTAATTGTGGACTTGGTGGTTGAGGGCGGTTTAGCGAAGATGCGCGATAGCATCTCCAATACGGCTGAGTACGGTGACTACACACGCGGCCCTCGGGTGATTACGGCTGATACTAAGCTGGCGATGAAGCAGATTCTGAAAGAGATTCAAACCGGTCAGTTTGCGCGGGAGTTTGTGCTTGAGGCGCAGTCGGGCAATGCGGGCTTTAATGCGACGCGTCGGATCGAGGCTGAGCATCCGATTGAGGAAGTCGGTAAGGACTTGCGCGCTATGTTTAGCTGGCTGAAGAAGGTGTAATGACTCTGCACCTCTGGTATAGCCGCCGGCACTTAGCTCTTAGCATTAACAAACGCTAGGACCCATATCTGACAACGCTAAGTGCATAGCAAACTGCTTAATGCATTAAGCAGTTTGCTATACATGCTGACGGTACAAAAGTGACTATATTCAGTATTTGATCATGGCATTGTTTTAGATCCGCTGAAACGAGCTTCTAAACATTAGATCATGCTTCTATAGCTTGGTGCACATAGGTTTACACACTGGTTCTCATTGAAGTTGCCAAGCACCTTCAGTTCAATAAGCTGAGCTGACCGTTATTCTCTTTGACTTTTCGTTTTTGCCGATTCTTTTGCTTGGCAATTTGCTGTCGTTTTGGGTTCTCTAGCCAGCTGCCGTGGGCGATGAACCAAGTGCGCAGTTGCCGGAACTCTGGCTTTTCTAGACTATCGAGATCGAGCGCGATAGGATATAGCCCGTCGATGGACTGCTGCGCCCAGCCAACCTCGCTAGGGAAAAGGTCTGCGCCGAAAGGGGTAACGTCTTCAGGGAGTCGGGTGAGGAGTGGTTCGAGGTTAGGGGCGTGAATGATGTCGTGACGCAAGTCATCAATGCGGCGAGCGCGCCGAGTGCGGGCCTCCTCGTAGTTGAGGATGGGGCTGGGGTAGCCGCTGACTCTGGGTGGGGTGCCGAGCTGCTCGGGGGAGAGATGGGCTAGTTCGGGGAGCCAGCGATGGACGAATTTGCCTTCGGGGTCGCAGCGATCGATGGCTTCTTGCTGCGGGTTGTAAATGCGAATCCAGGCTTTGTTGAGGCAGTGGGTGACGCCTGCCTGCTGTGCCCACTGGTAGTGGTCGATGGGGCAGTCGCCGTCGATGAGGTAGCGCATGAAGTGGAGTGCGCCGTAGCGCCAGTCCATGCCGATGAGGTTGCACAAGAAGCTGGCATAGATAGCGCGGACGCGAAAGTTAAGGGCGAGCCAGCCGCCGGTTTCTTGCAAGCAGCGGGCGGCAGCATCGACGATGGGGTAGCCGGTATGGCCATTTTTCCAAGCTTCGTAGTGGCCTAGGTTGTAGTCCCAGCCGCCATCTTTGAGGGTTTCGAGGGTGGCGGGGTTGGAGAATCGGTGGGCGGTGGGGCCCGTTTCAAAGGGAGTGTAGAGCGATCGCACTTCCAACTGAGGCAGATACCGAAACCGTTGAGTAAAGCCACTGCCCCACCGCAGCCGAGAAATCAGCTGATGGGCGCTGCGCTGCACCCGCTTATCTGCTGACCACTGGGGCTCGCTTTGGCGGGCCCATACCGTCTGCGTGCATTCTCGAATAGAGATCACACCATATTTTATGTAGGGGCTCAGGCCGCTGGTGGCGTTGCTGCCAGGATAAGATAGCTGCCAATAGTAGCTGGCTGCTTTGCCGCGATCAAAAAACAGCTGTAGAAGTTTTCTGGCCTCTGCGGTGCCGCCGGGCGGGATTTTCATGGCCGTGGCCGTGTGCTCCAGCTGCGTGAGGCTGGGGAGATCCTCTGAAGGGATATCTGTGGGGACGTGGACAGATTGAGGGGTCGGGACTAAGGGCGATCGCATTTGCTGATACCACAGCTGTCGGTACTGTGGGTAGCTCATCAGCTCCGGCGTCGTGCCCTGCGGCTCAAACCATCTGATTTTGAGCGCTGCTTTTTCCAGTGCCTGATTCAACCGAGCATCGCGCACGCGCCCGTAAATCCGCTCAAAATCGAGATAGCTATAAATGCCCTCGGCGCCAGTTTCTCTGATTAGCTGTGGGAGTACTTCGACTGGATTGCCCGCCCTCAAAATTAGCCTGCCGCCCCGCGCGCTAAGGTCTTTGTCCAAAGATGCTAAGCAGCTGAGCATAAAGCGCACCCGTCCAGAGCCAGTTTCTGGATGCAGCAGCAGCGCTCGATCAAAAATAAAGACAGGAATCACCGCACCCCGCCGAGCCGCTCGATATAGCGGCTCGTGATCACAGATGCGTAAGTCGCGGCGATACCAAACGATTGTCCGGTGCATAGCTAGCGATACAAAAACAGTTAAAACGACCTGTCTCTACTGTAGAAAGTTTTGGCTAAGCGTGCCTGTTCCCAGCAGTATTTTCTATAGGACTCCTTTTAGAGCGAGCTGTTGAGCATAACTTGTGAGAATGATGTACCAGGATAGTTCGTGTGTACTATAATTGTGCTAACGACAGTTTTCGGAGACAGTTTATGTCGCACCCCCCTGCATCTCACGCTCGCGCACCCCGCTCATCGCGACGTATGCACTCGACTGGTAGTTTGACTGGTAGTTTGACTGGCAATTCATTTGGCGATTTGTTTGGGAGTATGGCTAACCGAGGGTCTGGCCGAACTCAGTCTGGAGCGGTAGGGCGCCCTGAGCCGCTATTGTCGCCCCATCGGCAAAAGGTTTTGTGGGCCGGTGGGGCGATTACGCTGCTGGCAATGGCTACAATTTTGCCGACTCAAGTGTCTTCTCAGGCGATCGCAGAAGCCAACTGTGAGCAAGTGATTAAGTCTGGTGCGGAGATCTCACGCGGTCAGATGGCTAGCCTGATGGCTGTACCCGGTGGGGCGACTCGGGAATCTGTGCAGCAGGTGATTGCAGAACCCTATTGCACGCTGCCGGCGATCGCTCTGCCGATGGCGTCTGCGATCGCACCAGAAGCTCAGCTAGACAGCCAGCTAGACAGCCAGCTAGACAACCAGCCAGCCAGCCGCGAAAAAGAGCGAACGACTGCTCAACCTGCCGAGCCTATGCTTGAACGAGATGCCTATCCTTTAGCCTTTGATCCAGAGGCTTGGCTAGTGGTTACCTATCGTGAAGGGGCGTACCAGGGTGTTGACTTCGCCTTCAAACCTCGTTTTTAACGCCTCGTTTTTAAGGCATGATTCTCGTTGGTCTCTTCAGTACGCCTGTCAGAAGATAGCGTTCGAGGCTGAGCGTTGACACTAATCCACTCGTTCCATTCCTCAAGCGGACAGTCCAATAGCGCTAAAGCCTGAGCCGCTGGCAGTGCGCGCTGGAATAGAAATCCTTGCCCGTACTTACAGCCTAGTTTCTGTAGCTGCCTCAGCTGAGTTACCGTCTCAATGCCTTCTGCCACTACGCCCATATTCATGGTTTCTGCCATGTTGATAATGAGCGGTACGATGCCTAAGCTGCCAGACTTGGCGGTGATAGGCTGCACGAAGGATCTATCTACCTTGAGGCAGTCAACCGGTAGGGTGTGCAAATAGCTGAGGGCGGAGTAGCCCGTGCCAAAATCATCAATGCTGATTTTGATGTTGTTTGTCTTGAAAGCCTCGAGCACGCCTCCGACTACCGCGTGGTCGCTGATAATAGAGCGCTCTGTAAGCTCAAAGCGCAGTCGGTGTGATGAAACCCCCGTCGCCTGAATGATCTTTTCTACACAGGTCAAGATATTGGGTGCAAGCAGCTGCTCGGGCGCCACGTTAATGCTGACGCTGAGCTCCGAATCGATTCGGCCTGAGCGCTCCCAGTTGGCCAAATCGCGACAGGCCATCCACAGCACCTGCGTTCCCAGCTCTGTAATGAAGCCACTTTCTTCTGCGAAACGAATGAACTTATCGGGCCCAATCAACCCTCTAGTTGGGTGCTGCCAGCGCACGAGTGCCTCAAATCCGATGACCTTCATCCTTTCAAGATCGACAATAGGCTGATAGTGCAGCCTAAATTCCTGTCGTTCAAGCGCTAGGCGCATGTCTGTCTCTAGCTGAAGCAGCTGTACCGCTTCGCTGCGCATGCCAGACTCAAACCACCGATACTGCCCCCCTCGAGAGCAATCTTTGGCTTCGTACATGGCCACATCGGCATCTCGTAAAAGATGCTCTGCTGCGACGTAGCTATCGTCTCCCCACACCATGCCAATACTGGCGTTGATGTAAATGTCTTGACCTGCGAGAAAAAAGGGTTGAGAGAGTGCTTTAAGAATACTTTCAGCTGTGGTGACCACTGCTTCTTTATGCATGACATGTGTGAGCAGCAGTGCAAACTCATCACCGCCAAAGCGGGCAGTCACTTCTATTTTGGCGTAGTCTTGCTTTAGCTGGGTAAGTCGCCGTGCCACGCCGCGTAATAGCTGATCGCCAATTCGATGACCGAGAGAATCGTTGACCCGTTTGAAGCGATCGCAGTCTAAAAACAACACGGCAAACGCGGTCGTCGGGCTAAGTTGTGCCTCGGCCATCACCGTGCTCAGGCGCTTCACAAAAGACAGTCGATTGGGTAAACGCGTTA
Source organism: Cyanobacteria bacterium J06598_1 (assembly GCA_038529685.1). Taxonomy (GTDB): domain Bacteria; phylum Cyanobacteriota; class Cyanobacteriia; order Phormidesmidales; family Phormidesmidaceae; genus Phormidesmis. The sequence continues at coordinate 14,312 of JBCBDN010000005.1, read as the reverse complement.
GCCGATCGGTGAGCGCAACTTCCAGCAGCTGGTTGTGGGCGAGCTCCAGTAGCTGAGTTCGTTCTTTTACCCGAGTTTCTAAGGCTTCATTGAGATGCTGTTGCTCTGCGGTTGCTCTGCGTAAAGCGGTTTGATGGCGAACCCTAGCGAGCACTTCTTCTGGCTGAAAGGGCTTGGTGACATAGTCGGCGGCGCCTGCTTTAAAGGCCTTTACCTTATCAAAAGGCGCATCCAACGAACTTAAGAAAATAATCGGAATATCAGCCGTTTCGGGGGTTGCCCGTAGCTGCCTGCACACCTCGTACCCGTTGATTTGCGGCATCATAATGTCCAGCAGAATCAGCGTTGGCTGGTAGCTTTTGGCTATTTCAAGTGCTGCTGAGCCACCGTTGGCCTTAACGACGTGATAGCCCTCATTGCTGAGCAGCTTGTATAGGATAAATAGATTAGTTGGCGTATCGTCAACAACCAAAACTCGATCTGCCAGATCAAGGTTAGCCACTGTGTCAGATACATTGTTCTCGGCTAGCGCGATGTCGGTCTTAGCAGGATCTCTCAACTTTCCGCCCAAAAATCCGGGGTACTGATGCTCAAGCCAGCACCGAAGTTACCGACTCAATATGAAGCTAACCACAAACCATGTCATTAGTTAGCCATAGTAGTTAACTGGTTTCTTAAAAAATGTCGATATCTGTTCTTTTACCCTAGCGATCGCCTTCTCATAAGAGAAGCGTAATACTGAAGGAGCGCTCAGTATTTTTTGTGAATAGGCTTGTCAGTGTAAATACCAATATTCCGTCATTTTAAGCGAAATTTGTCTGTGCAAAGCTGTTCTGTGCCGCCGCTAATTTTGAAGCCCCATCAGATTAGATGCGCCGAGCGCTTGCAGCTTGCTGCGAGTAGCGAAATTTGGCTATGTCAACTCAGTCGAAATATCTTCCGAAATATCTTCTAGGAGATGGGCGCAGCCATCCTGAAGCAGTCCAATTACGTAGTCAAATCCATCTTCGCCGCCGTAGTAGGGATCGGGAACTTCTTCATCAGGATGAGCTTGGCAGTATTCACACATCAGTTTGACCTTGTCAGCGTGCTGATTGTTTTTGTCTAGGGATAAGATGTCGCGGTAGTTACTGCGATCCATCGCCAAGATGAGGTCGAAGTCCTCGAAGTCACTAGCCGTGAACTGCCTAGCGCTGCCCACCAGCGTTATGCCTTTTTTCTGGGCAGCTGTATTCATTCTGCGATCGGGTGAACTCCCCACGTGATAGCTAGCGGTGCCGGCTGAATCACACACAATTTTGTCGCTGAGCTGCTGCTGAGCAACCAGGTGATTCATAATATTTTCGGCAGAGGGCGAGCGGCAAATGTTGCCGAGGCAAACAAAAAGGAGTCGGGTGGCGGACTTGTCAAAGTCACTATGAGCGGCAACCAAGAGCCTCGCGACGTCGTGATTTCTGAAGAGGCCCTCAAAGAAGGTGCAGACGTACTTTCTTCCATTTGCTCTCGCATGGTGGCAGTGGACTTGGTATACGCATCCACCATGGCCGCTTTAACAAGGTCAGAAAGTACGTCTGCACCTTCTTTGAGGGCCTCTTCAGAAATCACGACGTCGCGAGGCTCTTGGTTGCCGCTCATAGTGACTTTGACAAGTCCGCCGCCCGACTGGCCTTCAATCTGCATTTGCTCAAGTTCTTCTTGCAGGCGTTTGGCGCCTTCTTGTACCTGCTGCGCCTTCTTGAATGCTTCGGTTAGCTCTTTCATTTTGCCGAGACCGAACCCGAATCCTTGGCCTTTTGTCATGATGGTGTGGCTCTAGAGAGTAAATTGACTGTCAAACTATAGCATTAGCTTCGGCTACGCTCAGCTACCGGGTTGATTGAATGGGTCGATAGTGTTGATTTCGGCTGGGTTCAGCTATCGGGTTCGTCGAATGCGCCGATGATTTTGACTTCAGTTTCGAGTTCGATGCCGTTTTGCGCCTTGATAACGGCTTGTGCGTGGCGAATTAGGGCGAGAACGCTGCTGGCTTTGGCGCTGCCTAGGTTCACGATGAAGTTGGCGTGGAGGGTGGAGATTTGTGCTTGCCCGATTTGGTAGCCTTTGAGTCCGGCTTCCTGAATGAGCCGACCGGCGCTGTGTCCGGGGGGATTGCGGAAGACGCTGCCGCAGTTTGGCAGGTGATAGGGCTGGGTGGTCCGGCGCTGCTTGAGGTCTTCGGCAGTAGCGGCTTTGATGGCGCTGGCGCTGTGTCCTGGGCTCAGCTGGAAGGTGGCGGTGGTTACGATGCGATCGCTTCCCTGCAAGTTAGACGTACGGTACTGATAGTCCAAGTCTTCTGGCTTTAGGGTGGTGGTGTTTCCTTTCGGGTCCAGCACCGCTGTTTCTATCAAAATATCAGCGGTTTCTCCGCCGTGGGCTCCTGCATTCATCACCACTGCGCCGCCTACGGTCCCAGGAATTCCGATCGTCCACTCAAATCCTTTGAGCCCATGACGAGCTGCTTTCCACGCCAGCGATGACCACGGCTCTCCGGCAGCGGCGATCACTCGGCCCGTTTGGAGGTCAAACTCACTGTGACGTAGGGCCCTTGTGCAAACAATGAGTCCGGGTAACCCGGCGTCGCTGATGAGTAGGTTCGACCCGGCGCCTAAGATTGTGATGGCAAGACTTTGTCTTTTACCCCAGTAGATAGCTTCCTGTAGCTGCTCAGGCGTTTTTGGCAGTGCCAGCCACTCAGCGTTTCCGCCGACGCGAAAGGTGGTGAGTTTGGCAAGGGGCGAGTCCGGATGAATGGCTAGACCACTTTTGAGTAGAACGGTTTCTGGTTGCATGGTTTGCGCCATCACGGATTTCCTCCTAATGCCGGACAAAGTTGACTGTGGTTGACCGTGACAGTTAAGTCAAAGCGGCTTCAGGCTGAGCGCTTCCTTGGTAGGCCATCATCACGTCCGGGATGATCTGGTTGAGATTGCCTGCGGTTAGAAAAATAACGATATCACCGGGAACCAGGGTTGTTTTGAGCCTTTCCGTGACGGCTTCTAGGGTGGGGCAGTATTCGGTGTTGGGCTGATGCTGTGCGATCGCCTGCATGACTTGCTCGCCTGTAATCCCAGCGGTGTTGGTTTCCCCGGCGCTGTAGATGTCAGTGACTAGGATGCGGTCAGTGCCTGCAAATGCCGTGGAAAACTCATCGAGTAGCGTCGCTGCTCGGCTATAGCGGTGCGGCTGAAAGACGGCAACTATATTGCGATCGCGCCCTGAGGGCAACGCTTCGCTTCGCTGCACTTGTGCGGCGGCCAAAGTGGCTCTGACTTCGCTGGGATGGTGAGCGTAGTCATCTATAAATAGAATTTCGTTGTGGAATCCCCGATGTTCAAAGCGGCGGCGGGCGCCCTCAAAGTTTGGCAAGTGGGTGGCAATGGCTTCAAAGCCCACGCCGAGCTGACGGGCAACCGCAATTGAAGCAAGCGCGTTGCTCAAGTTGTGGAGCCCTAGTAGCGGCACCGTAACGCGGCCCAGCGTTTCGCCGCGCTCAATAATATCGGCGCTGGTGCCTGCGGCTGCTTCGGTGATGTTGGTGGCAATGTAGTCGGCGCCGGAGTCTGCTTCTAGGCTGTAGGAAATAGACGGTTTGATGCGATCTCTCACGGTAGGGCAGTCGATTGAGCCAACGACCATTTCGCACTGGCTAACAAACTGATCAAAAATGTCTACGACCTGATCGAGGCTGCTGTAGTGGTCTGGGTGGTCTAGCTCAATATTGGTGATGACGCCGATGTAAGAAGAGAGCTTTACCAGGGAGCCGTCTGACTCGTCGGCTTCTGCGACGACGTAGTTACTCTCTCCCACGTAAGCATTGCCTGACCAAGCGCTGACCTCGCCGCCAATAATAATAGTGGGGTCAACACCACACTTGAGGAGTAAGTAGCCGGTGATGCTGCTAGTGGTGGTTTTGCCGTGGGTGCCGGCGATCGCAATTCCCTGGCGTTCATTCATCAGCGCGGCCAAAATATCCGACCGATGGAAAATCGGACAGCCAATGGCGATCGCCTCCTTATATTCAGGGTTATCTTTACCAATGGCGGTCGAGCAGACTACCTGAGGAAGCTTCGTGACGTGGTTATTGCGCTGAGCAAAGAAAGCGAGATTCTCAGCCTGCTGCTGGTTGAAAATATGAGCGCCCTTTCTCTCTAGCCTTTCAGTGATAGAGGTTAACCGTAAATCAGACCCTGATACCGGTAGGCCTCGGCTTGCAACCACATGGGCTAACGCCGACATCCCGATTCCACCAATTCCAATAAAATGGAACGGTCTACCGCTGAAATCTACTGAATTCAGCATGTTTAACTTCCTCACAAGCCCTAGCACATCAACATAATCAGGCGTATCATAGCAGGAATCTTTCGCCCTACCCTAACCCTCTAAGTCTGAGGAGGGCGTTGAGAAGGCTCTCTAAGTACAGGGCCTGAGTACAGACCCTGAGTACAGGTACAGAGATGCACCTCGACTGCCTGTAGTTCTTGCGAGTTAGACCCTAATTAAGACCTGAACAATCGTTTGTTTTTGAGAGTTTGCTTCTCTCATCATGAAAGGTTCCCGATTGCTGCGCCCCATCAAACTATTTCAAACTATTTCTTAAGGGCCGGACTCTTTATTCCTTGAAAGCAAATTAATTGAGAAGCGATTGCCCCTTTTGAAAATTCGATCCCAGGAGAAAAATTGATAGGTATAAAAACCTAGTTGAAATGAAATTCAGGGGGCAACGATGCGATATGATTAGATTGCTTATCAAGTCTTAACTTGACTACATCAATTTTTTTCATTTCCCTTAAAGACACGAGGTTAGCGCGCAGTGGTTAGAGTAGCGATTAATGGTTTTGGGCGGATTGGCCGCAACTTTTTACGGTGTTTGCTGACCCGTGAAAATAGCAACCTTGAGCTGGTTGCCGTCAACAACACTTCCGATCCCCGAATTAATACTCACTTATTGAGATACGATTCTTTGCTCGGAACTTTGGATGCGGACATCTCTTACGATGCCAACACCATGACCGTTGATGGCAACGTTATTAAGTGTTACTCGGACCGCAATCCTAGCAACCTACCCTGGAAAGACTGGGGTATTGATTTGGTGATTGAATCTACCGGTGTCTTCAACAGCGAAGAAGGGGCCTCTCGCCATATTGAAGCGGGCGCCAAAAAGGTTTTGATTACCGCGCCTGGTAAAGGCGGCCACGTCGGCACCTATGTCATGGGTGTTAACGACCAAGACTACGGGCACGACAAGCAAAACGTGGTCAGCAACGCCAGCTGTACTACTAACTGCCTTGCCCCTGTGGTCAAAGTCATTAACGATAATTTTGGCATTGTCAAAGGCACCATGACCACCACTCACAGCTACACTGGTGACCAACGCATTTTGGATGCTAGCCACCGTGACCTGCGCCGTGCAAGAGCGGCGGCTGTGAACATTGTTCCTACCACCACGGGTGCAGCCAAGGCCGTTGCTTTGGTTATTCCTGAGATGGCTGGCAAGCTGAACGGTATTGCGTTGCGTGTCCCAACGCCTAACGTTTCCATCGTTGACCTGGTGGCTCAAGTCAGCAAAAAGACCATCACTGAAGAACTCAATGAAGTTCTGAAGAACGCGTCTCAAACCAGCATGAAAGGCATCTTGGGCTACACTGATGAGCCGTTGGTTTCGGTCGACTTCCGCAAGACTAACGTCTCTGCAACCATCGACTCACAGCTGTCTTTGGTAATGGACGGCGACATGATCAAAGTGATCGCTTGGTATGACAACGAGTGGGGCTATTCTCAGCGTGTTGTTGACTTGGCTGAGCTGGTTGCTTCCAACTGGAAAGACTAGGATTGGTCTTATTGCGATCGCTCTGGCCGCGCTAAAGGCATCTGAGCGAATCAGGGCTGACTCAAGAGAAGGCTGACTTAAAAGAAGGAAAGGACACTTGCGTCCTTTCCTTCTTTTTTTACAATTGATGTCTGTCG
>JBCBDN010000005.1:0-8296 GCA_038529685.1 Cyanobacteria bacterium J06598_1 | reverse complement strand
CAGGGTTCATTATTACACCGACAGCGATTGCCAAAGTGCAGTTGCCAACGTGACTATTTTCTACCACGAGACACCATGTTGGGGGTCATATGCCTGGTCTTTTAACGATCTTCTTAGCGATTTTCTTGTTTGTTTTATTTCTAGATGTATTCAATAGTCCTGGCAAAAAAGATACCTTTGCTGCCCGATTTGAATCGCCCCCGATCAGGGTGCGAATTTATGGCAAAGTCTCTGAAATGTCGATGGAAGCTGGTAAGCCTGTGTACAGCTATATCGTGATTGCAGGTAAGCAGAAACGAGATCAGCGGTTTGGGCGAGGCGAAGAGTTTGAGGTAAGTCGGCTGGACTACGCTCAGATGCGAGAGAACACAGATGTCGAATTGTTTTTTGATAGAGATGGAAAGTACGCTGCATTTCGGCTGGTGAAGGCGAACGTTCCAGCTAAATAGTAGTGGCTTTGTAAGGTCGGTTTTACGTTGTATGTCCTCCTGCGTTTAGCTTTAGACACCACAAACAGTTACAGCCCTTACTATATAAAGCGCTAAACGCATAGCCAAGCGCGTATAGCCCAAGGGGCATCCCTGCGTTAGGGCCTTGCCTCGCCTTGGCGTTACGCATCCGCGCTTGGCTACAAGATTTATACTGAGTGGACGGCGTATGCCTCTGTCTTGAGTGCATTTGGCTGTTTATTCTGTACCGTCTTTATTCTGTGCCTAATTTCTTCTCTGATGAGAAACGACTTTTTACCGCCGCGTCGCCAGACGAAGATGCGATTCCAGTCATCTTTGCTTTTCCTAATGAATACACTGTAGGTATCACCAGTTTGGGGTTCCAAATTGTGTGGTCTATGCTGGCTGAACGCTCAGATATTGACGTCAGCCGGTTGTTTACCGATGTGCAAGAGTCTTTGCCTGCCCAAGCGGAGCTCATGGGATTTTCGCTCTCTTGGGAGCTGGACTATGTCAACGTTCTGACCCTGCTAGAAGATCAGGGCATTCCCCTGCGGGCAAAAGACCGCACCGATGACCATCCGCTGGTGTTTGGGGGCGGCCCCGTTTTGACGGCTAATCCTGAGCCTTTTTCAGCCTTCTTTGACGTAATTTTGCTGGGAGATGGTGAAACGCTGCTTCACGATTTCTTAGATGCTTATGCTCAAGTTCGTGGCGCTGAGCGAATCCATCAGCTAAAGGCGCTCGCTCAAGTGCCAGGGGTATACATCCCGGTGCTGTACGACGTGACTTACCTCGCCGCAGACGGCCCGATTGCGGCTATTTCGCCGATAGATAGCGACGTGCCCCCTACGGTAAAAAAGCAGACCTATCGGGGCAATGTGCTTTCGGCCTCAACGGTGGTCACTGAGAAGGCCGCCTGGGAAAATATTTTTATGGTGGAGGTGGTGCGCAGCTGCCCTGAGATGTGTCGTTTTTGCCTTGCAAGCTATCTGACCCTGCCGTTTCGGGCGGCGAGTGTAGAAGCTTCGCTGATGCCGGCGATTGAGAAAGGGCTATCGGTAACGCGGCGGCTAGGACTGCTGGGCGCGTCTATTACGCAGCACCCAGAATTTGAAACGTTGCTGGACTACATTAACCGGCCTGAGTACGACGATGTGCGGGTCAGTATGTCTTCAGTGCGGACGAATACTGTGAACGAAAAGCTGGCTCAAACGCTGGTAAAGCACGACGCTAAATCAATTACGATTGCGATTGAAAGTGGCTCTGCGCGGGTGCGCAACATTGTAAACAAAAAGCTGGAAACGGCGGAAATTACTGCTGCTGCGCAGCAGGCTAAAGCCGGTGGCCTCAAGGCGCTAAAGCTCTATGGGATGACGGGTGTGCCGGGGGAAACTGAGGAAGATTTGGCGGAGACGGCGCAGCTATTAATTGATTTGAAAAAGCAGGTGCCGGGGCTGAGATTTACCTTGGGGTGCAGTACTTTTGTGCCTAAGGGGCATACGCCGTTTCAGTGGTACGGCGTGACCAAGCAGTCTGAAAAGCGGCTGAAGTTTTTGCAAAAGCAGCTGCGACCCTGCGGCGTAGATTTTAGGCCGGAGAGCTATAGCTGGTCAGTGATTCAGGCGTTGATTTCTAGAGGCGATCGCCGCCTAGCAGATCTCCTCGAACTCACGAGAGGCTATGGCGATACCTTGGGCAGCTACCGCCGTGCGTTTAAAGCGCTTAAAGGGACCCTGCCACCGCTGGACTTTTATGTTTTTGAGACCTGGCCAACCGAACAGGTGCTGCCCTGGGATCATTTGGAAGGGCCCCTCCCCAAAAGTACGCTGGTAAAGCACTTGCAAGAAGCGCAAAGCTTTATGGCGTAGTTTAAAAATGTGGGCATCAAAGATGCGATAGTTAAACGGCTTCGTGGGGGTGTAGTCGCCCGTTGGTGGTGTGAGTTAGCTTTTTTTCGCTAGCCCGCAGTTTGCTGCTGATAATAAAAGGAAGCGTGATTGGCCAGATCAAGGCAGCTACCAAAATGAAAACCCAAGCGCGGGTGCTGTTTTTGGGGGTTTCGGTGTCCTTTAAAAAGGCTTGAAGAACGGTGGCGAAAGTCAATCCGAAAAGGGTGCAGTAAGCAATAGCCATTAACTTATCAAGTAATGTAGATGGGCTAGATTGTTATAGATTGCCCACTCTCAAAAGGGATTGAGCAATCGTTTGAAAAGATGCTGTGAAGGGTTCTTCAGGCAGTCCCTAATGTTTTTCTGAAAATCTATCTAGCCGAATATGCCGCAAGTTTGCAGTACGCTGCAAACCTGCTTTGTGTATAGCGGTTTCAGCTGATAAAGACGTGATAAGACACTCGATAGCAGCTTACTGAGTAAGGCTATTGAGTGAGGCAAGGGTTTTTGCGAGGTGTTAGGTGCTAGCCGTGGCAGTGCTTTGGATCACCGTTCGTGATTGGTTGGCAGTGTCTTTGAATGGCGTTGCAGCTGATATGAGCTGAGCAGATGCTACGCGATAAGCCTTGCTACGTCCCGAAGTTTGGGCTCTTCGTAGATGGTAGAAGAGAAAAACTTGATTTTGTGTAAAGAATTAAAAACTTCTTGTAAAAGTGGGAACAGGAAATATGACGGTTTGTATCTCTTTACACACGCGGGTCGCGGCTCGTTCGGGAGAGAGCCCGGTGACATCAACTTCGGGAACGGCCCGGTCGCGTTGTTCTAACCCATAGCGATAGGTGCGGTCGTAATAGTCGAGTGTGATCGTGACAGCGGTGGCCAGATCCCCTGCTTGAATCGCAGCGATCGCATCTTGAGTCCTTTGCCCACCCAGCCTTTTGCGAATACGCTCAGTGGCTGCAATCAGATCTTCTGGATTCGCTTGACCGTAAATGTCGACCAGTAGGGCTACGCGTTCAGCCACCGGTCGGGTAATTTCGATGGCAAAAGCGGCTTCCATTTGGTCAAAGAGTTCAGCGGGTACCCGGCAGCCGCCGACCCGGCGACTTTCGGCTTCTATCCAGGTGGGTCGCTGCCCGTTGAACTGTTGCCATTCTTGAGCCAGCATATTCTCGAAGTGTTCGGTGCTGGGCTGTGGCGGTAAGCAGAGTGCGCCAAAGCTGCTGCCTCTGTGGTTGGCATGGCCTTCTAGATCCAAAACCTGTTCGCCCTGGGCAGCGAGGGCATGCAAAATATCGGTTTTGGCGGTGCCGGTCATGCCACCGAGCAGCACGATTTGTTTGGGGATAGAAAGAACGCGCCGAACCCATTGTCTGTAGGCTTTGTAGCCGCCTTGCAGCGTCACCACCCGAAAGCCTGCTAGGTTGAGGGCCCAAGCGAGGGAGCCGCTGCGCATGCCGCCGCGCCAGCAGTGGATGCGTACGATTTTTTCAGGGGCGATCGCTTTGGCTTTGCGAATAAAATTACCCAGCTTAGGTCCGACAATATCAAACCCTAGCTCTACTGCCTGGTGACGATCTTTTTGCTTGTAGCAAGTGCCAACCTGAGCGCGCTCTTCATTGCTAAACAGCGGAAAGCTGAGCGCGCCAGGGATATGTCCCTGTTCAAATTCGCCAGGGCTGCGAACATCTAAAATTTTGCCAGGTGCGGCTAAAAAGTCGTCAATGGCGGCAGGCTGTACGTTAGGCACGGAGGATGGGTTCTCGTGAGAAAAGCGAATCAATACGCTGTAATTGTAATGGGTTTGGTGATACCGCTGGGACGCTGCTTCGGGTCTGTGAGGGTGCCAATGCAGCGGCTGTCGCTGTAGCCCCGCTGGTGGAGATCTTGCAGGCAGTCTTCAACGGCGTCAGCGGGGACGCTTGCGAGCAAGCCGCCCGATGTTTGGGGATCGAACAGAATTTGAAAGGCGCTGAGATGAACCGGCGTGCGATTGAGCTGAATGGACGTGATGGTGTTTTGTAAATTGCGCTGGTGAAGGGAGCTGTAGATCTTTTGCGCTAGGGTATGGGCAGCTCCTGGCAGGTGGGCGATCGCACTCAAGTCCAATGCTGCATCTACGCCAGAGGCGTCTATCATCTCTAACAAATGACCTGCCAATCCGAATCCCGTGACATCCGTGCAGCCGGTTGCCCCATACTCCTTAATGCAGTCTGCCGCACTGCGATTGGATTTCAGCATGGTTGCAACAGCCGCCTCTATCCAACGTCCCTTGGCTAGTCGCTGCTGGTCGGCGGCGAATAGGCAGCCTGTCCCTAAGGCCTTGGTCAAAATTAAGGCTTGACCTGCCTGCATATCGCGCTTTCTCCAGACCTGATCTGGATCTATCCAGCCGTTACACGCGAAGCCCAAGGCCAGCTCAGCGCCTTCGGTGGTGTGGCCGCCTATCAGAAATGTTTTGGCATCGCCAAGCGCAAGTGTAGCGCCGGAAAGCAGCTGGTAAAGGGTTTCTTCTTGGGCGCTGTTAGTGCCGTACGGAATAGTGGCGATGGCCAGAACGTTATGACTGGTTGCGCCCATCGCAAATAGGTCGCTGAGGCAGTGGTTGGCGCAGATTTGGCCAAACACGAAGGGGTCTTTGATCAGGGCGCTGAAGTGATCGACGGTATGGACCGATAGCTTGCCGCTAGGGATTTGCACGATGGCCGCGTCGTCCGGTTCGTCGAGCCCGGTGTAAATATTGTTGCGATGGGGCCAGTCGGCATGGCTCGGTGCGTCAGCGCGGACGCGGGCGAGGGCGCGCGTGAGGACTTTGCCGCTGACTTTGGACCCGCAGCCAGCGCAGTGCATATCGGCTGGCGGGGCGCTGGCGCTATGAGGATTTGAGGGCTGGGCATTCTGCTGGGGCCGACTGGCGGGCGAGCCAGCCTGCATGGGCGGAAAGTGGCTGAAGAGGCCCATGAACTTGCGGTCGATGCTGTCTTTCCAGCGGCGAGCCCATCGGGAGTGGATAGCGAAGGGGCCCCAGGAGGCGATCGCACTGCCCGTGCCAGTATCAATAATGTTGAGTGAGCGGCGCTGGGGGCGAAAGGTTTTGAGCGAGCGACGGGTGACGTGGCGTTTGAGATTTTCGTAGAGAGGTGGGCCCTGGCGAACGGCGAACACACCGGCTTTGGGGCGCGGGTGGTTGGTCATGGTGGCCACATCGCCAGCGGCGAAAATATTGGCGTGGCTGAGCGTTTGCAGGGTGTCTTTGACAGCGACGAAACCTTCGGGCGTGAGTGACAGGTTGCTGTTGGTCAGCCAGGGCGGTGGTGCCGCGTTGGTTACCCAGAAGGTGCGATCGCACGGTATGGTCAAGCCCGACTGACAGCGCACAGAATCTACACTGACCTTGGCAACGCTCTGCCGGGTGTGGACTTGGATGCCCCGCTGCTGGCACATTTGCTCTACTAGCTTTTGAGTGGGTTGATTTCGCCCTTTTGCCAGGTGCTCCCCTCGGTGCAGAATATGGACCGTGACCTGCTGCTTGGATGTGGCGCTGTAGTGTTTCACCAGTTCCCACAGCCGGACCTGCATGGCAAAGGCCATTTCTACGCCGCCGACACCGCCGCCGACGATGCTGATGGTGGCATGCGTTTTTGGATTTTCAATGAGGTCTTTCTCTAAGCTTTTTAAGTACTGGCTCCAGGCTTTTAACAGGGCAGGAACTGGCTTAGCGGCGATGGCGTACTGCGCTGCGCCGGGGACCTGGGACTTGGTGGGTGTACTGCCAATGTCAATAGAGAGCGTGTCGTAGCCGATGGGTGGATGGTCTCGGCAAATTATTTTTCGCTGCTCGGGGTCGAGGCCGACCATTTGGTCCATAATTAGCTGGCAATTGGCGAAGCGAGTGAGTGGCCGCAGGTCGATATGGGCGGTGTCGAAGTCGTAAAGGCCGGAGATGTGGCAAGGCAACATCCCTGAATAAGGCGTGTCGGCTAGGTTGGTAATGAGGGTGATGCCTACGTTGGCAGGCCACGGGTTCATCCCCATTTTCCGCAAAACTATGGCGTGACTATGTCCGCCACCCACCAAGACTAAGTTTTTAGTGATGGCGGCGTTTGCTTGCATTTAGGGAGAAAGTAGGTGGGGTAAAAAGTAGACGAGGTAACGGGGGCTTGACCGGACGCGCGTTTACTACTGTAGCGAGAACATGCCTATCATGCTGCTTCAATGCACCATGCGATTAACCCATAGGTGCTGTGTATTCACAAGATGCCCTGGTCCACTTTGCGGATCAGGGGGTTGCCTTCACACTCACCGCTCTGTCCAAGGCTTTTTCAAGTACTTCGCGATCGCTCATGGCTGCCCATACCCCAACTTCTAGATCGCCTTTTCCAGACACCGAAATTTCTATTTTTTCATCTGTCATCTGAGAAGAGAGGGTTGCGATCGCCTGATCTTTAGTCCTGTCGAGTCCGACTGCAATTCTTAAAATCCCAGAGAGAATCCATACGAGCTGCTGTTGTTGTTTGGATAGTCGCTTGAACTTTTTGTGCTTACTCTTTGGCGCCGACTTGCGGTGGTAGCGCACCACCTGACTAATCAACAGCATTTCTTCGTCAGTAAAGCCGCGCGGGTCGACTCTCTTTAAGATGTAGCGAGAGCTTTTGTGATAAGCCTTCAGTGAGAGATATTGACCCAGATTATGCAACAGAGCGGCGTATTCTAAAACGTCTTTTTCGAGCGTGCCCAGCTGATGAATTGCTTGTGTTTGAGCAAATAGCTGTAGGGCGAGGCTAGCAATGTGGGTGTTGCTTTCCCAGTCGGCGTTGTATTTGTGTGCTAGCTGAGCTGCCTTACGATGGCGCAGATCTGTCTGTACTGGAAACTTTGATACGTTTTGCGGGTGCCGCTCAATGTAGTCCAATATCAGCCCTTCGCGCAAAGAGGCATCGCAGAGAGTGAGTTCTGTGGTTTCGCACATTTTTAGCAGCTGAGTGAGCAACACACCGCCTAAGTGAATTGCGTCTACTCGTTTGCTGCTGATGCCTTCAATATGTTCTCTTTTGTTGGGTTTAAGATCAGTGAGATGGTCGGTGAGTTTTTCTAAGTCTTTTAGCTGAACAACTTCAGCATTGACAGATTGGAGTGAGGTATCTGTTGCTTCGAGGTAGGCGGCCTCACCCAGGGTGCGGATGGTGCCAGAGGTGCCGATAACGCGGGTGAAGCCAGCTTGCTGGGCGGCAGCGATCGCATCCTTGGCCAAAAACTGAATGTGCGATTCGAGCACGCCTCTTGCTTCGTCTCCTAATGGCCCCTGAGTGCCCACCATATCTAGCAGCCTCAGCACGCCCAGCTTCATACTCGTGCCGTACAAAACGTTCTCCCGGCTACCCACCACGGCTTCTGTGCTGCCACCGCCAATGTCGAGCACGAGGGCCTGTTCGCCTGCTTGGAGAGCGATCGCATTTCTCACCGCCAAAAAAATCAGCCGCGCCTCCTCTTTACCCGAGATAATGCGCGGCCTAACTTTTGTCCGCTGATACACCTCTCTCAAGAAGTCCTCACCGTTTTGCGCTTCTCGAGTAGCGCTAGTCGCGGCGGTAATAATGTCATCTACACCGAGCTGGTCGGCTAGCTGAACATAGCGTTCTATGGTGTCTAACCCAACTTTGTAAGCGGTATCGCTGAGCCGATTAGTGGCAAACACACCAACGCCGAGCTTAGCCATTTCTTTAACCCGATCAATCACCTCAAAGTTTCGCCGTTGCAGTACGTTCACCACAATCATGTGGATTGAGTTGGTGCCGATATCGATAGCTGCAAGTTTCACGGCGGCGATCTCATCTGTGAGTGGGGTTTAGAGCAGTGTACAGTTTTCGCCAGGGTGCATCCAGTCTGGGCCTGAAATCTGGGTCTGGCATTTGGGGCTGAAATCTGGCGTAATCCGTCGATAAAATTACTGATGGT
>JBCBDN010000004.1:36784-41968 GCA_038529685.1 Cyanobacteria bacterium J06598_1 | reverse complement strand
ACCCGTTAAGAGATTTTTTAGAAGATTTCATTGTCTATCGGCTAACATCTTGGACAGCCTCAAGGCAATAGTTCAGAAAATAGTTCAATTGTACTGCTATACTAAAAGCGTCTAAATCTTCTAGCCCTCCAGCTGCCACATCCAGCCGCTACATAGGTTAATCTAGCCATGACTATCAACCTCATCGATTACGCCCTGAACGTTGCGCTGACAGGTTTAATATATGGTTCTGAAATTTGGATCGTCTGCGCGTTTGGAACGTATCTGGTCACCCATACTCGCAAATCAAAGGCAATCAATCAAAACAATAATCAGAAGCACGTTCAAAAACATACTCACCAGCCTGAGATTGAAGTCGATTGTGTACCCGGCATCGAAATTATTATTGAACAGGCCCCCACAGAACAATCTGTTGTTAAGAAATCTACAGCGAGATTTGCTGTTCAACCGCCACAGACGCAACATCAAAAGCAACAACCTGCTCTGATACCTCTACTACCCACTGTCTTACCCCTCTCCGCCGAGAAAGCGGCTACACCCCCTTCAGTTCCGGCAAAATCAGTCTCTATGCCGACAGAACTAGTCTCTACAGCAATAGTCTCTACGGCAATAGCCTCTACAGAAATAATCTGCGAGCCAGTGAACTGGAAGCAGTGGAAAGTGGCTGATCTGCGCAAAGCCAGTGTCGCTAACGTCTGTGGCGTTCGCATTCGTCCCATCGGCTCAAAGCGAAACCTCCCAAAAGCCGATTTGATTGCTCAATACAAGCAGCAGCTAAAGCGATTTACCAAACAGCCTTCCAAGCGCGTTGTTGAACACGAGAGGATTGCCTAAAGCCAGATCAAAAGAGTCTGCAAAGCCGGTCGCTTTCACCAGCTACTCCAACAACCGCTGAAAGCGGTCCTTTGCCGCCTCAATCTTTTTCTTCGCCGTTGCAGGCCCCTGCTTCAGTACGGGTCCATACGTCCGAGATAGTTCGTATAGCCGAGACAGCCGCATCTCTGAGAGCGCCGTAGCCGTCATCTCCCGATCAGTCCGTAACTGCCACAGTGCTTCGTACAGCTCCTCAGTATGCGGCCAGCCCACAAACCCAGCAAACAAGCAATCTCCTGCCGCATTCGCCAAAAACACATGGTGAATGCCTAGCCGATTCTGCCAAGTGCGTACATTCAGACCTTCTAGTAACCTGCTCCAGAGCACAGATGACTCGAAACCGCGATAGTGAGCATCCGTCAGGCCTGGAATTGTTTGTAGCTGCCGGATAATGCGATCGCAATAGCTCTCAATCGGCTGCGGCACACACAAATGGTCTGCACTGTGCCAAAACTGCTGAATAATCTGCGCCACCGCCGGATGCTTTTTCATCCGATCGTGGTCAATATTATGCACCGCCACATAGCTCGCCCGGTGAAACTTCGTACACTCCACCGGCACTACACCATCGCTGCCGCCGTCATAATCACCCGAAATAATTAGCGTCGGTATCTCAGCCGCAATCCTTTCAGCCAACGGCCGCCGGTTCATCCCCAAATCGCGCGCAATCCCAATTCCCCACTCAAACGGATCCACAAACCGGCCCAAATCCGCGCCCCCCACCGGAGACGCCACCAGCACAAAAGACTCCACCCGAGGCCACCACTCCGGATGCCGCGCCAGCACCTCCAGCCAAATTAGCCCGCCCATCGAGTGGCCCACAATCCGAATTGGCGCTTCAGGATGCTCCGCCTGCGTTTGCAAGGCGATCGCCTCCACCCGATCCACCAGTGGTTCAATCCGAATCCAAGTATTCACAAACCCCAAATTCGGCACCACCACCCGCGCCCCTGGGCTCGCCACCTGGCTCGCCAATACACCAATCCCCTGATTCACATCAGCCCAGCCATGTTGCGCGTACAAAATGTAATCGGGATTAGCCATTGAAATATGCTTAAAAAATTAACAATCCTCATCGATGAATGTAACCAACCCAAACAGCCTTTGTACAGTGCGAATGTCCTGATTTAAATTCGTCTAACCATACACTCGTCTGACCGTACACTTACCTCAAAATCCGGCTCTCAAAATCTCGGGCGGTGTCGCCTCAACAGCGATCGCGTCCCCCGTATCAGGATGGGCGAACCGCAGTCGATGCGCATGTAGGTGATACCCACAATCACCCGGCAGCGCCACACAGTCTTCAGCCGGCGCACCGCCCACCGGATATAGCGGATCGCCCAGCAGTGGATATCCCCCTGCCGCCAAATGAATCCGAATTTGATGCGGCCTCCCCGTAGAAATCGAAACGTCCACCAGTGTTGAGTCTGCTCGCCGTTCCACAATCCTGCATTCGCTACGAGACGGCAGCCCCGTCGGAGAATGGCCGTAAATGTAGCCAATTTTGACATGGGGCAGCTTGCCAATCGGATAGGTGTAGGTGAAGCGATCGCCCGCCCCATCTACCGCTCCATCTACCGCTCCGTCTACCGGCCCATCCACCGGCCCAATCAACGCCCGATAAATTTTCGTCAGCGTCTGTGGCGACTCAGCTGGCGTTACCGACGAATCATAAGAAGCCGTCCTCACCCGAAACTGCCGCGCCAGCTGCGCCCTAGCGACCTGAGACTTCGCAATCAGCATCGCTCCAGACGTACCCCGGCCCAAGCGATGCACCGGAATAGGCTGCTCATTTGGGTAGCGCGATCGCAGCTGATGCAGCAAAGTATGCTCCAAAAAACCGCCCCCTGGCAGCACCGGCAGTCCCGACGGCTTCGCAACCACCCAAAGATGCGCATCCTCATACAGCACCTCAAAATCCAACGGCACCGTAGGCTCCTCCCAAGGCAGCCGGTAATAGCTCAGCCGATTTCCCTTAGATAGCACCGTCTGCGCCTGCACCCTTTCCCCATCCACCAAAATCTGACCCTGCTCAATGCGGGCCCGCCACTCAGCCGCGCTGGAGTGCACATAGCACCGCGTGTAGTAGTCCAGAACAGTGAGTCCAGCGCTTTTGGGTTGAATGCGATCGCAGTAAGTCCAGCCCTGATTCATCGTCCTAAAGTCTCAACTATCCAAAACCATTAAAAGAGCCGATCGAAGGATAAAGTATCGCCCGAGAGTAATCTATCGTGTCCATATATTGTGCTTACGCATGTTCGAATTGGCCATGCAGAATTAAATAGTTATGACGCGATTGTTTTCTTGGGCGATGCCTTTAGTAAAAAGCTGGATGATAAAAAATGGGCTTCAGCAATGGATACGTGTGGCGGTGAGTGGCCTGCTTGCGATCGCCCTCCTCAGCAGCTGCGCCCTCCCCCAAGTCAGCGCGGAAGACCGCCTATTTCTCGACCTCTCGGCCGAACTCGTCGGCAGCTGCATTCTCCCCAAGCAAAGCTTCGACGGCGACCCCGTAGGCGGCATTTCCGCCATCTCCTACGACATCCCCAAAGACCGACTCTACGGCCTTTCTGACAATCGCGATCGCCCCCGCTTCTACACCTTCACCCTCAGCGGCCCCCTCAACAGCCCCCTCAACAATCCAGACACTCCGCTCGCGCTCACCGTAGAATCCGTCACCTACCTAAAAGACCTCGAAGGTAACCCCTACACCCCCGGCAGCTTAGACCCCGAAGGCATGGCCATCACCCCCACCGGCACCCTCCTGATCTCCACCGAAGGCTCCCCCAACCGGCAAATCCCCCCCGCCATCGGTGAATACGACATCACCACCGGCCAGCTCCAAAAAGCCATCCCCGTTCCCAGCCGCTACATCCCTGACACCAACAGTCTCGATACCAGCGACCCCGAAAATACAACCCGCAACCTCAGCGAAAGCCAAACCAGCGGCGTCCAAGAAAACCTCAGCTTCGAAGCCCTCGCCCTCAACGTCACCTCCGGCACTGGCGGCGTCTACGAACCCTATCGCCTATTCGTCGCCACCGAAGGTCCCCTCCTTCAAGACCTCGACTTCGCCCCTGAAATCCCCTACAAAAACCGCCTCCTCCACTACACCATCGACCCCTACCAAACCACCCTCATCTCCGAACACCTCTACGAAATGGATCTGGCCCCCACCGGGGCCATCCTCCACGGTGTCCCTGAAATCGCCGTCCTCGACAAAGGCGGTCACTTCCTCGGCTTAGAGCGCTCCTACGGATTCCAAGGCTTCGCCATCAAGCTCTACCAGCTCGCCTCCGGTGGCGCCACAGATATCAGCACCATCGATTCTCTCCAAGGCGACACCAGCGGCATCAATCCCATCCAAAAAGAGCTCGTCCTCGACCTTGCCAGTCTCAACCAACCCCTACAAAATTACGAAGCCATGACATTTGGCCCCACCCTCAGCAGCAATCACCGCAGCCTCTTCCTCATGAGCGACGACAACTTCTCCGACGACCAAGAAACCAGCCTGCTCATCTTCCAAATCAACTCGATTTAGGCTAATCAACTTTGGTCGCTATCCACCAAGTTGTTCCACCCGCGTCTTTCACACCGCCTCGTTTATCCTCATCATCTTGCTGAACCGGCGCTTGAACAGAAATAGCACCCGCATCAAGAGCACGCACATAGGTTACGTCCACATCCTCAACATAAATATGCACATGGGAGGGCATCGCGGGCCAATTCTCTCCTCTATCAGCAATCATCAGTACCGTATCGTCAAGCCGAACTTCTGAGTGCTTGAGCTTGCCCGCATCATCCGAGATGCGCCTCAGCTCCACCGCATCAAACGCCTGAACTAAAAATTGAATGGTTGCCACTGCCCCCTCCACAATCAGATAGGGCGAAACCGTGCTGTAGCCAGTTGGCTTATAAGAAGCGTGCATAGGTTGAGCCATGTGATTAGTCTACCGTTCTCGAATAGTTCAAGAGTACTAAATATCTTCCTTCTTATTGAGTTTTTCCCAGCCAGAAACCGTAGCAAAGCAATGAAAAATCTGAAGCTTAAACCGGTCTTAAAGAAGGCTTATCCCGACCACAAAGCTTTCTATTCTGTCCAAAAAATAATTTTGCTTACCCAAATCCACCCATCAAAAAAATCTGAAATACTCCAAACGCACGGCTTTCACTTCAATTTATCCCAGCGGCACCTGCCATTTTTTACCCACCATCGTCTCTTTTAAGACCACCCCCTTTCCAAGAAATTACTCATGCCGCGTCCTAAACCTTTAATAATGATCTTTGCTGATGCCCAATTTATCAGGTTTA
>JBCBDN010000004.1:0-36774 GCA_038529685.1 Cyanobacteria bacterium J06598_1 | reverse complement strand
ATTGGGCATCAGCAAAGATCATTATTAAAGGTTTCATAAAGAAGCAACATGCGAGTCTTAGTAATCGGCGGCGATGGGTACTGCGGCTGGGCAACAGCGCTCTACCTCTCTAATAAAGGTCATGACGTAGCCATTCTCGATAACCTGGTGCGCAGACTCTGGGATATGGAACTCCAGTCGGAGACCTTAACACCCATTGCACCCATCCAAACCAGGCTTCAGCGCTGGAAGGATCTCACCGGGAAAGACATCGAGCTATTCATTGGCGATGTCAACAACTATCCGTTTCTAGAGCAGTCCATGCTCCAGTTCAAGCCTGACGCAGTCGTTCACTTTGGCGAACAGCGTTCCGCACCGTTCTCCATGATTGACCGCGAACATGCCGTCATGACTCAGTCGAACAATGTACTCGGCAACCTCAACCTGCTGTACGTCCTGCGCGACCACTTCCCCGAGTGCCACCTCGTCAAGCTAGGCACTATGGGCGAATACGGCACACCCAACATAGATATTGAAGAAGGCTACATCACCATCAAGCACAATGGTCGTGAAGACACCCTTCCCTTCCCCAAGAGCCCCGGCTCCTTCTATCACCTCAGCAAGGTGCACGACACCCACAACATTCACTTCGCCTGCAAAATTTGGGGTCTACGTGCCACCGACTTGAACCAAGGCATCGTGTACGGCGTGCTCACCGAAGAAACCGGCATGGATGAGCTGCTGATCAACCGCCTTGACTACGACGGCGTCTTCGGCACAGCCCTCAACCGCTTTTGCATCCAGGCCGCAGTAGGCCACCCACTGACCGTATACGGTAAAGGCAGCCAAACACGGGCCCTGCTCGACATTCGCGATACCGTTCGCTGCATCGAAATTGCCTGTGAAAATCCAGCCGCCGCCGGTGAATTCCGAGTCTACAACCAGTTCACCGAAATGTTCAGCATCAATGACTTGGCACTGATGGTGAAGAAAGCAGGCAATACCCTAGGCCTAGACGTTGAAATTCAGAACCTAGACAATCCTCGCGTGGAAGCCGAAGAGCACTACTTCAATGCAAAGGCGACCAAGCTAATCGACTTGGGTCTAGAGCCTCACATGCTCTCAGATTCCCTCTTAGATTCTGTTCTCAATACCGCCATCAAATACAAACATCGCGTCAACAAAAAACAGATTATGCCAACCGTCAGCTGGCATAGAGACAAGTAACCAATGAGTACCTAAACTCTCAAAAAAGACCGGTTTGTATTTGTTGCAAACTGGTCTTTTGTATAACCGCCCTTCGACTACGCTCAGGGCCCGGTCAGTAATCAGCACACCCCGGTGGCTGAGCGTAGTCGAAGCCAATACCCACCGGCTCCTTTTCTTTACTCACTCACATGCGCATCGCTATCTTTACAGAGACTTTTCTGCCGAAAGTTGACGGCATCGTCACCCGCCTAAAGCATACGGTCGAGCACCTGCAAAGCTTTGGCAACGAAGTGTGTGTCTTTTGCCCTGAAGGCGGCCTCACAGAATACAAAGGCGCAAAAGTAAAAGGCGTCTCAGGCTTTCCCCTACCGCTATACCCAGAACTTAAGTTAGCCCTACCGCGCCCCTCCATGCGCGACGCCATAGAAGCGTTCAAACCCGACCTCATTCACGTCGTTAACCCAGCCGTGCTGGGACTCGGCGGCATTTACTACAGCAAATCTCTCAATATTCCACTGGTCGCCTCTTACCACACGCACCTCCCTAAGTATTTAGAGCACTACAACCTCGGGCTGCTAGAAGGCGTACTCTGGGAACTGCTCAAAGCCATGCACAACAACGCCGCCATTAACCTGTGCACCTCCACCGTCATGCAGCAGGAGCTTACAGAGCACGACATTGAGCGAGTAGAAGTATGGCAAAGAGGCGTCGATACTGAGCTGTTTCGCCCCGACCTGCGCAGTGATGAAATGCGATCGCGCCTCACCCAAGGTCACCCAGACGCCCCCATCTTGATCTACATCGGTCGCCTCTCCGCCGAAAAAGAGATTGATCGGATCAAACCTGTACTCGAATCCATTCCCGGCGCCCGCCTTGCCCTAGTAGGCGACGGCCCCTACCGCGAAGAGCTCGAAAAGCACTTTGAAAGCACCCCCACTAACTTTGTTGGCTACCTAGCAGGAGAAGAACTCGGCGCCGCCTACGCTTCTGCCGACGCCTTCATCTTTCCCTCCCGCACCGAAACCCTCGGCCTCGTTCTCCTAGAAGCAATGGCCGCCGGTTGCCCCGTCGTCGCCGCTGAAGCGGGCGGCATTCCAGATATCGTCACCAACGGCGTCAACGGCTTCATGTTCGACCCTACCGATGAGCAAGGGGCTATCCTCGCCACCCAAAAGCTGTTAGGCATGAAAGCCGAGCGCGAACTGCTACGGCAAAACGCCCGCATGGAAGCCGAGCGCTGGGGATGGGAAGCCTCTACCCGCCAGCTAGAGCGGTTTTACATCAGCGTATTGAGTTCTGGAGAAATGGCGATCGCAGCCTAAAAAAACACCTTCCTATGATTCACGCCTACGCCGCTAACGCCCCCGGAGCCGACCTCAAACCCTTCACCTACGATCCAGGCGAACTAGGCCGCAAAGAAGTCGAAATCGCAGTTGAGTACTGCGGCCTTTGCCACAGCGACCTCAGCATGATCAACGACGACTGGGAGATGAGCGAATATCCCCTAGTTCCCGGTCATGAAGTCGTCGGCACAGTCGCCGCCTCAGGCGCTGATGTCACCAAATTCACCCTCGGCCAGCGAGTCGGACTCGGCTGGATGTCGCGGTCCTGCATGGAGTGCGATAGCTGCCTCGCTGGAGAACAGCACCTCTGCCAAGGCAACCCCGAACAGACCATTGTGGGCCGCCACGGCGGCTTTGCCGACAAAGTCCGCGCCGACGAAGGCTGGGTAATTGCCCTACCCGCCTCACTCCCACCCGAAAAAGCAGGCCCGCTGTTCTGTGGCGGCATCACTGTCTTCGGCCCCATTGTCGCTATGGGCGTCATGCCCACCGATCGCGTCGGCGTCATTGGTATCGGTGGGCTGGGCCATATGGCCGTCAGCTTCTTGAACTACTGGGGTTGCGAAGTCACCGCCTTTTCTAGCTCTCCAGACAAAGAAGCAGAAGCCAGGGCTATGGGCGCGGATCACTTTATTAACTCAAAAGATCCAGAAGCGCTAAAAGCCGCTGCGAACTCAATGGATTTCATTATCTCTACTGTGAATGTGAGCTTAGAGTGGAGCATTTATTTATCCATGCTTCGCCCCAAAGGCAAACTCCACTTCGTTGGCATTTTAATGGACGATGTTCCCGTCGAAATTGTCTCCCTAGTCGATCGTCAAAGCTCTATCTCTGGGAGCCCTTTGGGCAATCCCATCACGCTAAAAAAGATGTTGGAGTTTTCAGCCCGACACAACATTTTACCGACAACAGAATCGTTTAAATTTGCGCAAGTGAACAAAGCGCTTGCACATCTCAAAGCAGGAAAGGCACGCTACAGGATTGTACTGGAGCATTAAGGCGGTTACTGAGTAGGAAGTCGTAAAAAATGTTGTGAGTCACTTCCGGAAAGAGCCCCCTGCCCCCCGAGTCCGGGGGAAGTCCCAATCCAGCATATCTAGATCGCCCTGACGGTGAGATTTTGAGCATCTTGCCTCAGAGCCCCGGACTCGGGGACGGGGGCCTCCGAACCAACACAGCAAGTTATTGGTTTACAAATCCTCAAAACAATCACACCTTTTCATGATTCTCCAAATAAAAAGTCTCTTCTACCTTCAACGCTTCCAAACCCCAGTAAATTCGCCTCTGAGCATGTCTGCCTAAAAGGTTCAGTGCTTCTGCAACAGATGCAAACTGATAGTCACTAATCTCTTCATCTGCAAGCACAATCTCTTTCTCTCTTATCACCCCACCCCAAAACACAAACTGCAACGCTTCCCCATAATTATCCTCGCCACAAACATAGTCCACACACAACAGCCGCAGCGGCTGACAGTCTAGCCCAATCTCCTCCTTCACCTCCCGCACACAGGCATCCCTTGGCGACTCATTCGCCTCCACCACTCCACCCGGAATCAGCCAGTTCTCCCGATACGTCGGCTTCAAAATCAGAAGCCGTCCTGCCGAATCAAACAGCAAACACCCAGCCCCCATTCGTTTCTTCGGCAGACTCTCAAGATAAGACTGGTAGCTCATGGTAAGTTTTCCTGTATTGCACCCACCGGCATTACACACACCAGCAGGCTAGTTCAGCGATGGCAACCTCTAACAACACCTCTCCACCTCGCGATTCCCTACCTACTAGCATTTCTTTTGGTCGTGATATTTGCAGCGACCCCATTCAATCCACCCAGCGTGAATGGCTGATCACCAATGGCATTGGTGGCTACGGCTGCGGCACCCTCTCCGGCATCCTCACCCGCTGCTACCACGGATTTCTCGTCGCCGCCCTCAAACCACCCCTGGAGCGAACCCTCCTCCTCAGCAAGCTTGACGAAACCGCTCACTACCTGGGCAAACCCTATCCGCTGAGCTGCGATCGCTGGAGTGGTGGCACCACCACCGGCCACGGCTACCGCAACACCGAAAGCTTCCACCTCGAAGGCACCACCCCTACTTGGACCTACACCTGCGCCGATGCCCGCCTCCAAAAACGCATCTGGATGCAGCCCCAAGAAAACACCACTTACACCCAATACAAACTCTGCCACGCCAGCGATCGCTTCACCCTCGCCGTCAAAGTCCTCGTCAACCATCGCAACCACCACCACACCACCCAAAGCGATCACGGCCCCAAACCCTGGGAATTCAGCACCCGCAACCACCCCAGAGGGCTCAAAGTCACCGCCGCAGGCTGCCCCACGCCCTTTTACATTTTCACCACCCGAGGCCAGTTCCAACCCATCAGCCGGTGGTACCAGCACTACGTCCTCACCCAAGAACAATATCGTGGCCTCACCTCACTAGACGATCACTTCCACTGCGCCACCCTACGCACCCACCTCACCCCCGGCGACACCCTCACTATCGCCGCCAGCACCGAACCCTTCCCCAACCTAGACGAAACCGCCGCCCTCACCGCAAGACAACAGTACGAAAGAAACCTCCTATCCAAAGCCTTTTACCCACAATCTATCAGTCCCACTTCTCTCCCCAACAGCAGTTCCCCCAGGCCAACCCACAACCCACAAACGCCCTGGTGGCTGAGCGCAGCCGAAGCCCAGTGGCTGAGCGCAGCCGAAGCCCGGTGGCCGGACGCAGCCGTTGGCGCAGCCTCTCCGCAGGAGATAGCCCAACAGCTCATTCTCGCCGCCGACCAATTCATCGCCA
The DNA here is from genome assembly GCA_038529685.1 of Cyanobacteria bacterium J06598_1. Taxonomy (GTDB): domain Bacteria; phylum Cyanobacteriota; class Cyanobacteriia; order Phormidesmidales; family Phormidesmidaceae; genus Phormidesmis. The sequence goes on along the minus strand of JBCBDN010000004.1, from coordinate 31,435 downwards.
CCCGCACCACTCCCGACCCAGAAACCCAACAAACAACAGCCGGCAAAACCATCATCGCTGGCTACCCCTGGTTCGGAGACTGGGGCCGCGACACTATGATCGCCCTCCCCGGTCTCACCCTCGCCACCGGTCGCCCAGAAGTCGCCCGCCCCATCCTGCGCACCTTCTCCAAATACCTCAGTCAGGGGATGCTGCCCAACGCCTTCCCCGAAGCCGGAGACACCCCCGGCTACAACACAGTAGACGCCATTCTTTGGTACTTCGAGGCCATCCGTGCCTACGTTACAGCCACTCAAGATCACGAACTGCTCGAGGAACTCTTCCCCGCCCTCGAAGACGTCATCGACTGGCACCTGCGCGGCACCCGCTACAACATTCACCTAGATCAAACAGACGGATTACTCTACGCCGGAACAGAAACAGAACAGCTCACCTGGATGGACGCCAAAGTAGATGACTGGGTCGTCACCCCTCGTATTGGTAAACCTGTAGAAATCAACGCGCTGTGGCACAACGCCCTGCTCTGTATGGTCGACTTTTGCGATCGCATCCAAAAACCAAAAGCCGACTACCTCGCCCTCGCCCAGTTTGCCGCCACCAGCTTCCCCAAATTCTGGAACCCCAAACTCAACCATTGCTACGACGTCATCGATGGTCCCACCGGTCACGACAGCGCCCTGCGGCCCAATCAGCTCTTTGCCGTCTCACTCACCTACGCCCCACCGCTTCAACAACAACAACAGAAATCCATCGTCGATTCCTGCGCGCAGCAGCTGTTGACCTCTCACGGGCTGCGCTCGCTCGCTCAATCCCACCCCAGCTACACCGGCACCTACGGCGGCGATCGCATCAAAAGAGACGGCAGCTACCACCAGGGCACTACCTGGAGTTGGCTCATCGGCCCCTTCGTCCAAGCCCACCTCAAAGTGTACAAAGCTCCTGCGATCGCCCGCCAATTTCTCACCCCTCTTACCCACCACCTCTCCGGCGGCTGCGTCGGCACCCTCAGCGAAATCTTTGACGGCGATCCGCCCTTCATCAGCCGAGGAGCCTTCGCCCAAGCCTGGTCCGTCGCAGAAGTACTCAGAACCTATCAGCTCATAGAACAGGCCGAAGAACAATTCAAAAACCAGGCTCCAAAATCACCCTGACTAAACAACTAGCTGCGGCCCCACCAGCGTAAAGTCACCCTCAGCCAAAACGGCCATCCCATTCACCTGTGCCAACACGTCATTGCCCACAGAAACCGTCGTCTTACCCGCCCTATACTCAAGCGTCAGCTTCTCAAAGCTCAGTCCACCCCCCTTCAGGCCAATCACATCCACACCCTGCTCAAAATCTCGCAGCTTATTCACCCCCAGCCCTCGAGAAAGAATAAACACATCGCTGCCCAATCCCCCCAGCAGCACATCGTCACCAAACCCGCCCTCCAGCAAATCATTACCGGCACCACCGCGTAACTGGTCATCCCCTCTGCCGCCCACTAGGCCATCATTACCCACGCCGCCTATCAGTACGTCATTGCCAAAGCCACCCTTCATGTAGTCATTTCCGCTCCCCCCTAGCAGCCGATCATCGCCCGCTTCACCAAAAAGCACATCGTTATCAAGGCCGCCCAGCAGCCGGTCATCGCCATCCCCACCGTACAAACTATCAATACCCGCATTGCCATAAAGCCGGTCGTTGCCACCATCGCCCTTAAGGTGATCCATACCAGCACCACCATGAAGCTGGTCATCTCCCCCATTGCCCTCTAGCCAGTCGTCGCCGCCATCGCCAAAGAGCCTGTCGTTTCCCTCACCGCCCAGCAGCGTATCGATACCAGCACCGCCGCGCAGCGTATCATTGCCCAAACGACCGACTAGGCGATCGCGTCCGGCATCCCCCATCAAAACATCATGACCCTCTCCACCATTCAGCGTGTCATTACCCTCGCCGCCACGCAGCGTATCATCACCCGCATTACCGACCAACAGGTCATTACCTGCATCGCCTATCAGTCGGTCGTTGCCAGCGCGCCCACGCAAAATATCATTGCCATCACCGCCCAGCAACCGGTCGGCAAAATTTTGACCTAGCAGGCGATCATCACCTTCCTTGCCAGATATCGTATTGGGTTGATTGGCGCCTACAAGTCTGTCCGATTGAGACGTCCCTACAACAACATTACGAATAGAGGCAGTAATAGAAATAGTCCCGCCTTGAGACTCAGCAACAGAATCTGTGGAAACGACAGTGGAAACGGCAGTGGTATCGGCAGTGGTATCGCCTGTAGCAACGATTTCGACAGCTTCAAAAGTGTTGTTTTCCCCAGCTGCTAACAAACTCAACAGGGGTAATTGAGCATTCTGATCGCTAACAATATGATCGCGATTCAAACCTACAGCAGAACTCATAACGGCTTTCCTTAAAATATGACGTTTCAGCAAGTGAAATGCATAACCATGAATGAAACACTCAAAGTCGTGCCACGACAGTCCAGGAAACTATCGCGATCAAAGGCTGTACAGAGCCAACCAGAAAACACCCTAGGCAACAGCTAAATCCTCCTATCTTTAATAAGGGACTAGTCAACTACTCAGAGAAAACTCTAAATTCATTAGAAACAGCGTTAGCGCAAGGCTTACATATTTGTACGGACAAAAGATGGGCCGCTTAGTGTAGAAACTAACAAGCCGCCGCTCAGTGGCTATCCACAACAAAACGGCTTCCCAATTCCTTCCTCGAAACAACAACCTTTGATGAAGAGACTATAAAGCTTACGTAAAGTAAGAGGTGTGATCTGAGTTCTAAGGTCAAAAAAAAGACATCTGTTTCCAGATGTCAGCAGCTTCATAGGCAGCGTAATATTTATCACATAGCCAATTCTATAGAAAATCTTTAGCGCTCAAAATCAAACCGCAACTGCCTGTCTTCGATTCAAAGCACCCACCTCACTCGAAACCTCAAAAAATCGGGCGCGCTCCAGGTTGATTTGAGCCTGTACGCGGTCACCCACCTCTAATCGCAGGTGGGTATCAGTACGCACATGCAGCAGCTTTGCAGACGGTAGCCGCAGCGCGTACTGATACTCCCGACCCAAAAACTGACGACCTTGAACCTGCAAAACACCTTCAGCATCTTTCACTATGGTCAAATCATCCTGGCAAATCATCAGCTCACCTAGGTTCATCGCAGTCGGCGCTATCAGCTCAGACAGCTGACGGTCGTACGGCGTACCGACAGGTCCTAACTCTGTATGCCACCGATTGCCGTCTCGCCAAACGGTCACAAAGTTTGCCTGCGTCACAAACTCAGCGACAAAGCGGTTTGCCGGGTGCTGATAAATATTCTCAGGCGTATCAATTTGGGCCAGCGAACCGGACTGCATCACAGCCACCTTATCTGCGATCGCCAGCGCCTCTTCCTGATCATGCGTCACAAAAATTCCCGACGCCCCAATACGCTTCAAAATATCGCGCACTTCCTGCCGTAAATACAGCCGCACCTGCACATCCAAATTACTAAACGGCTCATCCAACAAAATTAACGGCGGCCTTGGTGCCAACGCTCGCGCCAGCGCTACCCGCTGCTGCTGCCCGCCCGAAAGCTCATGAGAATAGCGCCGCTCCATACCCGCAAGGCCCACCAAATCAAGCGCCTCAAGCGCCAGCTTCCGAATGTGTCCCTTGGGCAGCTGTCGTTTTCGTGCCAACTGCTCTAACCCAAAAGCCACATTCTCTAGCACGCTCAAATGAGGAAATAGCGCGTAGTCCTGAAAGACTACACCCACATGACGGTGCTCCGGCGGTAGCCACTGACCTGGGCCACATACCTGCTGACCTGTGAGCAAAATCTCACCTGATTCTGGCCGTTCAAACCCCGCCACTAATCGCAACAGCGTCGTTTTTCCACAGCCCGATGGCCCCAACAGGCCCAGCAGCTCACCCGCCTGTAAATTCAAGCTCACCTGACTAACCGCTGGTGGCGTATCTCCAAACTGCTTGGTAACGCCTACACAAGAAAGCACAGGACCAGAAAAATCAGGACTAGAACTCAACATAAATCGACACAAAAACCATTAAAGAAGCGCTGACAGTCGCTCATCTATTGCACATCAGTTTCAATAGCACCTGTCTTCTACTATACGTCATCAAATCCTAGATTCATTCTCAATAAGCAGTGGCGCCTTCCCGCTAAAAAGCTCACTCCACCCACTGCCGAGTCAAATTACTCAAGCTTTTGCTAATCAGGTCAAATTCATCCGTCTTACCGTACTTCTTAAAGAGCGATCGCCTAGCCGTATCCAGCTCAAACAAAATCTCCCGCTGCCCTGCATCACGAATCTGGCTCTGAACCCAGCCAATCGCCGCCCAGCGCACCCCTTTAGTCACTGCATTCACCCGGTGCAAACTCGTCGCCGGGTACACCAGCACCGACCCCGCCGCTAGCTTATACGCCTGCTCACTATCAGGCCCCTCCACCACCAGCTCCCCGCCGTCATAACTACTCGGATCGCTCAAAAACAGCGTAAAAGACAAATCCGTCCGCCGCCCGTTCATCAGCGCATTATCCGTGTGCCGCCCGTAGGCCATCCCATCGCTGTAGCGGTTAAAGCGCACCGCTTGAATCTGCTTAGGCCGCGCCGCCGCCTGAAACAAAGGATGGCCCAGCAAAACCTGCCGCACCTCCTCAGCCAAAGGAACCGCCTGCTCAGCATCGAGCTGCTGATTATGCTTCACCGTCTTAGCATGCCACCCCGCCGTAGACTTACCATCTACCAAAGGAACCGCCTGCAAACGCTCCAGCAACCCTTCCACCCCCTCAGCCGCCAACAACCCAGGAACCGTAAACAGCATCCTTACCCCCTCTCCTTATCTCCTCTTCTTTCCTCTTCTTGTCACCCATCCCACCCGGTGGCTGAGCTGAGCCGTTCGCAGCGCGTCTGCCTTCGCAGCAATCACTACCCCCGGTGGCTGAGCGTAGCCGAAGTCACTCCCACCCAGCTCGATCCACAATCTGATTCACCTGTGGATTATTCCGCCCATAGGCCGACACATTCACCGCATCTACCTTAAAGTCACCTAGCTCCGCCACCAGCGGATCTAAGTCAACACCCTCCACCACCGGATACTCATTATTACTCTGAGCAAACACCGCCTGCGCCTCAGGGCTCACCAAAAACGTCATAAACGCGATGCCATTTTCAGGATGCGGCGCGCTCTTCACCAGGCCAAACCCGCTCACATTCACGTGAGTTCCTCGATCTGCCTGATTCGGGAAGAACACCGCCGTCTTTTCAATCGCCTCGCGATCGCTCCCCTCCTCCGACTTTGCCAACCGCGCCCAATAGTAATGATTCACAATCGCCACATCGCACTGGCCCGCCGCCACCGCCTTAATCTGGTCCACATCGCCACCTTCTGGTGCCCGCGCAAAATTCGCCACCAGCCCAGTCGCCCACGCCTCCGTCGCCTCAGCACCAATTGACTCCACCATCGAGCCCACCAAAGACTGGTTATACACATTGCCAGAGCTGCGCACGCACACGCGGCCCTTCCACTTATCAGTCGCTAAGTCCTCATAGGTCGAAAGCTCATCGGGCGTCACCGCATCCGTGTTGTACACCAGCAGGCGCGACCGAGTCGTCAGGCCAAACCACAAACCACTCGGCTCCCGCAAATTCTCCGGCACCTGCGTCAACAGCACGTCATCTGTCACCGGCTGAAAAATGTCCGCTTCCTGCGCTCGCCACAGTCGGCCCGCATCCACCGCCACAAACACATCTGCCGGACTCTGCTCGCCTTCACTCTTAATTCGCTCAATCAGCTCATCCGGCTTGCCCTCAAGCAAGTTCACCTTAATCCCTGTCTGCGCTGTGAACTGCTCATATAGCGCCACGTCCACATCATAGTGACGAGCCGAATACACATTCACCACCGACTCATCTGCACCGCCGCCGCACGAAGCCACACCGACTCCAACCAAAATCGCTAGCCCCGCTAGCCCAAGGAGCTTTCGTCTACCCATGCTGATCAATGACATAGCCAAGAATCTTAAACCGTTTGTTGACAATAATTACCATTAAAGAGTTATTGAGCAGAATAGGCAAGCTTCTCGCTATACATCTTGATATATCTAGGGTTTGCCTATGCATACAAACAGTGTGTAAACAACCAAAAAGCATCCGTGCATTTGCTATAGAATGAGTTGGATTTATTGCCGCCCATATTGAGCCCCTGGTGCCCCATGCCTCGTCGAAACGACCTCAAGAAAATAATGCTCATCGGTTCTGGCCCCATCGTCATCGGGCAGGCCTGTGAATTCGACTACTCCGGCACCCAGGCATGCAAAGCCCTCAGAGAAGAAGGCTACGAAGTCATTTTGGTAAACTCCAACCCAGCCACCATCATGACCGATCCCGAAATCGCGGATCGCACCTATATTGAACCCCTCACCGCACCCCTGCTCGAAAAGGTAATCGAGCAGGAGCGTCCAGATGCCATCTTGCCCACCATGGGCGGCCAAACCGCGCTGAACTTAGCTGTAGAGCTCGCCAAAAGTGGTGCCTTAGAAAAGTACGGCGTAGAGCTCATTGGCGCCAAGCTCGAAGCCATCGAAAAGGCAGAAGATCGCAAGCTCTTCAAAGAAGCCATGATCAAAATTGGCGTCGGCGTCTGCCCTTCTGGTCTCGCTGAAACAATGGATGAAGCCAAAGTCATCGGGGAGGAAATTGGGTCTTATCCGCTGATCATCCGTCCCGCTTTTACGATGGGCGGCAGCGGCGGCGGCATTGCCTACAACCAAGAAGAATTTGAAACAATCTCTCGCTCTGGCTTAGAGGCTAGTCCCGTCTCGCAAATTCTGATTGAGCAGTCCCTCCTCGGCTGGAAAGAATACGAGCTAGAGGTGATGCGAGACCTCGCAGACAATGTCGTCATCATTTGCTCTATTGAAAATATCGACCCGATGGGCGTCCACACGGGCGACTCCATTACCGTGGCCCCCGCTCAAACCCTGACAGATAAAGAGTACCAAAGGCTTAGAGACGCTTCAATTAAAATCATCCGAGAAATCGGCGTCGAGACCGGCGGCTCTAATATTCAGTTCTCTATCAACCCCGACAACGGCGATGTCATTGTCATTGAGATGAACCCCAGAGTCTCTCGCAGCTCGGCCCTAGCTTCCAAAGCTACCGGCTTCCCCATCGCCAAATTTGCGGCTAAGCTAGCCGTCGGCTACCGCCTCAATGAGATTTCTAACGACATCACCCAAAAAACGCCCGCTAGCTTTGAGCCCACTATTGACTACGTCGTTACCAAAGTTCCCCGCTTTGCTTTTGAAAAATTCCCGGGTTCTTCAGCCACCCTCACGACCCAGATGAAGTCTGTTGGTGAAGCGATGGCTATTGGCCGCACGTTCACTGAGTCTTTTCAGAAGGCACTGCGATCGCTTGAAACCGGTCGGGCTGGCTGGGGCTGCGATCGCGCTGAAAAGCTCCCCACCCTCTCCCAAGTCCAAGCAGACCTGCGCCGACCTCACCCCGAGCGCATCTTTGCCATTCGCCACGCCCTACAGCTCGGCCTCACCGTTGAAGAAATCTACGAACTCACTGCCATCGACCCTTGGTTTCTCGATCGGTTTCAGGCGCTGCTCACCATCGAAAAATTCATCAAGCGCACGCCCCTCCCCGACCTGACCAAAGCCCAAATGCTCGCCATCAAGCAAGAAGGCTTCAGCGACCGGCAAATCGCCTTCGCGGCCAAAACCGACGAAGACACCGTCCGCACGACTCGCAAAGCCCTCGGCGTCATCCCTGTCTACAAAATGGTAGACACCTGCGCCGCCGAATTCGAGTCTCTTACGCCCTACTACTACTCTACCTACGAAACCGAAAGCGAAGTCCTCCCCTCCGATCGCCGCAAAGTCATGATCCTCGGCGGCGGCCCCAACCGCATCGGCCAAGGCATCGAATTCGACTACTGCTGCTGCCACGCCTCCTTTGCCCTCCAGGCCGACGACTATGAAACCATCATGGTCAACTCCAACCCCGAAACCGTTTCCACCGACTACGACACTAGCGATCGCCTCTACTTCGAGCCCCTCACCAAAGAAGACGTACTCAACATCATCGAAGCCGAAAACCCCGACGGCGTCATCGTCCAATTCGGCGGCCAAACCCCCCTCAAACTCGCCGTCCCCCTCCAAACCTATCTAGAGAATCTAGTCCGCTCAGGGTTCGGTGACGATAACCCACGGGGGCTGAGCGGAGCCGAAGCCCAACCCATCAAAACCAAAATCTGGGGCACCTCCCCAGACTCCATCGATGCCGCCGAAGACCGCGAACGCTTCGAACAAATGCTCCGCGAACTCGACATTCGCCAGCCCCCCAATGGCCTCGCCCGCAGCAACGAAGAAGCCCTCGAAATCGCTCAAAAAATTGACTACCCCGTCGTTGTTCGCCCCAGCTACGTCCTCGGCGGCCGCGCTATGGAAATCGTCTACTCCGACGACGACCTCGTTCGCTACATGACCACTGCCGTCCAAGTCGAACCCGACCACCCCATCCTGATCGACAAATTCCTCCAAAACGCCATCGAGGTAGACGTAGACGCCGTCGCTGACCACACCGGCCACACCGTCATCGGCGGCATTATGGAACACATCGAGCAAGCCGGCATTCACTCGGGCGACTCTGCCTGCTCCCTGCCCACCGTTACCCTCACCGAAGCCGCCCTCACCACCATCCGAGACTGGACCTTCAAGCTGGCCAAAAGACTCAAAGTTATTGGCCTCATGAACATCCAATACGCCATCCAGGGTGACCAAGTCTTCATCATCGAAGCCAATCCCAGAGCTTCGCGCACCGTGCCCTTCGTCTCCAAAGCCACCGGCGCGCGTCTCGCCCAAATCGCCGTCCGTGTTATGTCCGGCCAAACCCTCGAGAGCATCGGCTTCACCGAAGAAATTAAGCCCCCTCATATGTCGGTAAAAGAAGCCGTCCTTCCCTTCAACAAGTTCCCCGGCACCGACACCTTACTCGGCCCAGAAATGAGGTCTACCGGAGAAGTTATGGGCATCGACACCAGCTTCGGCCAAGCCTACGCCAAAGCGGAACTGGCTGCGGGCCAAAAGCTCCCCACAGCAGGCACAGTATTCATCTCCGTCAATGACCGAGACAAGGGCGCAGTCGTCGAAATCGCCAAAGACTTCGCCAGCGCCGGATTCAACATTTTGGCCACCGGCGGCACCCATCAAAAGCTGACGGAAGCCGACATCAGCGTAGAGCACATCCTCAAAATTCATGAAGGCCGCCCCCACGTGGGCGACGCCCTCAAAAACCAAGACATCCAGCTCATCATAAACTCACCCGTCGGTGAAACCGCCCAAGAAGACGACCGCATCATCCGCCGCACTGCCCTCGACTACAAAATTCCCACTATTACCACCATCGCCGGGGCTAAAGCCACCATCGCCGCCATCCGCTCACTCAAAGACAAATCCATGACCGTTAAAGCCCTGCAAGACTATCTCGCATAGCTTGTAACCGCTCCATCTCAATCAATCAAAAACAGATCAAAAAAATCCCTAGAAGCCTCTCAGCCACTAGGGAACAATAACCTACTCAATTTTCGAAAATGAAACCAGACCAACAACCGCTAGTCCGCTAATCAACCGGCTCAGCTGCCATAAAAAACAACGGCGAAACCAGAAAGAACAACATCACAACAACACCAGAACAAAAAACAAATCCAACAGACCGCATAGTCAACATCCTGATAGAAGTACATCTCAGCCTTATCGGCAGGCGATACGCTGCTTTGCTTTTGGCTTTGCTTTTGGCTTTGCCGTGTGCGCCGCTCTTTTCCTGTTGTATTCACTGAGAAGAAAAAATGATAAGGGTACTGGTCATACCTTCACATAACAGCTCAAAATACAAAACCAACAAGAAGCATACCAATCAAAATGGGTGAGACCTTATAGAGATCCTCACATAACCCCTCACATAATCCCTCATACGGCTAGCTGCCAATGCTGCGGATCAAAGTCAGGCAAACGCTCAATAATCTCATCGGCCTCAACATACAAAGCCCTTTCCATGTGCGCCGCAGGCACTGCCACTGCCCACATGCCTGCTGCTTTTGCACCTTTTATCCCAGCCGGAGCATCTTCTAGTACCAGGCAATGGGCCGGGTTGGCCCCTAACCGCTGCGCCGCCACCACAAAGCTATCGGGCGCAGGCTTGCTCTGCTTCACCGCTGCATCATCCCCCAGCACAATCACCTCAAAGCACTTCAACCAGTCTGAGTAGTGCAGCACCTTTTTATAAAAGGTCACAGACGCCGAGCTCGTTGCGATCGCCTGAGGCACCCCCGCCTGGTAAAAACGCCGGGTCATCTCCATCGCCCCCGGCATCGGTTTCGCCTGGGGCAACAAATCAAAAATAATCTCATTGCGCGCCGCCAAATGCTCCTGCGCACTCAGCGGCAAATCCAGCTCCCTCACCAAAATTTGAGCACAGTCCAACGCCTGCCGGCCCATAATCTTCTGATGAATTTCTGGCGTGAACGTTTTTCCATAGCGACTCGCAATGATCCGATTCACCTCACAGTAAATCGGTTCAGTATTTAACAGCAGGCCGTCGAAATCGTAGATAAGGTGAGTGATCTGTGGCTGGGTCTGTGGCATGAAAACTCGAGCATCCGACTGCCCATAGCTAATTTGCCTATCACTATCTCATGAAGCGATCAAAAGGGCCCTTAACCTGCTGCTAACACGCTTAGAACCCTCGACTCAAACAGCGCTTAGAAACTGAGCTGAAGACCCCCTGCAAACAAAACGCTGTCGCCATCATCAAAGGCATCTTCTACCCGCAGGTACACACCAGGCCCCCGAGCAAAACCGTTCCCCACCTTCTGAGGAATCAAATCACCATTCTCATCCAGCCTAAATTCATTAACAGGCACTGCCACAGCCTCCCCATTGGCACTGCTCAGCATTTCCACCATTTGTTGCCCATTCGCATCTAGCACCGGCTGTGTCTGATACACCGGCACGACATTACCCGCAGCATCATACTGATACGCCTCGCGCTGAACCTCTCCAAATGGATGGAAAATAGCCTCTGCCCGCCAGCCCACTTCCGAATCGCTGCTCGAGCGGCCAAACACCGTATCTCTAGCAAACAGCTCAGCCCGCAGGGTATTTGCCGCAGCGGTCCAAGGCGTATTGCCAAAGTTCATCACCCCTCCCAGCGTTATCTCACCTTGCACGGGGGCAAAGTTAGCCTCACTCTCCTTGCGGGTGCTCGTCACCGTGTCACCCACAAGGGTCCGTTCATCCAGCAGCTGGATATCTTCCGAGAGAATCTCCTGACTAAAGAGCCGCTGCTCCAGTTCTACAACCTCGCTGCTACTGCCTAGCGCCTCACTGCTAGTCGTTACCTCAACCACCTCACCATCCAAAAACCGGGCGTTTGTCAGCTGGCCCTGGTCGTTAATGTCAAACAGCGCCGTTCCAGACTGTGTTGTGGTTGTGGTCACTTCACTCTGCACGCTTTCCCGCAGGGCAAAGGGCGTCTCAATCGTATTGACCACCTCACGGATTCTCAATTCATCGGTCTCTATCGTCATCGGCGTCTCTGTGCGGCTAATTACGTTTTCCTGATTACCGAGCCCACCGGTTAAAGAACCGCCCAAATAAAAGCCCGCCGCTCGCGTTGTTTTGGCATAGGCACCTTGTCCAGGATTCGTCACCACATTCTCTACAGAAAACAGCGTATTGCCGACCCTAGCATCGGCTTCATCTGCCACATCTACATCTACCGTAGGAACCCGAACCCCCCCAAACTGACTGGAGTAGCGACCCTGAATCCCGTTGAAATTAGAAGTCACTGCATTTGTGCGGTTTGGCAGCGTATCTTCAACCGCGTACACCTCTTCCATTTCTTGGGCAAAGTTCTCGGGCTGCCTATCTGCCGAAATAACGGTGAAACCGCCATCGGCAATCTGATAGCTATCAACCCCGTTCACCACCGGGTAGCGCTGACCCAGCCGCAGGTTCTGTCCTGGCTGCTGAGGTACCAGCGCATAGATCAACCGAGTAGCTTCTCCTGCACCCAGCGACAGCGGATCTTGTTCGTATCCGTTGGCCGTCCACTGCGGCACAAAAGAGAGCGAACCGTCTGTACCTTCGATTAGCAAACCACCCACGTTGTCGGTGTAGGCCGCATTTCCACGACCCACCTGGGCGGCATCTGGCGCAGCAACCACCACCGGCGCATCTCCAGTGAGGTTGAAAATACCATTTACCGAAGAAACCGGATCGCCATACGCCTGTTCAGGTGCTGCAGGCGGCACATAGCCTAGCAAGCGACGATTGTTGAATAGGCCAGTTGGCTCCAGCAGACGACGGTTACCGCCTTCTGGACTCACAATCGCAGCCCCAAACTCGTCGGTCGCCTGTCGGTGAGTTCGACTCAAAAACTGGGTCAGACCAACGGTTGCTGTCAAACCTGCTTCGTTATTGCCTACGAACGGATTGTAGGTCAAGTTACCAGACAGCAGCGTCGGCGGTGCTTTGGGGTTGTTCACCAGCGGTGCCAGCTGCCCCGTGTAGCCTAGGCCATCGCTACCGGCTCTCGCCTGATTAGCAGCTGCATAGCGGCTATACACCAAGCGCTCACCGCTCTGTGCTCTTGCGTTAGTGGCATGCCCTAATCGGGGTGAAAGCGCATCCGGCGCCTCGATTTCACCCCGTTCTATAACTTCATCAGAGACCTCATCCATTTCTTGAAGGGACTGAATAACATCTTCTTCAATTTGCTCAACATCAAAAAACTCAGACGGGAGTGGCGTATCCGTGTCTTCAGAGACAACCTCAGTCGTCACGACCTCTTCAAGCACTTCTGCCTCGCCGCTGCCGCCAGAGATTTCAAGATATTCACCATCGTTAAAATCCAAATCACCCCCGTTGGGCTGGTCTTCAACAATGAACTCACCGTCTCGCGTGAAATAGATACCCGATTCTGTTGGATCAGCGCCGTCACTGCGCAAGTTAAGCACTCGCAAAATCACGGTATCGTCAGTGCCGTAGTCCACATTGAGCTGGCCTGACTGAGGCAGCGTTTCACCATTCGGGCCGATCTGCACCCGGGTCCCTCGAACAAAGGCAGACTCGCGGCTCACCTCATTGCCTGCGCCGTCGATCACAATCGCTTCAATACCTTCACCAAAAATGTGATCGCCGACGCGCTGATTGACATCGAACTCGGTGGTTAGCTCTACAGAATCTGTGTTGAGCATGTACGTCGTAGCGTTATTACTGCCTCTATCTAAAGCACGCTCTAACGAGGTGTCGATGTATTCAATATCTGGCGTAATTTGAACCGTGTTGGGCGCAAGACGAGTGCGATCCACCTCTACGGGCTGACGCTGTTGAACATCGGTCGGTAATACAGAGGGTAAAGGGGTATTTGAAGTGTTTTGCAGAGGCCCTGTTTCAATATCAAAGCTGTTGTTATCAATAAAAACCTGACCCGTTTCAGGATCGCGAGTTAAGTTTCGGCCTAAGCCACCGTCAGTGACAGACTGAGCGATCACACTTTGAGCATTTAGGCCTATTCCACTCGTCGTTAGTAAAAGCGCAATCGCAGTGGCCTTAGCAGCATCCTCTACTGAGACAGGCTTACGAGCAGGCAATCGGAAAAGCGCCTTGCAGCTATCTGGCTGAATATCTGGCTGAATATCTGACTGAATATCTGGCTGAATATCTAACGGGGCGAAAGATTTGTTATGTAGATGGTTCATAGCAGTAACAAATAACTATGTAGAGGGGCTTTTGAGAAATGGCGGGTCAAAACTGCCAAATATGTCTTTATAAAAACGGTTTTCACATCTCATAGCGATGCTACTGAGAACATCTACGTAATTTCAACCCCATTTACGCATAGTCCATACGTAAACCTACGGAGCTAACACCCTCAAAAAGCCGTTCAAACCAAGGAATTTCAGTACTTTTGTGCCGTTAAGCACAAAAGCATAAGTACATAATCTCTTTATTTTCTTGAAATTAAGATATTGTGATATGACACCGTTTATTTCTCTAAACCCCTCTCTATCAGGGGGATACAGCCAAAACAAGAAAATGTAATGTCAAGAATATTTTATGTGTAGATTGTATATACCTAAATAAACACAAACTGTCTTACTTACGAACAGAACAGCAACAGACTGAAAAAAAGATGAACCGCTGACCTAATCAGTGATCTGAGCCCAGTCAATGTGAATTTATCAAACTTTTTAGGTCTTGCACCAAGCCTTTTCTTCATGGACGCTCTACAGGCTAAAGGACCGGCTGATTCAAAAACAGAAACAAATCTCTATGCTGAAGCAAGACCAAACGCTGCATGGGATTCCAGCGTCTGTAGAGTAAGACAACAATCAAAAACAATTGATATTTCTGAAAAGTTGATTGCAGCCGCTAAATACATACTATGTTTATGCAAAGTTATGGAAAATTAGCAGAGTTATGGGTAGCAGTTTATACTTCTGATGATTTTTCAGCCGTCTCCTAAAATCAGCCGTCTCCTAAAATAAGACATCGCTCCTACAAGCCTCTTTCTTCATGCTGTCGACTATTCAAGATATCGCCGCCAATCTCTCTCCCAGACTGACTGAAATTCGCCGCCATCTGCATGCTCATCCAGAGCTCAGCGGGCAAGAGTACAAAACAGCGGCTTACATTGCAGGCGTACTTTCTTCCTGCGGCTATCAGGTTCAAGAAATGGTGGGGAAAACAGGGGTCGTTGCAGAGCTGAAAGGCGCGACTGCTCCCAGTGGAGATGTGCTGGCTATTCGCACAGATATGGACGCGCTACCGATTGCTGAAAAGGTGGATTTGCCCTTTGTTTCCAAAAGCCCCGGAATTATGCACGCCTGCGGCCACGATGTGCACACCACCGTTGGACTAGGGACCGCCATGATCTTGGCTGAACTGACGCAGCGATCGCACACCCCTTTCTCCAGCACCACTCGCTTCCTCTTCCAACCCGCCGAAGAAACCGCACAAGGTGCAAAGTGGATGATTGAAGACGGCGTGATGAAAGATGTCGCCGCTATTTTTGGCGTCCATACCTTTCCAAGCATTCCAGCCGGTGTCATCGGCTTGCGCCGAGGGCCCCTTACCGCCGCTGCTGACGATCTTGAAATTATGATCTACGGAGAATCCGGCCACGGCGCGCGCCCTCACGAAGCCGTCGATGCCATCTGGATTGCCGCTCAGGTTATTACCCAGTTGCAGCAGGCCATCAGCCGCACCATCAATCCGCTACACCCAGCTGTTATCACCATCGGTCAAATCTCAGGTGGGCGGGCAGCTAATGTCATTGCTGATCAGGTCCGGCTCACTGGCACCGTGCGATCGCTCCACGAAGACACCCATTCCCTCTTGCCCGACTGGATTACCAAAATTACCACCGACATTTGCTCATTGCATGGGGCTACTTGTGCCGTCAACTACGGTCGTAAATGCACCTCCGTCATGAATGATCCTGACCTGACCCATCTGATTGCAGACTGTGCCAGCGAAGCTCTCGGCAGCGATCACATTCAGTGGATCGAAGACGCCTCTATGGGCGCAGAAGACTTTGCCAACTTCACCGACATCGCCCCTGGCAGCATGTTTCGCCTAGGCGTTGGCTTCCCCAACCGTAAAAATCATCCCCTTCATCACGCCGAATTTGAAGTAGACGAAAGTGCCCTGCTCGCAGGCATCACAACAATGGCCTACAGTGCTTACCGATATTGGGAAACAGTTTCTTCTAAAACTCAGCAATAGCTAGCTAATCAGGCCTTAGGTAAGCCATGCTCTATTTCTATCGAGCTAGGTTCATATCAAGCACTTTTGTTAAAAAAATTACAGATATCGTTCGATAGAGGCAAGCAGCCAGTACATTTTTAGTGTTGCAATATGCTCAGTACCGTCAATTAGGAACCCGTTAATTTAATTAGGGACGATGGAAACGCCATGACTTTCTTTCAACGCAGCCGCCGATGGCTTACGGCCCTGGCACTTGTGCTGCTGCTCACTGTGTCTACCACTGCTTGCTCAACAGCGACCTCTACAGCCCCCGCTGAAACCACTGCCAGCTACTCTCAACTAGAGCGTGGTAACTCTGTCAAAGGTCAAGAATACGGAGACTGGGTCATCGGCGCAGCTCAGGGCCTAGTCTCAGATGCCTACGTCAGAGACAACAACAAACTTGGCGTTGTCATCTCCAATGAAGTTGAACCCAGTGAAGTCAGAGACCTGTCTCGTTCACTCCTTCAAGGGTTCCGGCAAAGCTTTCCCAACAAAGACTTGCAGGTCCTAATGTATGCACCTGACAAAGCGTTAATTTTGACGGCTGATTATGACGCTCAGTCTAACGAGGTGGAATACAACACGCCTGGCTAATCCTGTCAGCCACCGCCTCTTGACAACAAATTCATCTGTTATCTTTGCCCTTTTTAGTGGAGCACGCCCCCATGTCAACCAGTGATCAGTACAAGCGCGAGATCATGAAAGATCTCGCGGGTGGAAACAAAGAGATTCTTGAACCCAACGGCAACGATGCCATCGGTGAAAAGTACAACAGCTTTGACGACTTTGCTGACCGGTCCTCTCGCGACGAGCGCCACGGACTCATTAAGCGCTCCTTTCACCCTGAGCGAGTGCCCGCAGCACAAATGGACCCTGAGCTTCGCAAAGCCGTCGAAAAAATCAAGCCTAACGAACGCGACGATGTTTCAAGAGAGTTCTTCAAGCATTTAAAGGAGCGGGGCCTTGACGAGAAAGACCTTGAAAAGCAGCTGGGCCTTTCTACCCATAGAGCAAAAAAGATGAACGCAGACGATGTGGGTAAGCTAGCGTCTTTCGCTTACACAGCGCATCCAGATATTTTTCAAGAGGTCATGGCCGATCAGCCTGCTCTCTTGAAATTCTTAAGCAACCCGCTTGTCGGCGCGGCCATTGGTGCGATCGCCTCAAAATGGCTTCGCAAATAAACACCCCCATCTACGGCTAGTTGAGTCCTCTCTCTATTGGCTGTCTATATCGGTAGGCTGAGCCCTACCACCGAAAAAAGGTGCCGAGCGGCACCTTTTTTGTTGAAGCATCAACGGTAAAATAAACCTTATACACATCTTTTTGGCGGTAAATCTTTAAGCTCATGGCCATTTCTGAAAACATCCTGCCGTCTTCGGTTATTGCCAACAAAGCCCTGCTGCCAGTTCTGCTTGCAACTGGCCTGGCAACCGCCACCTATGCAGGCATTTGCTTTGCCCTCTACAGCTACCAAAGCAAACTCATTTTCCGCCCGCTGCCCAATCTGCTCCGCACCCCCGATGAAGTCGGCCTTGCCTACGAAGATGTTTGGATCCCGCTAGCTTCAGACATCAGTACACCCAAAAGCAAACCTGACAAAATACACGGATGGTGGCTCCCCAACCCAGGCTCCAAACGGGTTTTACTGTTCTGCCACGGCAACTATGGCAACGTCAGCTACAACCTAGAGCGCATGCGATTTCACCATGCGCTGGGCTTTTCTGTCTTGGTTTTTGACTATCGCGGGTTTGGCCTCAGCACAAAGTCACCCGCATTCCCCAGTGAAAAAAGCACCTACACCGATGCCGAAGTGGCCTGGAACTATCTGGTCAGCGAGCGAAAAATCGCTCCTGAGCAAATAACAGTTTGCGGCCATTCAATGGGCGGGGCCGTTGCCATCGACTTAGCCACCCGTCACCCTGATATGGCAAACCTCATCGTCAAAAGCTCCTTCACCACTATGGAAGATGCGATCGAAGCCAAAAAAATCTACCGCGCCTTCCCCATCAAGCAGCTCCTAGCGCACCCCTTCGACTCTCTCAGCAAAGTCAACGCTCTCAAAATGCCCGTTCTCTACGTTCATGGCGAACAAGACTTTGACGTACCCGCTAAGTTCAGCCATCGCCTCTTCGCCGCCACCCCAGAGCCCAAACAGCTCTGGATTGCCCCCGGCGCAGAGCACAACGATATCAGCAGTGTTCAGGGCGACGCCTACGCCAAAATTCTCGAAAGCTTCTGTAGCACTAAGCAGCTACAGTCAGCCTAAAAAAAGTGATCCATGCTTCCTTTTCTCAGAAGACTCGCCCGCTATTTCTCGCGTCGAGCAGCTCAAAAGTCTCACAAAAAAGTACAAACAGCGCCTGCAGTAGGCGAGTCAAAACCGTCTGCAGAAAAGCAGCCTGAGTACGACCTGCAAAGAGAAATTAGACGCGATCGCAAATTTACCCTAGCAGAAGCCATCGGCCGAGAAGGTGGCAGCTTCATGAAAGGAGACGCCGCCATCCCTCGCCCCCTGCGAGCAACCACCGCCATCAACCAGTTCATCACTGCCCATCTCAACCCATCCGCCAGCGCTCTCTCTACGACACTATTCACTTGGGCTAGCACAGATATTCGCGTGAGCCAACAGCTAGATACACCGTTAGTCGCACTCGCCCAAATTGTTGAAAGCCTACTGAATGAACCCACCACCTTCTATGAATTCGCTCGGCAAGTTGCGATCGCCCAGTCCAAACTCACCGGTGATCGCCCCCACTTTCAGCAGCCCGACCAGCCATCTCATCCCGACGCCGACTATACCCACGAATCCATCAAGGCCGAACTCCAGGCTCTACTGACAAAACTTAAGAAGGCACCGATTGAGACAGCACAGCCTGCGACGAATCCTTGAGTGAATCGTTAGTCTCAGTCTGTTCAATTGAGCCATACAGCGTATCTCGCTGCTGCGCCGGTCGGCCCACAGACTTAATCGCCGCAACTAAGTCAGCCTCACTCTGGCAAGTGCCGCCAACGGCCCCCGCCATCGAAGTAATGTGCTCCTCCATCAAAATCCCGCCAATATCATTACAGCCCCATCGCAGCGCCTCCGTCGCCCCAGCGAGCCCCAGCTTCACCCAGCTCGGCTGATGATTCACAATCCAGTTACCCAAAAAGATCCGGGCCACCGCCGTCAGCAGTAGCGCATCGCTCAACACAGGCTGATCGCGCCCGACCCGCCTTCTCAGAGGCTTGGGCGCCTCTTGACCCACAAAAGGCAGCAAAATAAACTCTGTTATTCCCGTATATCCCGCCGCCCGAGACCGCTGCTGTAGCTGCCGCAGCAAATACAAATGCATCACCTGCTGTTCAATCGTTTCTATATGACCCGACAGCATCGTACTGGTTGTTGGCAAGCCCACCTCATGAGCCAGTCCAACAATCTCTAACCACTCAGTCGCCGTTGTTTTCTCTGGGCACAAAATCCGTCGCACGTTGTCGTCCAGCACCTCCGCCGCCGTTCCCGGCAAAGACCCCACACCCGCCGCTCTCAGCGCCCTCACAACAGCTTTTAGGCTCAGTCCATCCTCTCTCGCAATAAACTGCACCTCCTGCGGCGAAAACGCATGCACATGCAATTCAGGAGACGCCGTTTTAATGGTCTCTACCAGTTTGCAATAGTAGGCCAAAGAAGACCCCTCCACCTTCGCGTCAGGATTCAGCCCACCCTGCATACAGATCTCCGTTGCCCCCAGGCGATGAGCCTCACAGGCCTTCTCCAAAATGCCGCTCCAGTCCACCCAGTAGGCACCGTCTTGATCCGCATCCCGCCGAAACGCGCAGAAGCTACAGTGCTGCTCACAAATATTGGTGTAGTTAATATTGCGATTGAGCACATAGGTCACCGTATCGCCTACCTGCCGAGCTCTTAGCGTATCGGCAGCCACTCGAATCGCCTCCCATTCAGCAGGAGTACTCGCCTGCAACAGCGCTATTCCATCTGGCACCGAAATATCCTCGCCCAAGAGCGCCCGCTCCAAAATCCGCTCAATCACTGGTGCATCACCTACTTTGCATTGTTTTATTAGCTTAGCCGCTCACTCCAACAAAACGCACAGCTCCAGGCTAATCAAACCAAAGAAGTTTTTATTAGCTTAGCCGCTCACTCCAACAAAACGCACAGCTCCAGGCTAATCAAACCAAAGAAGTTGTCGAGCTGTCAGTTTATTGGCAGTATTATGACGCTGTACCGTCAAGTGATTCTGTTGGAAGGGCCGTTGAAAACTACGATGAAAAAACTTAAGCTGCTGTGTTTCGCGCTAGTGCTTACTATGCTCACGAGCTGTGGGATGCTCGCGCAGGTACCGCCTGATAACACTGTATTTCAGGCAATTATTCAACAGCAAATAGAGATGCAATCAGCGGTTGCGAAAGGGCTAAATATATCTACTAAAACAGGTGTTATCCCTGACTTTCAAGTGGGTGAAGTCTCTATTGAGAGCCGAGAAAAGCTATCAGATCCAGCCATCAAGAAGCAAGCAGCTGCTCAGGGTGCCTACATCAATGAGCTGTACAAGGTTACAGGTACTTATGATGCTACTTTGACAAAAGGTGACCAAACCATCACGCAAAACAGTCCCTTTGAAGTCTATTTGGGAAACCGGCCTAAGAGTATGCGTAGTACGGTGTCTGCCGCTGAGGCTGCTGAACAGTGGTATTTGCTATCGCCGAACTCCGCAAAGCCGCTCTAGCAAAAATATAAAAAGTCAGTCGCCCAAAAGCAAAGATCACATTCCCACCACCAGCCACTAAAATACAACCTTAGTCCCTCGAACTGATTAAGGAACCGTAGCGGCGTGGAATTGCGATATAGCCCAGCAGATATTGAAGCAAAGTGGCAAAAGTACTGGGCTGACAACGAATTAGACAAAACGCCGGAGCAGACCAAAGCAGGCACTAGCAAAAAATTCTACGCGCTCTCCATGTTCCCCTATCCTTCCGGGGACCTGCACATGGGCCACGTGCGCAACTACACCATTACAGATGTGATTGCTCGCGTACGGCGCATGCAGGGCTACCGAGTGCTTCATCCTATGGGTTGGGATGCCTTTGGCCTGCCCGCTGAAAATGCAGCCATCAAACGCGGGGTGCCACCGGCTGAGTGGACATTGAAAAATATTGAGCAAATGCGATCGCAGCTCCAAGCCCTCGGTCTCTCCTACGACTGGGACCGCGAAGTCGCCACCTGCTTACCTAACTACTACCGCTGGACCCAGTGGATTTTTCTCCAGTTCTTTGACTCCGGCCTTGCCTACCAAAAGGAAGCCGCCGTCAATTGGGACCCGATCGACCAAACCGTACTCGCCAATGAGCAGGTAGATAGCGAAGGCCGCTCCTGGCGCTCAGGCGCAAAAGTAGAGCGCAAGCTATTGCGGCAGTGGTTCTTCAAAATCACCGACTACGCCGACCAATTGCTCACCGACCTAGACAAGCTCCCTGGCTGGCCAGATCGAGTGAAAACAATGCAGGCCAACTGGATTGGTAAATCCAAAGGCGCTCAGGTCACCTTCAAGACAGCGTCTGGAGAAGAGCTGGTTGTGTACACCACTCGCCCAGATACGCTCTGGGGCGCGACCTTTATGGTGATTTCACCAGAGCATCCTTCTATAGATACGCTCACCACTGCCGAACAGTCTGACGCGGTAAAGGCCTACCAAACAGCTGCCGCCAATCTCAGCACCATTGACCGCACCGCAGAAGGCCGCGAAAAAACCGGCGTCTGGACGGGTAGCTACGCCATCAACCCCGTCAACAGCGAAAAGGTACCCATCTGGACCGCTGACTACGTGATGATGGACTACGGCACAGGCGCCATTATGGCCGTCCCAGCTCACGACCAAAGAGACTTTGATTTTGCGCGTAAGTTTGATCTGCCGATTAAAGTGGTCGTGCAGCCTGAAGGCGAAAGCTTCGACGGGGCCACCATGACCGCAGCCTATCCTCACGATGGCGTCATGGTGAACTCTGGGCCCTTAAACGGTGTGCCCGCAGGAAAAGGGAAAAAGAAAAGCGTGGGAAAGGCGATCGCCTACCTCCAAGAAAAATCTCTCGGTCAAGGCACCACCAACTACCGCCTCCGCGACTGGCTCGTCTCGCGTCAGCGCTACTGGGGCGCGCCCATCCCCGTCATTCACTGCCCCACCTGCGGCACCGTCCCAGTCCCCGAAACAGACCTCCCCGTCAAACTCCCCGAAAACGCAGAGTTCAGCGGCAAAAACGTCGCTTCCCTCTCCAAGTTTAAAGACTGGGTCAGCGTACCTTGCCCCACCTGTGGCACCCCCGCTGAACGAGAAACCGACACAATGGACACCTTTCTCGACTCGTCCTGGTACTTCCTACGCTACGCCGATGCCAACAACGAAGATATTGTATTTAGCAAAGAACGCGTAAACGACTGGCTCCCAGTTGATCAGTACGTCGGTGGAATCGAGCATGCAATTTTGCATCTGCTCTACTCTCGCTTTTTCACCAAAGTCCTCAGAGATCGCGACCTCCTCAGCTTCGATGAACCCTTTGAGAGGCTCCTCACTCAAGGCATGGTACAGGCCATCACCTACAAAAATGCCGAAGGTCAATTCATTGTCCCCGACCAAATCGCAGACCTCAATAACCCCACGGACCCAGACACCGGCGAACCCCTAAAAGTCTCCTACGAGAAAATGTCTAAGTCCAAATTCAACGGCGTTCCCCCATCCCAGGTTCTCTCCAAATACGGCGCGGACACCGCCCGCATGTTCATACTCTTCAAAGCCCCACCCGAGAAAGACCTCGAATGGGACGATGCCGACGTAGAAGGTCAGTTTCGCTTCCTTAACCGCGTATGGCGTGCCGTGATGGAATTCGCCCAGTCGGAACAGCTCAATCAAGTAGAAGCCATTGACACGCTTGAGCAAGAGAGCCTCAGCAAACCCGAAAAAGCCCTGCGCCGAGCCACCCACACCGCCATCAAAGAGATTACGGAAGACATCGAAGGAGACTATCAGTTCAACACCGCCGTCTCTGAGCTGATGAAGCTCAGCAACGCCATCAATGAGGCCGAAGACAAAACCACACCCGCCTTTGCCGAAGCAATTTGCACCCTTGTAAAGCTCATTGCCCCCTTTGCACCCCACATCGCTGACGAACTGTGGTCTTCTTTATCCACAGGATCTGTACATCAACAGCCCTGGCCCAGCATCGATGAAGCAGCCCTTGTTGCTGACGAAATCACCCTCGTTATCCAAATCATGGGTAAAACCAGAGGAACCCTACAGGTCCCCGCAGGCGCCGACAAAGCCGCCTTAGAAACCTACGCCCGCGAATCAGACATTGCTCAAAAATATTTAGAGGGCAAAGAAATCAAGAAAGTCATCGTGGTTCCCGGCAAACTCGTGAACTTTGTTGCCGTTTAAACACAAACTTTGTATTGCAGACAACACAGCGCTATAAACTTTACGCCAAAAGTCAAGGAGCTACGGACAGAAGTCCGGATCATTCCTGGTAAAATTTGCGTGGATACACTGACCGCGTACACACACACAGGCTGTAAGGAATGGTTACGCTGACTTCACCACAGATTCAGTCAGACGTTCGGATTGGACTGGGCAAAGTTTTGCTAGTGGAAGATGAAGAACTCATTCGAGAGACAATCGCGCTATCTCTAGCGGATGAAGGCTTTGAAGTTTATGTCGCAGACAACGGCCAAAAGGCGCTAGCGATGCTGCTGGGCGGCTCAACAGCAGGCCAGACCCCAGCAGGGGCTTCACCCGGCCAAGCAGCCGCTCAAACCAGTAGCCTCGATCAAAAAGGTGCCACCAGCACAGACATTAGTCTGGTAATCCTTGACCTTATGCTCCCCGGAATGAACGGGCTGGACCTCTGCCGTTTGGTCAGACACCAGGGCATAGACGTTCCTATCCTTATTTTGAGCGCAAAAGGCACCGAAACCGACCGCGTTCTCGGGCTAGAAGTGGGTGCAGACGACTACCTCACCAAGCCCTTTGGCATGCGAGAGCTCATTGCCCGCTGCCGCGCCTTGCTCCGTCGCTACCAGTCGCAAAGTAAGCCCGACGAAAAATCCGTTCTTCGCTTTGCCGACATTGCCCTGCACACAGACGAGTGCCGCGTCTTCCTCGCCCATGAAGAAGTCAACCTTTCTCCCAAAGAATTCAAAATTTTGGAACTGTTGTTGAGCCAGCCTAAGCGCGTATGGTCTCGCAACCAAATCATTGACCAGGTATGGGGTTACGACTTCATGGGCGACAACAAAACAGTAGATGTACACATCCGCTGGTTGCGCGAAAAGCTAGAAGAAAATCCTAGTCAGCCAAAGTATCTCAAAACCGTTCGAGGATTTGGCTACCGATTGGGCTAATGCTCTCAGGCAGACTCTGATGGGCATCTCCGTTCATCTCCAGTAGGCACGCTCACCGCTATATGGCCGCTTCATTAATTGCTGACGATAGGACAGTATGGCTGTAGAATTCGACGGGAAACCCCAATCGTCTTTTCGGCTGCTGCCCTATGCCTTTCAAACGCTACGCTTCGCCCCCTCGCGCTGCTCACTCTTGGCTACCGATTGTAGTGATTGCGCTAGGCATTGCGCTGAGTCTGTGGCTACAGCTGTTTACCAAAGAGGGCGTATTCTTCAGCGGAGACGGTGGATTAAAAGCACTGGTGGCTCAGTCCCTAGCGCAGCAGATAAAAGCGGCCAGCTTCCCCTTAGATGTGTCACTCAATCTACCTGCCGCCGACTGGGTGGAAGCAGTATGGCAAGAAGGTCTCTATCCCTTTTTGCCGCCTTTTGCTTACGAAGTGGGCCCGCAGCACTTCATTACGTTTCCCTTTACCTTCCCGTTAGTCAGTGCGCCTTTTTATGCGTTGCTGGGTGAGCAAGGTCTCTACGTCGTTCCGCTCGTGTCGCTGTGGCTGATCTGGCTGCGGTTTTGGCAGATAGGACTGAGGGCCAGCTGGAGTGTGACAGCGCTGTGCGTGGGTTTGGTCGCACTGATATTTGCATCACCGCTGAGTCTGTATGGCGGCATGTATTGGGAGCATACGCTGTCAGTTGCGATCGCATTTTGGGGTCTCAGCGCTCTTCTCTTCCCCCGAAACGGCACCCTCTCCAAAAACAAACTCCTCGGCAGCGGTTTTCTCATCGGCCTTGCGGTTTGGTTCAGACCCGAATTCCTCTGCCTTGTCGCCGCGCTCAGCCTCCTTGCCATCATCGGCTGGCTCTTTCCAAAATGGCGACTGGCCCCTCAGCTCACCTTCAGTAAAACCGCCATCCTGATTGGCAGTATGATTTGCAGCGTGGGCCTGTTTTTTGCACTTAACTACGGCATTTACGGCCATCCCCTTGGCATTCACGCTATTCAAATTGTTGAAGAATCGGGTATCAGTGAACAGCTTACGCAGGCCAAAGCCAGCTACGCGCAGCTGCTGACTAGCTTGCAGCAGTACTTCCCGATTGTGTGGGTGGTCGGCTTAGCGGCTATTTTCAGCCCAGAGCTGAGAAAATCCACCGTAAAAATTAATCCACTCAAGAACAACCAGCTAAAAGAGAACAGAGGCAAATACTTCGACCGCCTCGGCCTGCGCAAAACGGTTGAAAGTAAGCTAGTGCCCGGTCGCTTTGCCTTAGCATTGAGTCTTTTGTTTGCGCTGAGCGTGCCGCTGATTGTACCGCCGGGGGCGGGTGGCAAGCAGTGGGGCCCGAGGTTTTATTTGATTTTGATGCCGCTACTCTCGGTGGTGCTAGCTGAGCAGCTCAGACCCGATTTTTTTCGCGCTTGGGGACGGCGGCTATTGCTGTTAGGAACCGCGATCGCGCTAGTCTTTGGGATTCACCTCAATACGGTGAGTGGGGCCTTTGAACCGTTTAAAGACGGAATGAACACGTCGATTCAGGCGAACTATGAGCCGATTGCTCCGGCGATCGCGGCTCTCAAACAAGATCCGCTGCCCTGGGTCGCCATGTCTCATCAGTATGTCGCTCAGCAGCTGTGGAGCGCCCTGCCGAACAAAACATTCTTCCGCGCTGAAACCATTGAGCAAGTCAAACAGCTGGCCGGTGCTTTGATTGAACAAAGCGAACCTGAATTCTTGTACGTTTGCTATCCCCACGCAGACTGTTTGGTTCCGGATACAGCAGGCAGTGAGCTGAACCTAGAAGATGATATCCACACCCTGAACTGGGAATTTTTGGGAGACTACGGCAAGTACCCAACCTACAAAGTAGATATTGCAGAACTCAGCATTGCTAAGGAACGACAATCCAACAAACTGTCGGTCCCTACCCAGTTGCCCTACGCTCTAAGCAACTCGACAGAAACTACAGGTAACCGCACTTGAGCGATCAAAACAATCTTCTTAACAAACTACAAAAGCTACCCATTGGCCGCTTTCTTCGCTTTGGCGTCGTCGGCTTTAGTGGTTTGTTTGTCGATATTGTGGTGTTCTCTCTTTTGCGAGAGAACACGGGATTGAACTGGCGGCTATGCACCGCTATCTCCATCGAAGCCGCTATTATCAACAACTTTCTGTGGAATGACGCTTGGACATTTGCGGATCTTGCTCAGCAGCAGCAGGGCCAAAAAGCTAGATTTCGGCGCTTCTTAAAGTTCAATTCTGTCTGCTTACTGGGGGCCTTTTTGCAGTATGGCCTAATGGAACTCATGCTGAAGCTGCCAGCGATCGCATCTCTTCCAGCTCTAGTCGCCCAATCCACCAGCCTTGCCGCCGACAACAAAGCCGACGAGTACTTTGCCAAAATTATTGCGATCGCCATCGTCACCCTCTGGAACTTCTGGATCAACCTCAAACTCAGCTGGCGCACCCCAAAATCTTGAGTCACGACAGCCCTACTCCAACCCTCCACCACACCACCGATCCGGGTTCCCCTTGCCAAGGGGAACCGCAAGGGAGGGGTCCCGCCAAAAAGCCAAACGCACCGCCAGACCCCCTCTGCCTACGGCATCTCCCCTTGTCCAGGAGAACCGCAAGAGAGGGGAACCGCAAGGGAGGGGTCCCGCCGAAAAGCCAAACGCACCGCCAGAACCCCTCTGCCTACGGCATCTCCCCTTAGTAAAGGGAGAGTCATCTTCAGGCGTTGTTGCACAGGGTTTCTGAGTCGAAATCCTCCTAAGCGGTCACGCCTTATCTCGCCTCGTAGCTCTGTAGCTCAAAGTGGTCCAGCTTCATTGTCCCAGCTAGAACCTGCGGTCCTTTCATTTTCTCCAGCCGCTCCTGCAAAAAAGCCCCCGTCTCCAACCCAAGCTGCGCCAATTCTTCATCCGTTTCCGGCGTACCCCACAGCGGATAGTCCGCCTTCAGCCACAGCACTGTGCGATAGTCTTTTTGCGCCAGCGCTGGCGCCAGCGCAGCCGTCACATCTGCCGGGTCTGTCGCCAGCACATCAATATCAAATCCCGGATACATCTCTTCGATGTAGTACACCAGCCTCAGCACATGGCCCCAGGCCCGAGTATTAAGAACCACTAGGCTAGCCTCCTGTGTTTCAGGGATATAGCCCTTAGAAAGCTGATGAAACATTTGGCGATCGCGCCCACCAAAGTCCCCCACATTCACCGCCAAATACAGCACCAGCAGCCCCACCGTCAGCCCCTCACGCAGTCGCCCAGTCCCCAGATCCAGCCAAGCCGCCACCAGCAGCAAACACCCCGGCAGCGCCACAATCGTAGACCGCCCCCAGCCAAAGCCCAGTGTATACTTACCCGTCAACACATCAATCCCCAAGGCCACTGCCAACGGCACCAGCCCCATCAACCCTGCAATCATCAATACCCGGTACTGTCGTCGCCGGTAGAGCCCCACCACACACACCACCAAAAAGCCAATCACCCCACCGCCCACCGCCACTGCCGTCGGCTTAATATCATCAGCAATCGGCATCATCCCTGTCGTTAGGTGTCCTAATAGCAAATGATTAGCCAGCGTTTGCGCTAAATCCTTGCCATGCTGCAACGCCGACTGCAAAGGCCCGCCTGCCGCCGAAATTTGGTTGAGCACATCGCTGCGGTTATTGATTTGCTGGCGCACACCCCACCATGCCCAGGGGAGAAATAGCAGCACCCCCAAGCCCAGCGTCAGCCCGTGCTGAAACCAACGTTTGCGATCGCAATAAAGTACCAGCGCCGTCAACGCAAACAGCCAGTAAGCAAAAAGATACTGAGTCAGGAGCCCTGCGGTGATAGATCCCGCGACCAATAGCCTCAACAACCAGCCAGTCTGTTTTTCAGCCGATTCGTGAACAGAGTCACGCTGCCTTTGGGTCAAGAGCGTCAACAGCCCTAGCCCACTCACCAGCGTCCAAAACACCATCCCGGTATACATCCGCAGATTCAAAGAGTGCGCCAAAAAGAAAGGATTCAGTGATAGCAGCGCCGCAAAAATCAATCCCCCTCGCCTGCCCAACACTCGCTTACCTAGTAAGTACGCCACGCCTATCGCGGCCAAGCTCATCCACATCACGAGGCTCCGCAGGGCCCCTTCCCCATTGCCAAATAGCCGCATCCAGCCGTGCTCACTCAGGTAAAACAGCGGCGGATGCGGATCGCCCAGCGTGCCCTTCACCACATTTTTCATTGTGTTTACCGCGCCAGATATCCCTGATTCAGATGGAATATTTAGCAGCGGCGCAAAGTCACCCACCGAAAAAGGCACCTTATCCGGCAGTTTGTAAGCATTCTTTTGCCCCGAAGAGAGCAGTATCGAAAGCACTTCGTCGTACCATAGCTCCCGCTTGCCAACCCACAAGAAGCGTAGACACGCGCCTAAAGCAACAAACGCCATCAAAACAACATCGAAAGCTGCTATACCCTCTATTTTTTCTGGAGATAACTCTAGCTTTGAGGCCGTACTTCCAGGCAGCTCATTCTCAGGAATATTAGGCATGTCACTCATTACATCTAACCTTGCTTCGACTCTGTTTCTTGAATTCTGTTGGCTTTACTGGCAGGCAGTTCAGTACCAAGTTCAGTGCCAAGTTCAGCACCATAAGTATCTCGGACCAAATACAGCGGACGGCCCTTTACCTCTTCATAAACCCGACCCAAATACTCACCCAAAATACCCAAGCTCACCATCTGTACCCCGCCTAAAAACAGCACCGCCACCATCAAAGAGGCATAGCCTGGAACATCTATCCCAAACACAATCGTCCGCAAAAACAAATAGGAGCCGTACAAAAATGAAAGCACCGCAAACGCAATTCCCACATAGCTCCACACTCGCAGCGGCGCAATGCTAAACGAAGCAATCCCATCCACCGCAAAATTCCACAGCCGCCAATAGTTCCACTTCGTTTCACCGCTGTAGCGCGGGTCACGGTCATAAAGCACCTCCGTTTGCCGGTAGCCCACCCAGGCAAACAGCCCCTTCATAAACCGCGTTCGTTCGGGCAGGCGCACCAACACCTCCACCACTCGGCGGTCAAGCAGCCTGAAATCACCCGTATCCCGAGGAATTGGCACCTTACTCATGCGCGCCATCACCCGATAAAACGAATCCGCCGTCCATTTTTTGAACCAGCTTTCACCCTGACGCGATCGCCTTTTGGCATACACCACGTCATACCCCTCCTTCCACTTATCCACCAGCGTCTCAATCAGCTCCGGGGGATCTTGCAAATCCGCATCAATTGGGATCACTGCCTGCCCAGTGGCATAGTCAAGCCCCGCGCTCAACGCCACCTCCTTACCAAAATTACGAGAAAGCGCCACCACCTTAATCCGCTGATTTCGCGCCCAGTGCTTTCTCAGCTCTCGCAGCGTATTGTCGTGGCTACCATCGTCCACACATACAATCTCATAGGTACGCGCCAGCCGATCTAACACCGCTTCTAACCGGCTAAACAAATAGTCGACATTGGATTCTTCGCAGTAGAGCGGGACCACAATAGATAGCTCCACTTCCGAGGCAAAGTTGTTTGTGGCGGGTGCCGTTGAGGGAGTCACAGTCTCCATAGGTCAGCGCATCTTCCCTTTAAAAAAACAAAATAAACAAAACTGGCAGCCATTAGCAGTAATTGGCAGCCGTTGTAAATTTACCAAGTGAGTAGCCTAAAGATTGTGTCTTAAACTCGTCAGCGGGGCAATCTGCCGGCGAGTTTGCAGTACCATCTTCATCAATACGTATTGTTAGCTTGTTACCATGAATCAGCCGCTGTTTGTGCCATCGCAAGGCCCCTTGCAGGGAACCACCACACTAAATCGGCCACTG
Source organism: Cyanobacteria bacterium J06598_1 (assembly GCA_038529685.1). GTDB lineage: Bacteria > Cyanobacteriota > Cyanobacteriia > Phormidesmidales > Phormidesmidaceae > Phormidesmis. The sequence goes on along the minus strand of JBCBDN010000004.1, from coordinate 1,336 downwards.
CTTGTGCCACCGCAGGGCCCCTTGCAGGTACCGGCTACCCCAGCAGCAGGCTCAACCCCTCTCACCTTTTCACTCATCATCCCGACCTACAAAGAAAGCGGCAACGTCGCCAAAATAGTCGGCCAGCTCGCGCGCCTGTTAGATGGCTTCATTTTTGAAGATTACGAACTTATTTTGGTCGATGACAACAGCCCAGACTTCACGTGGAAAGTCGCTCAAGAGCTGACTATGGACTACCCTCAGCTGCGCGTGATGCGCAGGCAAACCGAGCGCGGTCTCTCTTCAGCAGTGATTCGCGGGTGGCAAGCCGCCAACGGCAAAATCCTCGGCGTCATCGATGCCGACTTGCAGCATCCGCCCGAAGTGCTGCTGAAGCTGCTGCAATCCACCTTGGACGGCGCAGACTTAGCGGTCGCCAGCCGCAATGTAGAAGGCGGCGGCGTCAGCGACTGGAGCATCGTCCGACGTTTTTTGTCTCGGGGAGCGCAGGTGCTGGGCCTAATCGTATGTCCAGCAGTTGTAGGGCGCGTGAGCGATCCGATGAGCGGCTATTTTATGGTGCGGCGCAGTGCGATCGCCGGCCATACCCTCAATCCGCTGGGCTACAAAATCTTGCTAGAAGTGATTGGTCGCGGCACCATTGGCGATATTGCTGAGGTTGGCTATGTGTTTCAAGAGCGCGAATCGGGCGAGAGTAAGGTTACGTGGAAGCAGTATGTTGAGTATTTAGGTCACCTAGCTAGATTGCGATCGCAAGGTGGACTCAGCAATATTAAACGAGCTTTTCCCAAAAAACGCTTTTACCGCTACGGCCTCGTTGGCCTCAGCGGCGTATTTGTCGATATGGCAATCCTGTATTTGCTTCACGGCGTTATTGGGCTCGGGCTCACCACCAGCAAAATTGTGGCCGCCGAAGCTGCTATTGTCAGCAACTTTTTCTGGAACGACCTCTGGACCTTTGACGACATGGTGGGCCAGCAAAGTGGCTGGGGCAATCGCTTGAAAAGATTGCTCAAGTTCAACACCATTTGCCTGATTGGCCTACTGTTCGGCGTCGTTTTACTCAACCTATTCTTTAACTGGATCTTTGGTCAAAACCTACCGTACATAGCCAACCTCATCGCCATTGCTCCCGTCGCCCTTTGGAACTTTTGGGTCAGCCTCAAGCTCAGCTGGCGAGTCACCGCCGTTTCACCCAGCGCTGACACCAAACAATAAGCTCAATCCTCTTCAGCAAACGACTCTAGCTTCAGTAGCGCTAGCGCTAGTTTTTACAATCGCACCCCGATGTACGAGATGGCTGTGTGTCTTTTTATTTTGTACGAACCCGTCAAAA
>JBCBDN010000003.1:0-44561 GCA_038529685.1 Cyanobacteria bacterium J06598_1 | reverse complement strand
AGTCTGTTCATCCTAAAGCAGTACATGCGAGATAGCCTGACTCTAACTATCACACCAAAATGTAACCCTTAGGAAAAGGGCATGAGTACATCAAAAGAACGATGCGCCCTCAGACTTGAAAATACTCGCAGTACGAACCTTTATCGGAGTCTCTTTTTTTACAAGTACGGCAATACATTAAATGACTGGGCACTCTGGGCCTAAGACCCCTTTTCCGTATCTGGGCTGGGCACTTGTGTAGGGAGTTGTATAGGAAGTTTTACTCAGGAGAGGGGAGCTAAGTGAAACAGGCTAAAAAGCGTTGTGGACGCTCGTACCGCTCGCGCAAAAACCGTAGACTGCACCGGTCTCATCCCTTGCGTCTCATGTGGCGCTCCGTTCTAGGCTTCATCAAGCGTGAAAGCATTGACCGCATTGTCATTACATTAGGCATTTTAATCACCATCAGCTCCGTGGTGATCTCTCAAGTTGAATCTATTTCCTTAATCGATAGCTTTTGGTGGAGCATCGTAACCCTCACGACCGTAGGCTACGGCGACATTGCGCCAGCCACCATGATTGGCCGCTTCATAGCGATAGTCAACATGTTTGTAGGGATTGGCGTATTGGCTGCACTGAGCGCGGCCTTAGCGAGCATATTAATCGAGCGTAAACGAAAGGAGGAATTAGGGATGAGTGACTGCCGCTTTGAGGGCCATGTAATTTTGTGTGAGTGGAATCACCGCGCAGTCAGTATTGTGAAAGAACTGCGGATGGAGCAAGGCGCACAGCCCGTTCAGATTGCATTAATTGCACAGTGCGATCGCAAGCCCATTGACGACCCCAACCTAGCGTTCATTCACGGCCCCGTTTCAGATGAAACCCTCAAACGGGCAAACTTAACCGCAGCCAAAAACGTCATCATTTTGGGCAACGACCAGCTCGACGCCTCCATTCGCGATGCAGCAGTCGTACTCTCAACGCTTACCATTGAAACGCTTAACCCCAACGTTTACACCATTGTAGAGCTGGTGGACCCTGCCAACGCCATCACCTGCTATCGCGCCAAAGCCGATGAAGTCATTATCAGCAGCGAGCTGAGCAGCATGCTAATTTCGCAGGCAGCGCTAAATCACGGCATTTCTAAGGTGGTTTCAGAGCTCCTGAGCTTACAAACAGGCCATAACAAGCTCTACAAGGTGCCCCTGCCGTTAGCAAACGCAGGCCAAACGTTTCTAGACACCTTCATGTACATGAAACAGCAGCACCAAAGCACTGTTGTGGCCCTACAAAAAGGCTATGAAGGGGAGGTCATTTCTAACCCAAACAGTGCTCACATTGTCGAAGCTAACGACTACCTAATTGTGATTTCTCACGAAGCGCCGCAGACACTGTACCAAGCTGCCTAACGATCAGCTGTGTTGTTGTGTGGCTTCGCCACACAACAAAAGCCCAGACAAAATGTTCAATCTTGTCTGGGCTTTTGTTTTACCAACTATCAAGCAGAAGATCGCCTACCGACGAGACATGAAAATGCGCAACACGTACCAGAACATCAACATCACAGAAGAGAACAACGCCAAAGAAGCCGCCACATAATAGTTTGTGGGGTAGCGCCTCATCACTTGTGAGGTTTGGTACAAAATAGAGGCTGCCGAGAAGGCAACCATAGCAAAGGCGAAGAAAATCCCTAGATTAAGCCCAAAGATAAAGCTACAGGCGATTAAGCCGAGAGCAACCATACCAAAGATTTTCAGCGCACCGCCCAAGAAAGTAAAGTCTTGTCCGGTCGTAAATACAATAGCCGTCAGCCCGCCAAACAAAAACAACGACACCAGCGCCGCCGAAGTGAGCACATTGTCACCATACTGATTCGCTAGCCACAGCATCGGCGCAAACAAAATAGCCTCACCGACCACATAGAGCCCTAGCCCCATGTACTGAGTGTTAATGTCGCCCGCTTTTGCCGCTAGCCCGCTAGCCATAGAGCCCAACAGCATAAAGCCGCCGAGTAGCACGATAAAACCGAATCTGGCACCAAAAACAAACTGAGCGATCGCATCTGCAATCCCCAGTTGAAACAAAACCGACTCCACCACGATAAAGGCGGCAACAGCCCCTGCCAAGTGCAGATAGGTCTTTTTGATAAATTCTGCGCGTTCGGTGGGGCGCGCCTGAGCAACAACAACCATAAATAGCTTCCTCAATAGCGTTTGAAATTTTGATGAACGTAGAAAGGTAAGAGCACCGACCACTCCATAAAGGCACTCGCATTCTCAGCAATACTACTGAAAAGGTAAGCTGCCTACACCATAGGATAGCAGTGGAGTATTCATGCTGTGCGATCGCATTCCCTTAACCATAATTATCAAGCCAGTTATCCAGGCCAGTTATCAAGCCAGTTATCAGGGCCAGTTATCAGGTTCTACTGCCCCTCAACATAATCGCCCGCATGCGTCATCACGCACACAATCCGATATGTCGCATGAGGAGAGCAGGCCGCACCCACCCGACGGTAGGCCGGATTTAGCAGCGTCTCTCGGTGACCTCGACTAGGCACCCCATCATCCACCAGCAGCTGAATCATGTGCCACTCCGCCGAAGTCGGCGCACCATACGTAATATTTTCACCCGCACTTTGCGCCCAACTGCCATAGCGATTAATTCGCACAAAAGGATCGCTACCATCCGAACCATAGTGACCCGTCAGCCCCTTAAAGCCCAAATCATCTGAATGGTCCGCCGCGCCTTGCGCCATTCCCACAGAAGGGCTCAACGTCGCCAACGGCTGTGCAGACTGGAGCGCGGCGATCGCCTCATCCAAAGCCGCAATCCCTTCCTGCACTGCCACAATCGGCTGACCCGGCACCTTCACCAAATTGCCCTCATAGTAAGGCCGCAGGCGAATCAGTCCCTGCGCATAGGCAGCTGGGTCCGCCCGCAGACGATTGATTTCACCAATGAGCTCCTGAGAAAGCCCTGCTAGCTGCTCAGCAGACACCGCACCCGACCAAGTCACTTCCGATGTATCAGCTGGTGCAGTCGGTTCACTCACAACGACCTCACGGGCTACTGCCTGACTATTTTCAACAGAACCTTCAGCAGAACGGTATGCCGTGGCGTAATCAAAAACACACAGCGGCGCCACTCCTGGAGCCGAACCGCAGGCCGTACCAAACTGAGTCATCTCTGGATTAAGCACCAGCGATCGCGCCGTCCGCCGAGCATCTCCATCATCCATCACCCAAAAAGCAACCAGCATCTCAGCCCGGGTAAATCCCTGGCTCAAAGATTCCACCAAACGGCCACCGCCGATAGAACCGTAGCGCTCTGCTCTCTCCAAAGGCGTACTGCCATCGAGCCCAGACAGTGTGAAGCGATCATTCTCCAGCAGTTCGCCCAGGTGGGCTTGTGTGGCGAGCGCGAGCCCAGGGGCTAAAGACAGTGGCTGTAGAGGCGCTGTGCGCGATAGCGTTGCGATCGCTGAGTCTAGCGCATTCACCCCTTCTACTGTGCGAACACCACGCTCCCCTGGAAACCGCAGCGCTGCACCTTGGTAGTACGGACGCAAAGACGCTAGCCAAACAGCATACTCAGCGGGCGATAACCGCACTCGATTAATCTCAGCCAGAATGCTCTCAGGTGTAGGTGTTGCCCGTATGCCGCCCACTGCAATATGCACAGGTTGAGGCGCTAGTGCTGTTGTACTTTGAGCCCTTGCAGTTAAAGGATTAGCCAACCCAGCTGCAAAGATCACGGCCCCCAAGACTATTTTTAAGGACGCAGCTACAGACGAGCTGTTGTTCTTTGTAAGTGAGTTTACAGAGTGTGCTGAATAGGGCTGTGCTGGGTAAAGTGGCTTTGCCATGCGCTGCGGAAGGCTCCTGAAAACTTGAGAGAAGAGAGGGAGGGCGCGCGTATAAAATGACGTTCCGCCGCTCTCGCTTCTCTGTTTTCCAGCTTTAGGTGCTAAAACTGCATCGGCAAGACTACGCGCTTGCTACACAGCAAAAACGTAGGAATACTTATCTTTATCCGATTTTTCTGGGCACACGTTCTACGCGTACAGATTTTTCTTAAAGTTCCAGCACAATCGTTCATACTTACGCGTGCCGAAGTAGCGAAGGCATTCACTCAGCGGCAGCTGAAATCATCTCGCAGCAAATCATAAGTAGCCCAAAATATTTTGAACAACAACACCTGTTGAGATCGCAATCATCCCCACCAGCAACACCTTCCCCCCACCCACCAGCGGCACCGAAGGAAACAACGACTCACGCAGCCGCCACACCATCAGCGCAGGCACAATCCCAAACAGCAAAGAGCTACCAAAAGCCCCCGAAAAATCGATTGCCTGATAAAAGATATTGGGATCTAAAAATGACAGCAGCAGAGGGGGCAGCAAAATCAACGTATAGAAGAAAAATTTTCTGTTGTTTCCCAGCAGATTATCGCCCACCATTCGCTGACTGAAAATATCTTCAAACACGCTGAGCAGGCCCAGCACAAAGCCGATAAAAGATGTGGCGATCGCAAACTCAGAAAACACCGAAACCGCTATACCTAACCACGGGTGCGCCGTCCCCGTCCGCAACAGCTCAATCGGGTCTACCCCTTCAAGCGCCCCCACCGCTTGACCTGCACTCGCCAAAATCACCCCGTTCCACAGCGCAAACATCACCAGCGGCACCAGCGCCCCAAGCCAAATAGCACGCCGGACCTTCTCACCGTTGCCCTCCAGCTGCGTCGTCACCACCGGCACCACATTGTGATACACAAATGCCACAAACATCACCGGAATCACTGAGATCGCCTGCTCCCAGTGCTGCACTTCCACACTCGCAAAGTCTGCCTGGCCCACAACCAACGCTACAAGCCCTACAAACGCCACAATCACAACAGAAACCAAAGCACTGTTGAGCCAGCTAACCTGGCGTTCACTCCCCCAGTACAAAACACCACCAAACAGCACCGCAAACGCTACATGGCCCCAACCCAAAGGGATAGGCTGCATCCAGCTAAGCCAGTCATCAAAATTCTCTAGGGCCGCTGCCAAGATATCTCCACCCCGAGCGATGTAGGCCACCAGCAGCGCGTAATGAATGAAGATATAGACAATGCCAGAAGCGATCGCCCCCTTCGTCCCCAAGCTTCCCTGAATAGTCACCAGCAAACCCAAGTCAGCTCGCCCAGTCTTCTGCATTGCCTGCAAATTCGCTTCTGCAATCAGCAGCCCAGACACTACCATATACAGCCATGCCCCTACCATCACCACTGTAGAAGGCACAATCCCTACCGGCAGCGTCACCGCAGGCACTGCTAAAATTCCCGCCCCGATTGTCGTTCCTGCAATCAAAGCCGCACTATAAAGCACACTCCCCGGACGATGCTTGAGCACATTCCCTTCGAGCTCTACATTTGAGAAAAGGTGTTTCATCCGCGTTGGAGTAAGGGCCTGTGAGTTCAGTCAATCCTCACGACTATGGAGCAAACCCCTGCCCCTTTGCAAATCACGCGACAGATTGCAAAAAGGCATCAGACAGGAACAAACTGGCCTGCTGTCAGTTCATCTGGGGCAACAGCAATCACTCGAGCCAGCGTTTCACCCGCCGCCTGAATGACCGTATTTTGGCCGCTCTTTATTAGGCTCAAGTCGTTAAAGGAAAGGCTCTTCGCAAGGCCAACAAGATCCACCCCTACCTCAAAGTCCGACAGCGTATCTGTGCCCTCTCGCACTGCCAGCACAAACGTATCGGCCCCTTCACCGCCTTCTAGTTTGTCATTACCTTTACCGCCGTAGATGATGTCATCGCCCGCGTCACCAAAGATTCTGTCCGTGCCGTTATCGCCGTATAGCGTGTCATCACCCGCACCACCATACAGCCGATCCGCGCCCGCGCCGCCATAGAGCACATCGTCGCCACCAGCACTGTCAGAACTATCGGCAAAGTCGCCGTAGAGTGTGTCACTGCCATTTCTGCCCAGGATAACGTCGTTACCGAGCAGACCGGCGATCGCATCCTTTCCGCCTCGCCCCTTCATCAGGTCATTTCCGGGCGTTCCCTCTAGCATTTCCTTTGCACCCGTGCCGCCAATGACCGGACCATCAGGCCCCGGCAGCACGTCTAAGAAAACAGCCGTTGGCACACCGTACGTACCGTCTTTTGCCAAACTCTCCACAAAAATCGTATGTCGGCCAGGTGCTAGACCTGAAGTATCAATATTCGTGGCCTTCAATCGCTCCACCGAACTATCGAACGAGCCATCGCCTGCGGTCATTTCAAATAGCTCAGTTCCCGATACCCAAGAAGGTGCATCAATGCTGTAGCGCGCACTGCCCACTCGCTTAAAGTTGGGCAGCCGTAAGCCTTCTGTGATTCCTTCAGAACTCAAGTTGCCGTCGTCATAGCGGGTCGCATCTGCCACCGCATACAGCGAAATAGACTGCCCTGCAAACACAGTGGGCAAATTTAGCCCAACATTGACACTATCTGGTCCTTCAGAGGTTTGGTAAGGCCGAAAAGCCGACTTGGCCGCATAGTAAAGCGCCGGGGTAAATTCTGGCACAATCGTATTTTCAAAGTACTCAGGATCTTCAAAAAACTCGTTTCCTAGCTCAATGGTGTAAGAGGCCGAGCCAAACGTCTCGTACACCCAGCCGTCGGTGGTGCCATCGGTAGGATATAGCCCAATCGCCTGCTGCACGTCGTAAGCTTCACCATCTAGCCCAGAAAAATAGCCAAATTTAAGGCCCAAATTACGCAGTCCTTCAGCATTAGGTGCGGGCTCAGCAGTGCTGCCAAAGGGATACAGCACCAAGTTACCAAAGCTGTGCACATCTAGATACACGCCGGTTGCATCATCGGGCGCGGGCGAAAACGGGTCGAGGCCCTTTTGATCTGGAAATAAGTTTAGGAGATAGTCTCTGGCCGCTTGAGATTCAGGCTCTGAGAAAGGAAACGGGCCCCGATAAACATTGGAGCTCGGATCGCCGCTAGAACCATCGGGCACCTGGCCAAAGTTCGCATCGTAGTTACGGTTGAGATCCACACCGTAGGTCGGAAACTCTGCCGGGTCCGCGCCTGGTGGGGGCGTGGGGTTGGCATTTTTCCGCCAGGAGTAGCCCTGCTCAGCTAGCTTCCGGCCGTCAGGGTTGAGGACGGGCACCACATGGATTTGGGTATAGTCCAGCAGCCAAGTCGCCTCCGGGTCAGTGCCGTAGCCTGCGACCAGGTCTTCGGCAAAGCGTGTCACTAGCTCAGTTGTTGAATATTCACGCGCATGAATCGCACTCTGCACATACAAAATCGGCTTCTCATAGCCTGGAATGTCGGTCGCCTTGTTCGTCAGCTGCAAAGCGTGAATGTCGTAGCCGTTGGGCCCACCGGGCGTTGCTTTGTTGTAGCTATCGCCAATATCTACCCAGCTAGCAATATCAGAATTTTGCCTCGCCAAGCCCGCCAAGGTAGAAAAAGTCTCTTCTACGGTGCGATAGCTCAAGTATTCAGGAATCGTACTGTCCGTGATTTGAACCGGCACATCATCTAAGCTGAGGCCGCTGTAGTCTGGATCGTCGCTAACCACTTCAATACTGACGTCGCTGAGTTGGTCTTCACCTTCGGGCAGATTATCCGCGATCGCTCTCACAACCGACAGCTGCGACTCAGACCAATTCTGCGGCGTAAACGTCAGCGACCTAATCGGCTTCAGCTGCTCATTATCTACCCTAAAGTTCAGCGTTACCGGCGCACTCGGACGACTCTGCAACGCAAACTCAAAATTGAGCGGGTCGGGCACATTGTCTTCGCTGACAGCAACGGCGCTCGTGGGCAAAGCAATCCCAGGGTCAAGCGCATCTACCACTTTAAGATTGTCTATCGCCCAGGAAAAAGACCAGTTGCCATCAAAACGGAACCGCAGCTGCGCAGTCTCACGACCTGCCACCGTATCGGTGAGGTCTACTAGCTGAGGCCCATTAAATTCGCCCGCCCCATCTTCTAAATAAGCTGTTTCCCAGGTGGTACCGCCGTCTACAGAAGACTCAATATAAATTTGACTGGCAAAATCTGGATCGGTAAAGCCAAAATAAGCCTGGTCGTACTGCAAAAAAGCACCTGCCGCGTCAGACGCATCAAAAACAGGCGTAATCAGCGCAACACTCTCTTCAGTATCATCATTAGAAAGCGCATCGCTATCGTAAATAGCGACCGGCTCTAAAAAGGGATCTTCACCAATGAAGCCACGCCCGCCTGGATTATCAAACCGCCATTGATCGGTTTCAGGATTACCCTCAAGTAAAGCCTGTGTCCAGCCTGGCGGCGGTGTTGTGCCAGTAGCCCCGCTAAAATCTTCAGAAAACAGCATCTTGACTTGTTCGTTTTGCACAGTGTTTTGGCCCTGATCTAGTGATTTCGTAATCTTAAGAAATAGCACCCCAAAAAAATCTGTCCTTCTACAGATTCTTTACATCAAAGTCTCCATCAAGTCTCGATAGCTAGCTCTCGATAGCTGGCTCTCGATAGCAGCACCTCCACAACAGCAGGCCATTCACCAAAAAGAGAGAGAACCCAATGCTTTATCAGGCAGCACAACTTCTGTTAATCGTGGCTTGCTTGGCCGCGCCACTGACCCATCAACAGCATGAGCAAGCTTTCGCTAACAGGGCCTCTAACACCTATCGCTACACGGCTGTCGCCAGTAACCAGTCGCCTGCTCGAACATGGCTTCTGAAAAAAAGCGGCAGTGCGGTGGTCGGTATTGAGCTAGCTAATGGAGCAGACAATGAACGCGATCGCATCACGGTACTTAACTGCTTTCGAGGACAGGCCAGCGGCAATCAAATACGGCGCGTCACTCAAGTTTCATGGCCCTACACGCCAGCGGCTCATTGGGAATTAGGTGAGACAATTGAGATCGCAGCCCCCACCAGTCAATCCTCTCTGTCCCAATCCTCTCTGTCCCAATCCTCTCTGGTAGAAACCACGCTGGCAGAAACCACGCTGTCTGCTGACGAAGCCGCTGCACTCACTGAATGCGTACAGGCATTCTCGCGCTAAAAGCTCGGTATAGTAAAAGGAATTCTGTACGAGAGCCTAGAAGATGAGTATGAAGCGGTGGTGGTTGCGATTGATTTGTTTGGTGGCGATCGCACTCATCATGCTCACAGCCAACCCCCAGCCCAGCCAAGCTGCACTAGGCACTCAGGCTATAGAACAGCCTGCCACCCTAATCGGCCCCAGAGCCGGCGCGCCTATTCCTCTATATCTACGGCCTGCCGCCAACCAGCCCAACGTAGGCTACGGCAATAACGGCGCTTCAGTCACCGTATTAGAACAGGTTGCCAGCTTTTTGCCCGAAGCCGATCAAGACAGCGCCTGGAACCACATTCGCCTAGACGAAGCGCCCTACACGGAAGGCTGGGTGCAGGGACGATTTCTTTCCTTAAGCACCACAGAATCAGAGACAGCATCAGAATAAGGTGCAGTTAAAGCGCGATCGCACCCCAGCAATTATCAAAACTGAGTGTGCCAACAACACAACTGTCAATCAGGTGTAAAAAGGCGCTGTAACAAGCCATTCACCCCCATGTGACCGAAACGAGCGCTGCGTTTATCGCTTTCGACAGACGGCATCAGACAGACTATTCCATTAAGGTTGAGTAAAGGATGTCGCTAGAGCTCTCTGACCTCAAGGCTTTTGAGCATTCTTGTACTTACACATTGCAATAGCGAGCCACCTAAACTGTTGTCATAGGAGGCTGCTGACCAAACAGTCGTCAGCGCTAACAATGTGTAGTAAGGCTGCTAATAAAAGGTTGAGTTATGGGACGCGTACGAAACATCTTGGATTTGGGATTAGCCATTGGGGCGATCGCCGGGGCCATAGCCGTGCTCTCACCTCAAGTCCTTTGGGAAAGCCGCGAAATGCAGACGTTAACTGCCGCGCAGGCCAGCGACCACACACAAGACGCTCTGCCGCTAGCGCAGTTCATCGGCATTGGGCAGTTCGTAAAAAATCCGACTCACTACAGCGTAGTGATTGATAAAAAAGCAGTAGCTGTAACGGGAGCCTCTTTAGAGGGCGATCACATGGTGATTGAATACTCCGAATCTTTGAATAAGAAAGCGGTTCCTCAACAAAAAGGTTCTGCCATCGTTGGTAAGCTAACTGGCAAAGTTAACAGCGACGGCACCTTTGAAGGCAACTATCAAAAAGCTTCAGGCAAAGAATCGACCCCAAGCGATGTCGCATTCACTTTCAAAGCAGACGGCACCGCAAGAAGCGGCAAACAGTCCTCAGACACCGTAAAAATCATTCGCTAGGTTACACAAACAGCAGTTAAAGAAGCATACCAATACGCAAAACAAGGCATCTCTGCAATAGAGATGCCTTGTTTTATTTGAACACTCAGCAGGAAGTCGAAGAAGTGCGTGGCGATACGCTAATGCACTTCCGCCTTGCCCAATCGACACAAGCAAACTTCAAAAGGAATGAATGAACCGGGAAGAGGCAATTCAACACACATTCGTTTCTAACTGGCAGAATGAGTATTTAGGTTAATGGGAAGAAACGGTTGCAGCATCAGTTCAGGCTGGTTTAGACCGTTTCAATCAGCCACAAATGGCATGTAGTCCAGCACTTCAGTAACACTTCAGCAGCTGGCGCTAAATCACAGCTAATTCAGGGTCCTATCCGGAAATTGTTTTCCACTCAGACCCTCTGCTCTAAAAGCGTTTCCGATTTTCTAGAGATTTAGTCACACCATTCAATTAAGAGACAATTTTACGACCGTCACAAAATCGACTTAATCTCCGTATTAGCACGCAAAAAAAAGCTCAAATAAGGAGTAATGATTTCCGTATTACTCAAAGAGATAGCAACAGCAGGTAGCCACTCTCAGCACCTGTCACATCACATCGACGATTCACAGTGTACCTAAGACCAAGAGCAACCTCTCCGAAAAGCTAGAGGGCCAAAGCATTACAGAGAAAGACGCTGACACAAGCACACTCCGGCCAATAGCAGACCGCTGAGAATACTGTCACAGAGGCGATTACAAAGAAATCACAGGCTGTTCCTTTTCTGTTCTTTCTTCTTAAATCTTCTTCTTGATAACTACATATAAAGAGAGATTGGTTTTACATTCAAGACAAAAACCTTAAAAGCGTTGCCAACCAAAGGGTACAGCCCTAAAAAAGGGTCAAGCTTTATCATAAAAAGGTACTGCAACCACCTTTTCAACTGTCATATTTATTACAGTTTATACAGCTGAATTCCCTACGTACAGGTAGCTTCAGCCATTCAAAAGCTGTTACACCTCACAAGCACGCCGCAGAATAACGAACAAGAACAGCGATATGTTGATAAGAGAGATTAAACAAGCGTTGTTCCGCGCTCTCGAAATATCTACCTAACACTCGTCAAATACCAGGTGCCCCCCATGAACGCTCTACCTAAGACACTCAACAACAGACCCACGTCCACCGTCATCGCGACTTTACTTATTACCAGTGGCGTTATTCTCAGCGCTCAGAGTGCATTAGCCCAGAGCACACCCAACGGCCACCTTAACTACGATGCAGCTAGCGGCTCCGTACAGCTCAACAACAACACCTTTAATATTCAAACCGGGTCTCTAGAGAATGACTCCAATATTCCACTGCCTGCGCATCTACCTAGCCACACTCAAGACAGAGTTTCTCAACCGGTAAACCGAGACCTGCTTGCACCCAACACAGTAGAGCTATCAACTGATATTGACTACCTCAGCGAAGCTTTGAACGAAGCTGCTACTAGTGAAGGCAAAACGTCCAGCTACACCGTCAACGAAGACACACTACAGTTCAACACTCAGTTCAACGTTGAGCGCAGCCCTGGTGACCACAGCTACGCAGAAGGCATCGAAATTACCGTGTACGACGAAAACGGTGAAGCCATTAGCGGCGAAACCACCTTTGTTAGAGGCGACGGCACTCGCAGAGGGCCCGATGGCGAAACCCTCCCCGAAACAGGCCAAATTGACGTATCCTACGGGGCAAAAGACACCGTAGAACTCAGCGTACTCAACATTAGAGGCAACGGCACAGACCCTCAAGAATCTGGCATTTACTTCTCAGAAGACGGCGAGTTCGTTGTAGAAGATTTGCAAAACGGCGGCGACCGAGACTTCAACGACGGTATCTACACCCAAGTATCCAGCGGACAAGGCGAAGCCCAAGCCACTGTAGAAAACGAAACCGTTTCCACCCGAACTCAAGTCAGAAGCACAGAACTTACACCTGAAACCAGAATCGAAGAGGTCGTTGTTGAAGAAATTGTCGAAAACATCGTTGAAGCAGATAGCGTTTCTGTTGAAGAAAGGGAGCGCGGCCAGGTAGAACTCCCCAACAGCCAACCCACCACACAAGCCATCGGCCATGCCACAGGCGTCACCCACGAAAACGGCGAACAGCTGGTATACAACCGCTACACTGGCAACAGCCAAATCCGCGCAGGCAGCGATGGCCTGGGCGTCACCGGTCAGCTCAAGCCCCTCGTGAATAACCCCAACGTACCGCCGACGCTTCTATCAGGGAACCTCACCTTCAATCCATTTGTCGGAGACAATACCGCTGGCCTCACCGCTGCCGTTGGCATCAACCAGTTCCTTAACCCCACACACCGCCTCGCTACCGATGCGCTAGGAAACACCATCGCCAATCCTGACGCTGACGGCGCACCGCTCGTAGAGCCCGCAGGATTATTCAACAACCGTCGCCTAGTTGGCTACGTGCCCGCTACAGTTGACCAAGCTGGCGCGGAGCTAGTGCCTAACAACGGTGTTTTTGAGCTGCCAACAGACCAAGCTGTTGTTATCTCCGCAGCTGATTCTGCAGCAGTGGGCCCCGGCAACGCAGCTTACACAGACAACGTCGGCGGTATCCTCATTGAGCGCGCTACAGGCGACATGAGCTTTGTGCCTCAGTGGACTAAAGAAGGCTATGCACAGTCTTCTCTATCGCTAGGCGCAGGCGAAGCAGTACGGGCGATATATGCTCTCGTACCACAGCAGGCCGGACAAAACCTCAGCCTAGGAGAAACCTACGACGTAGTTTCTGGCCCTAATGGCTACGAAATCGCAGCAGGCGGATTCTCCATTATCTCTGCCGACCAGCAGCCTGAGAACTTCGCAGCTGAAACCGCAACTGTCTACGCCGTAGAGGACACCGTCGCTGGCAACAACGCCGTCACTGAGCTGTTCAACGGCATCCCAGGGCTCTACGCCGAGTCAGTTGGCGGGCAGCGAGTGCCTACTCTCGACGTTACTATCGCCAATGAAGTAGATGCCCGCGTTGGCAACACGCTCCTATCAATGGAAGCGGTTACACCAGGGCAAGCCGCTTACGCTCGCACCACTCGCGCGGCTGGCTTCTACCTTGGCGGTTCGCTCGCAGGCGGCCTTGGCAACCAGCGCGACACCGTTCGCCAAATCGATATGGAAATGGATAGCGTTACGAGTGAATTCATCACTCAGCGCACATTCAACACGTTTGAAACACCCATCACAGAGCGAGAAACCATCGTTCGGCAGCGCACAGAAACCGTTGAACAAAACAGCACTGCCTCCTTCGATATCAACAGTGCCGGTGAGCTAACCAACGTCAGCTTTGTTGACGGCGAGAGCGAAGTGGTCTCTGTTGAAAACACGGTAGTAGATCGCCAGCGCCGCCTCGTAAGAGGAGAAGAGCGGCTGGTGCGCTCTGAGACAGAAGAGAGTTTGGAAGTAATGAGTAGTGACATGGTGGAGAGCGATCGCACGACTCAAGACAGCTCTGACAGCTACGCCAACGTCTCCTCACTCATGGGCGAACTCACCCTAGGCGGCGTGATGAACTTTGGCAACACCCCCTGGACCGACGCGGCCAACACCGTTCGAGCCGAACTCTTCGCCCAGAATACTGTTGTGGGCCTAGACGATGACGGCATCGAAACGGGCTGGAGAGCAGAGGTTCTGTTCCATCCTTTTGGCGAAGTGCAGAGAACAGCGCACCAGTACGACGAAGCAGGCAATGCGGTTCCCATCTATCAGACCAGAGCTGCCGTCGATGCCAATGGCCAGAACGTATTTGATGTGCTCACAGGTGACAATGGCGAACAGGTAGAAGTGTTAGTAAATGAGTTTGTGACAGATGAGGCGGGCGATCGCATTGCGCAAACCATCGGCACTGGCAAAGCCAAAGGCCCCGGCGTTTACTTGCGGGCGCAGGACTCCTTCAGCGACGATGACGGCATCGTAGTTGCAGGCGGCTTCCAGTTCTCTTTCTAGCCAGTTCTCTTTCTAGAAAGTGCGGCCAAAAGAGATTGCACTCCCTCCTCTTTTGAGTGCAATCTCACTTTCTCTGCAGCCCAGCTAAAAACGGCCAAACTAAAAACAGCCAAACTAAAAACGGCTAAACTAAAAACAGCCAAACTAAAAACAGCTAAACCGGAACTGACAGTGTCAAGAACACTCTCTGAATCTTAGCCCCTCGCATTGTATTTAATATAAGGGTCCAGCTTGGGCACTTCCCACGCTTCATACCACCGCGCCATATACGGACGCACCGCATCAGCCAAGGCGCGATAGTCCTCCCGGTCGGGCATCGCGCTCAGCTCAGCCGCCAAAGCCTGACCCACTTCCGCCATGTAAAACCCCGTTGGAGAACCCGCCTTTAAGACAATCACGCCGTTGATCATCACGGTATCCACATCAGACTGACGGGCCCGCATCATCACCACCGATAGCGGATCTACCTCCGGTGCTACCCACGGCCAAGTCATGCACTCACAGTTCACCATCACCACATCTGCCTTGTAGCCCGGTGCTAACTTGCCAATACTGTGCGACTTGCCCAGTAGCTTTGCGCCGCCCACTGTCGCCATTTTGAACAGGTCTTCTAGCGTTGGCACTGCGTCTTTTATTTGGGGCGATCGCTGCAATCTGGCCGCCAATCGCATCTCTGTGAACATGTCCTCATCGTCATTCAGCGTGGTGCCATCCATCCCCAGCCCCATCGTCACCCCACCTGCTAGCAGCGCGCTCAAGGGCGCAATTCCCGCTCGCAGCCTCAGGTTAGAACTCGGGTTGTGACTAATCGAAGCGCCCGTCCTAACCAAAATCTCAATATCTGATTCACTCACCCAAACGCCATGAGCTAACGAAAAGCTAGGACTCAGCACACCCAGCGAGTCTAAATGAGCAATCACCGACTTCCCATAAAACTTCGGCCCCATCTCTTTCTCATAAAAAGACTCTAGCGCGTGGGTTTGTACACTTGTCCCTAAACGATTCGCCGTCTCTACCGTTTTCACCAGCAGCTCATCACCTACCCACTGAGGTCCCGGCGGTCCGAACCATACATCGATCAGTTCGTTGTTTTGATACTGGATTACCGTTTCACTCACCACTGCTAGATAACCCTCAGCCGAGAGCCCCTGCTCCAGCGGCGTCAACGCCTTCACCTTCTGCTGAAGATCACTGGGCAGAGTCGCTAGAAAAGCCGCATCTTGATCTTTACCGCCGTGCACTAGCAAACTCTCGTGCCTTGCACCCGGCGTAAAAGCGACCCGTAAGCCCGCCCTTTGATAAGCGCTCAAACACGCTTTTACCTCTTTTTTGCTAGCGGCTACAGAGCCACCAATACTGGCAACATCAACAACAGTCGTCACCCCCGTTTTCAGCAGATACGCCGCACTCAGCAGCGTGCGCAGTTTAGAAGACTGCGGCCTTTTGGCATTACGAGAATAAAGCCACAGCTCCAGCAGGTCATCGTCTATGCCCATCAAAGAATTGGGCACGCCGTTGCTGTGGTGATGAGCATTGATTAGGCCGGGGAGAATAGCGTGGTGGGGTGAGCCCAGAACAGAAGCAGTAGAGTAGCGAGCATGTACCTCGTTCCAGTCACCGACTTCCAGAATCGTGTCGCCTTGAACAACAACGCCTGCATCGACTAAAACAGCCTCGCCCGTCAGAACCCACTTACCTCGAATCAACCGGATAGACTCTGCCATGCCTTATCTATTTCTATAACGACTGTTGCGCTAATACTCAGCTCGAATTGGCTGGAAAATCACCCTATAGAGCACCGCATATAGCACTGCTGCGGCCAAAATACCATTCACCGGGCCAATCCCGAATCCGGCATTACCTGTCACAAAAGCTACAGCGGAACCTGACACATAAGCGATAATGCCTGCCCAGTTGAACGCGGGAATTCGGGCGGTCAACGCCGGAAACTCACCGTGATGGCGCAGCCAAAAATCCACCATGATAATCCCGCCTACAGGCGGAATCACGGTTCCCAGCAAAATAAGATAGGTCGGTAACAAATCGTAAATACCCGACAGTGTGAGAATAAGTGCAAATGTTGCACCGCCTAGGACAAAAGCGTGGCGCTTACGGGTGCGAAACATATTTGCCCCGGCCACAGAAAACGCATAAATCGTGTTGTCTTGCGTTGTCCACACGTTGAGAATCAGCAGCAAAACACCCCCGGCTAAAATTCCCTGCGTGCTCATCGCGGCTACCAAGTCTTCAGACCCGTACACCAAAGAACAGAATGCGCCCGCGAACACCAAAATACCGTTCACCAATAAAAAAGCGCTCAGCGTCGCAAAAATAGCGCTCTTGCCAGAGTCGGCAAACCGGCTCCAGTTCGTGGACTGTGTGCCGCCCGAGATAAAGGAACCAATCACCACCGCTAGGGCCGCGCCCATATTCATAGCGCCTGTTGGGGCAGCAATCTCAGCGCCCCCAAAATCTCTAAACGCCAACGACAAACTAATCGCCACCAAAATCAACATCGCCGGAACGGCCAGTCGGCTCAGCCAGTCAATCGCACTATAACCAATGTAGGCCGTCGCACAAAAAGCATAGTTAAAAAAGAAAATGAGTGCGATCGCCACCGGCCCAGAAGTCGGCGCGCCAAAAGCACCTAACAATGCCTGCACCACAATCGCCGTCGTAAAGGCGTACCAACCGATCTGCGTGAATCCCAAGATAAAATCGACCCAACGCGACCCCGCATTGCCAAAGCTAAAGCGCGCCATCAGCACGGTAGAAAGTCCGCTCTTGGCAGCAATGTATCCTAAGGCAGCGCAATAAACTCCGAGAATCAAATTACCGAACAAAATAACTGTAATCAGCTGTGGAAAGCTGAAAACAGGACCGATTGCGCCGCCGGCAAACAGGGTTGTAGACGTAAGCGCAAAACCCATCAGCAGCAGTGAAAGCGACCAAAATGGCTTGCGGTCCGAGAGCGGCACCGCACTTAGCGGGTAGTCTTCTTCAGCCGCTTTTTCAGCCGCTCTTCCAACATTGGGTTGACGAGTCGGTGGCTTAGTAGATAGTGACATTGTTCAAGTTAGCCTCTTCAGTCTCAGTCGGTATTAGCTACCTTGTAAGCTGATTCACACACCGAAGACCGTATCTTTTAATACGGTCAGTCAACTTTTCTCATTCAATATTCCTTTACATCGTAAGCATTAAAGGCATCCCAAATCTCTTCTTTGTGCTCTACAAACAGCTGCTTGCCAATGTCATAAGCGACCCTAGGTAAAGCGAACTGTAGCCCCGACAGATGCGCCCGGAAGCCACTCACCAGCGCACCGCCAGAGCACAGATAGTAGCAGCGCTTCAGGTAGTCATGTCGAGAAGACAATGGCACAAATTCCAAACTTTTGCCTAAGTAAGGATATGCAGACATTTCAGCATGGCCCTCTCCTGCCGGTGGAATGTAGTGATCTTTCCAGCGAGCAATGTGCGGTGCCAGCGTTTTTAGCTCTGGCTGAAAGTTGAGATTAGTCGTGAATCCAGTGCCGCAAACCATCACATCGTGAGCAAGCGTACTGTCTCCATACTGACCGACAATCTCTCCAGCCTGTTCATTGCCGCGATAGTCAAGAGACTTAATCGGCGCGTCGGTGTAGAGTGTGAGCCGGGGATGGCTCATCGCTTGATAATAAGTGTGCGTAGGCGGCAGCTGACCTAGGCGAAACTCAGCTAGGCTGTAGGCCCACTTTTTCTCATCGGGCAAATCAATATAGTGGCGGTGGTAGCCATTCCACTCACTCCAGCGAATCCGGTTCATGTTCGTCAGCTGTGGGCGGCGAACGGCAATATCCACCGAGGCCGCGCCCGCCTTGAGCATCATCAATGCATTATCAAAAGCGCTGGCCCCACCGCCAATCACCACCACTCGCTTACCCGCAAAAGCAGAAAAGTCGATGCGGTCCATCGTGTGGTGATAAACATGCTCAGGCAAACTATCTTCAACAATCGCCGGGATGTTTTTACCGCCCGCAGACTCCATTCCAGTCGCAAAAACAATAAAACGGGCCTTGTACTGTTCTGGCTTACCCTGATGAATGGCCTGCAAGTAAAAACACTGTTCACCCTCATTCCAAGCAATGTCTTGAATGGTCGTGTCGTTTTGAATCGGCAGGTCCAAAATTCTGCCGTACCAATCCAAATAATCGGCCCAGAGCAGCCGAGGAATGTACTGAAGACGCTGCCAGTATTCCTCCCCATAGCGAGCTGTACACCAGCGGCTAAAGTGAAGATTAGCGATCCCCCACTCCAGCCCACCCGTCACATGTTTGGGCGTTCTGAGGGTGGCATTACGAGCAAACGTGCGCCACGGGCCCTCTTGCCCCGACTGACTCCGATCAAAAATACGGACCCGCTCTATACCGTGTCGGCGCAGCCCAAAGGCGGTCGATTTGCCACAGTGGCCTGCGCCCAAAATCGCCACTTCCAAAATGCTGTGGTCTCGGCTGTAGTCCCAGTTTTTGTTGGGGTAGTTAAGAATCTCTAAGTCAGCATAAATCGCCTCAATCAATCTGTGGAGGCGCTCTTCCGCGTCTGACAAAGGTTCAGGAATCACCCAAAAGTCTTTCGTGACAAAGTTTGTAGGTAACGTTAGTGGCGGGTGAATGTAGGTCATGACACGTGGATAAGGTACTTGAAAGATATCAATCCTTTCTCTAAAGCAAGTCAGAACAAACGATTATTTTCTTATTGCGACATGTTTCTCATTACTGAGGATTAATTTCTCAGAATTGAGTAGTTAAAGGGACTTTTCATAATGGCTAAGTGCCACGAATTTAAAGATATTTTCAAGAATGAAAAAATCAACTAAAACGCAATTGTAGAAAAGTTATCTGTGACCTGCACTAGTCTACGATACAAAAATTTAAGACAATCCAATCCGAGGACAGCTGTTCGCCAGCGGGCACTTACCGCACTGCGGATACTGACTCTTGCAGAGTTGTTTTCCAAAGGGCAGCAGCAGTTTATTTCACCCGGTGCACGTGCACATCCACACTGATATACGGCTGAGCGCAGGCGATCCCCAGTGTCAGGTGAGCGCACTTTGGACCCACCCCCTTAAAACCCAGCAGCACCTCCACATCACAAGGGAGCGTCTCGCGGTTCAAACATCTACCCTTGGGCGGTGCCTTCACAAATTCGCTAGATGCAGCCTGCCGGTGAGGGGAAAAAGAGGGCTCGAAAAGTCATCGAGCGAATCTCAGCTTTGCAGCGAAACAGCCGTGTTTTCCGCAGGTCGTTTACCCAGGTTCTACAGCGTGTTCTGGGCATTCTGGGCCTATGTTTCTCTGCCCAAAAGCAGCCGCCTACATTTTCTCTTTACAGACTTCTTCTATGTTTCTCCGTGAGAATCTCTACGTCATCATTCTGTGCGTTACAGCGATTATATCGAGCTGTGTAGCGCTCACCGTGTGGGTACGTAGAGAGGTCACGCTATCTATTCGGCCTTTTATTTGGCTGATGCTAGCGATCGCAGCCTACGCCGCCACCGCTGCCGGTAGCGAAGTCTCTAACTCAGCAGGCACGCTCACCTTTTGGACCACTCTGGAATATATTGCATCTAACAGCACCATTGCCCTCTATCTCACCTTCGCGCTGCACTTCACTGGCTTCAAAAGCTGGCTTAGCCACCGCCGCCGCTTTGCGATTTGGGCTCTGCCCGTGTTCAATATGGCCCTCGTGTTGAGCAATCATTGGCATCATCTAGTGTGGACTGGCATCACGCTGTATCCAACCAATAGCCATCTCAACATCATTCATCACGGTGCAGGCTACTACTGGATTGCAGCCTGCTTTTATATCTATGTTTTCACTGGCTCAGCATTTGTCACTCGCTCCGGCATCCGCTCTTCGCATCTCCACCGCAGGCAGGCAATCACAATTGTTGTGGGCTCCTTACCGCCGCTGATTGCAGGCACCCTGTTCACCCTCGGCATCTCTCCAGAAAATGCCAACATTTTGCCCATGAGCTTCTTGCTCACAGGCTTAATTTACTTCGCGAGCCTATTTAGCTTTCGGCTGTTCGACCTGCTCCCCATTGCCAGAGATCGGCTGATCGAACAGATGAATGACGGCGTACTGGTCATCGACCGCGAAAATCGTGTCATTGATATGAATCCGGCAGCTCGCAAGTACGCCTACAGACCCAAGTCTATTTGCACCGGCCAAAAGCTAGCGCGCGTTCTCAACGACTGGGAAGAGATTGTTCACCACTGCTACCACGCAGACGACTTTACCAGCCACGTGGTCGCTAAGCCCAGTATCCCCTGCTATATAGAAGTTCGAATCACGTACTTACACGACCACGAACAGCGCTTTATCGGTAAGCTTCTCGTGCTCAGAGACATTACCCAACAGCACCAAAACCAGCTAAAAATTCAGCAGGCCAACACCGACCTCACGCTCAAACTAGAACAGATTCAAAGGCTACAGTCACAGCTAAAAGAACAGGCGATTCGCGATGGTCTCACCGGTCTGTTCAACCGCCGCTACTTTGAAGAGACTATTCCGGCTGAACGGACCAAAGCAGAGCGCGCTGGCACTTCTTTATGCATTGTGCTGATGGACATTGACCACTTCAAAAAAGTCAACGATACCTACGGCCACATAGCTGGAGACGAAGCGCTGCGGGCGTTTTCTGGGCTAGTGCACAAGCACATTCGCGGCAGTGACATTGCCTGCCGCTATGGGGGCGAGGAGTTTATTTTGGCCATGCCGGATATGCCGCTCACAGAAGCCTATCAGCGCGCTGAGAACATTCGCCGCGCCGTGAAAGAAATGGTGATCAACTGCGATGGCGTGACTTTTCAGGTGACGGTATCAATGGGGTTAGGGGCGTTTCCTGACTTTCCAGGTAGCCAAAAGGAGCTGCTTACCAGGGTAGACCAGGCGCTGTATGTGGCTAAGGCGAATGGGCGCGATCGCATTGAGGTCGCCAATGAGAAGACGGCTATTATCAGTAAGTTGAATGAGTTGGAAAATGCGATCGCCACTTCACGCTCCAGCATCTCTAGGTCCAAAAAGACCTTCGTCTAATAGTCTTAGGATCGAGGATTAAATAACTTGTCAATTTGTCCCAGTCACCCTAACCCTACGGGAGGCTACGCCAACGACTCCGCTCAGGGTTCGGTGGCGGCACTTTCCGCTGGCTGAGCGGAGTCGTTCGCGCAGCGTCTGCCTGCGCAGAAGCCACAACCTACCGGTTTCCTAGATGCACGTTTTATTTATAGCCTTCCGCGCTTAGCTTTAGACACTACGAACAGTTACAACCCTTACTATGTAGAGCGCATAGCGCATAGCAAAGTGCGTTGGCCTTGCCTCGCCTTGGCGTTATGCATCCGCGCTTTGCTATACAAACAAAAAGGATAGACAGATATGCCTATCCTTACGTTTCTTTATTCAACGAGCAGGAAAAGTCCCACGCGCTGTTTACTCAACACCTTCAATCCGGTTCTCGACTTCTTCGTAGAGTTCCTGCAAACGTTCGATGTTTTCATCGCTGGTCTCCCAGTAACCGCGACCGTTTACTTCTAAAAGCGTTGTGACCATGCGACGGAAAGAGTTGGGGTTCAAGTCCATCAGGCGCTGACACATTTCAGGATCGTTAATGAAGGTATCATTGGTATCTTCGTACACCCAGTTATCTACCGCATCGGCAGTGGCTGACCAGCCCATTGTGTTCACGAGGCGGTTTGATAACTCGCGGACGCCTTCGTAACCGTTTGAGAGCATGCCTTCGTACCATTTGGGGTTAAGCAGCTTGGTGCGGGCATCAAGCCGGACAGTTTCAGAGAGCGATCGCACTTGAGCATTCGCCGTTGTAGTATCTGCCACAAACGAAGTCGGCTTCTTACCGTCATCTCTCAAACTCGCCACCACCTTAGTTGGATCAGAGTCAAAGTAGTGAGAGACATCTGTCAGCGAGATCTCAGAAGAATCCAAGTTCTGGAACGTCACATCCGCCGTCTTCAAAGAAGATTCTAAGATGCCGCGAGACTGTTCCATCATGCCAGGATTATCACAGTTAAAGGCAAACGACTTACGTGCCAAATACATGTCGCGCAGCTCTTGCTCTTCTTCCCAGCTGCTGTTTTCCACGGCTAGGTTCACGTTAGCTGCGTAGGAACCAGAGGCGTTAGAGAAAATTCGAGTCGCCGCGTCACGCAAAGACATACCGAATTCTTCAGCCTGGGCAAGGGCATGCTTACGCACAAAGTTCATCTCTAGCGGTTCATCTGCCTCAGCGGCCATTTTCACCGCTCTGTCGAGCAGCGCCATTTGATTAACAAATAGGTCACGGAACACACCGGAACAGTTGATAACAACATCAACACGCGGACGGCCCAACTCTTCTAGAGAAATTAGCTCCAGCTTATTCATTCGACCCAGCGAATCAGGCACCGGCTTCACACCAACAAACCACATCATCTGCGCCAGCGACTCACCGTAGGTCTTAATGTTGTCAGTGCCCCATAGCACCGCTGCGATAGTCTCAGGATAGGCACCATCGTTCTCGGCTTTCTGTCGTTCCAGCAAGCGATCAACCACAATCTTGGCAGACTGCACCGCCGCAGAAGTCGGAATTGACTGAGGATCTAGCGCGTGGATGTTTTTACCAGTGGGCAACACATCCGGGTTACGGATAGGGTCACCGCCGGGGCCAGGAAGGATATATTCACCATCTAGCGCTCGTAGCAGAGAAGCGAGCTCGTTGTCTTTGACAACTTGCTTCAAGCAGTACTGCAAAAACTCAAACAGAGGCTTTAGAGAATCATTTTCGACTTGCTTGTAGCCCAGCTTGTGAATCGCCTTGGTCCAAGGATCTTTTGCACCGCCAAAGCTAAGCGCAGATAGCATCGACTTCATCGAGACCCGGCCATCGTCGTTGAGCTGCGCTTCAACCATTGCGGTGACGGCAGCGCGTACTGCACTGTTGATGTCGTAGAGGAGCTGCACGTCGTCTAGGTCGCCGCGATCGCTACTCGCATAAATCTGATCAATATCGCGGCCAATACTCTCGGCAATAATCCGCTGCAAGCTCTTCTGTTCTTCTTCTACGCGGTCAAGGGCAGAGATATTTACTAGGGTTGCGATCGCCTCTTCAGCCGTCGGCGGCTCACCCACCACATGCAGCCCGCAAGGCAGCAAACGAGACTCAATCTCCATCAGCTTGATGTAGACCTTGCCAACCAACGTATCGCGTTCTTCCTTATCCAAACCACTTGCATCTTCTGCGGGCAGCTCAATATCTTTATCAAGGTTTACCTGACGCGCTTTTTCAATAATCGCGTTTACGATTGGCAAGCCCCGTCCGCCTTCTTTTAAGGTTTGGTAGGAACCGATGAGTTCGCTGAGTTCTTTGAGTCCCTTGTACAAGCCAGCATTTTCAGCGGGCGGCGTTAGGTAGCTAATCGTGTTTGCATAGCCACGACGCTTCGCAATCGTCGCCTCGGAAGGGTTGTTAGCTGCGTAGTAGTAGAGGTTTGGCGTGTTGCCAATCAAGTTGTCGGGGTAACACTGACCGCTCATACCCATTTGCTTACCAGGCATAAATTCTAGGGAGCCGTGGGTACCAAAGTGAAGCACCGCATCGGCCTGCCAGATTCTCTCTAAGTACGTGTAGTAAGCGGCAAAGCCGTGGTGAGGGCTAGCGGAGCGAGAGAACAACAGTCTCATGGGGTCGCCTTCGTAGCCAAAGGTAGGCTGCACCCCAATGAACAAATTGCCGAACGATTTGCCGTAAATCAACAGATTTTGGCCGTCAGTATTGAGCTGTCCTGGTGGCGGACCCCAGTTCTCTTCCAGCCTGTGTGAGTAAGGCGTGAGTTCTTCGTACTCCGCAACAGACATGCGATGAGCGACGTTTAAGTTGGGGCTGTTGAACTGAGCTTGCGCGTCATTGATCACCAGCTGCATCAGCTCTTCAGCATTTTCAGGCATTTCATCAATGGTGTAACCCTGCTCTTTCATCTCTTCCATCACACGGAAGATAGAGCCAAATACGTTTAAATACGCGGCGGTACCGACGTTGCCTTTATCAGGCGGGAAGCTAAAGACGGTAATCGCCAGCTTCTTATCTACCCGAGGCAGCTTACGCAACCGCGCCCACTTCAAAGCCCGAGTGGAGATAGCTTCTACCCGGTCTTGCAGCGTAATCGCCCGACCGGTCATGCCGTCACGACCCGACATAATAATCGGTTCAATCGCACCGTCTAGCTCAGGGATCGCCATCTGCAAAGCGACCTGCACAGGGTGAAGACCCAAATCGCTCGCTTCCCACTCTTCAGTCGTCTGGAAAACCAGCGGCAAAGACACCATGTAAGGACGGTTCAGCCGTTGCAATGACTCGATTGCCTTGGGATGATCTTGGCGGGCAGGGCCGCCGACTAGCGCGAAGCCTGTGAGAGAAACAACAGAATCGACAATCGCATTGCTGGGCTTGAGCGGGTCATAAAAGTAAAGATCAACGGGCTTTGAGAAGTCTAATCCACCGGCAAAGACAGGAATAACTTTCGCACCTCTGTACTCCAGCTCCTGCACAATAGAGACGTAGTGGGCTTCGTCACCGGTTACAAGGTGAGTGCGCTGCAAAACGATACCGACGCAGGGCGCATTTTCGTTGCGTGAGATTTCAGGAATATCTGTACGAGCGTCGTACCAGTTCAGATATTCGCGAATATCTTCAAACATCTCAGGTGCAAGCGGATGCCAAATGCCCATATCAGGGTAAGTCACCGGCTCTTCAAACATCAGCGGATCGTCTGTGGGCGCACCGTCTACCCCTGTTTCTGTCAGTACGTAGCGGTCAGAGAGCATCAGCAGGAAGTTCTCTAGGTTCTCAGCTGAACCACCCAGCCAGTACTGGAAGCTCATCATAAAGTTGCGAGCATCCTGGGCCTTTTCTACCGGCAAATACTTCAGAACCTTTGGCAGCGTTCGCAGCAGTTTTAGCATGGCGTCTTCAAAGCCGCTGCCCTGCTTTTGGCGGCGCTTCTTCATGAAGTCGCCAATGACGCTTTTCGACTGGCCCAGCTGAGCCATCGAGAACTTACCCATTTTGTTCAGGCGCATGACCTGGGGCATGGAAGGAAATACAACCGCCGCATCCAGCTGGTCGCGCACTGGTTTCACAGCCGCTTCTACCTTGTCTGCCAGCTCGTCGATAAATATCAAGGAACCGATGAAGATGTTGGCTTCAGCCACGTCTCTCTTGAAGGCTTCGTAGTTTTCTTCGGTGCGCAGCTCTTCAATCAAATAGCCGCTCAGCTCTACGGCAATTTGAGAATTGTTGGCATTGATAGCGCGGGCAGCGGCGGACAAAGAGCTCTGATACTGGGGCTCTAGAACGACATAAACCACCTTGACTAAGGAGCGACTTCCTAGCTCCTCGGGGACTACGTGTCTTACGGTGGGTCGAACTTGGGTGAACATGCGTTGTGAACTCCTGGGGTGAGATGTCTGTTACTTTCTCGAGCGTTCTATACCTATCTTTAGGGATGGCGCAGCGCTCTAGAGTTTTGCAAACAACTGTTTACGAAAGGACAGAATTATTTACAAAATTATGGAATTGGGGTAAGGAGACCTTTTGACAGACCACAATTGGCTTTCATAGCTGCTTTAAGTTGTATCAGAAAAGCTATATCTGGAGAGGGATAGCGCTGACATGTGACATAAATTGACACATTTGTAGAACAGGTTTTAGGGCTTAACAAGCAACAGCATTTATAGACACTTCTAATGAAAAAGATTGCCTATGATTTGCATAAGATAAACCTATGGTATTGACTTTTTTTCTGTTGCATTCTAAAGCGATCACAGCAAAGACAAGGCAAAAATCGGCTCAAAATCTGCAACGCTAGAGAAATAGAAGTACTCACTCAATAAGGGCAAAACGCTATGCGGGTTTTGGTTATCGGCGGCACTCGGTTTATCGGGGTTTATCTCACTAAGCTCCTGGTAGCACAGGGACACGAGGTAACTTTGCTCAATCGAGGGAATCATCCGGCGCCCGTAGAGGGAGTGGAGAGTATTGTGTGCGATCGCAAAGATCCATCCGCCCTAAAAACGGCCCTCCAATCTTTTAGTGGAGGCAAATCCTTCGACGCCATTTTCGACAACAACGGCAGAGAACTGACTGATACTCAGCCTCTAGTCGAAATATTCAAGGGCAAAAAAGAAAACAGACTCAAGCACTTCATTTATGTCAGCTCCGCCGGCGTCTATGCCAAAAGTGACCAAATGCCCCATAAGGAAGGCGACGCAGTCGATCCAAACAGCCGCCACAAGGGCAAATTCCACACCGAAGACTATTTGAAAGAGCAAGGCGTGCCTTTCACCGCTATCCGCCCTGTCTATATATATGGACCGCAAAACTACAATCCGCTGGAGAAATGGTTCTTTGACAGATTAGTCAGAGACCAGCCAATTCCTATCCCCGGTAACGGCATGGCCCTTACCCATCTCGGCCACTGCCAAGATTTAGCGAGCGCGATGGTTTCTGTGCTTGGCAACGACAGCGCTATTGGTCAGATTTACAATATTTCTGGGGATAAGGCAGTTACGTTTGATGGCTTGGCGAGGGGGTGTGCGATCGCCACTGGCAAAGACCCCGACGCCGTCAAAATCGTTCACTACGACCCAAAAGATTTCGACTTCGGCAAGCAAAAAGCCTTCCCTATGCGCGTGCAGCACTTCTTCACCGACATCAGCAAAGCCAAAGCTGACTTGAATTGGCACCCTAAGTTCAGTCTTATCGAAGGGCTAAAGGATTCCTTTGAAAACGACTATTTAGCCAACGGCCTAGACAATCTAGAGGTTGATTTCTCTCTAGACGATCAAATTGTTTCTCGGGCTTAAAATAGTCGTGGCTACCGGGGAAAACGCACCCTACCCAGAACTCGTTAAATCAGTTCCCCACATCGCCTTCGAAGTCGAAGACTTACAAGCTGCTATTCAAGGGCAAAAAATCCTAATTGAGCCCAACAACAGTCCTAGCGAAGGACTGCTTGTCGCTTTTATAGAAGTCAATGGCGCACCGATAGAACTCATGCAATACAGCAATCCAACACCCAGCTCAAAGGAAACGTAAAAAGGATCAAACCGTTCGGGGGGGCTGTGGCGGCTCGGCCAGGTGACCCCGCTTAATCCAAACCTTCGCACCGTCAACGCCTACGGTGACTTGAGTGGATGCGGAGTTGGGTAATCGTAGCCACGACTGCGGGAAAAAGGTCTCACCGCTTTCCGTAAAAGAACCTTCCATAACAAAGATCTCCGCACCGCCAGGGATCTCCAGATCAATCAGGGCGGTGGCTGTCCATTTTTCTAACCTGACATCTTCATGCGCGTCATGGAATAACGGCATCGCCTCAACCGCTGGATTAGCCGCCTCGACAACGAACGCCATTTTGTTGGTATCTAGGCGGACGTGGGTGCGATCGCTCAAATCAAACTGCCACAGCTTCACCAAAATCGTACAGCCCGGCTCACTGCCTGGTGTATGGCGACTTTCCGGCGGGTTACGAATATAGCTACCCGCCGGGAAATCGCCATACTCATCTTGAAAAACACCTTCCAATACCAAAAACTCCTCACCGCCCGTGTGTACATGCGGCGAAAACTGACTGTGCGGCGCATAGCGCACAATCGTCGTCGCTCTGGCCACTTCATCGCCCAAACGGTCCAACATACGCCGCTCTACCCCTGCCATTGGCGAAGCCTGCCAGGGAATGTCTGCAGCATGCAGCGCTACTCGTTCGTCAAAATTAGCGTTGAGACGTTTCATAAAGGTGCTCCGCTTTATTTCCCTTTGATGCTGGGGCGTGCATTCATGCGATCGCGCCAAGCCAGCAAATTCTCACAGTCAGCCGGAATCTCCACACTCGCCGCATCGGCAAACGCCAACCCAGCAAACACCGTAATATCCGCCATCGAGAAAGCATCCCCCGCCACGTAGGGGCGCTCAGCCAATACCCCATTGACATAGCGCATCCCATCCGTCGCTCTAGCACGCTGATGGTTACCCCAGTCAGCACACTGATAGCCCTCAATATCAGGCCCCAAACCCGGCGTTGCATGGTGAAAATAAGCCGCCACGGCATCCAGCAAACCGGCCTCAGCCCGCCTTTGCATCATATGAATCATCGCCCGTTCCTTGGGCGTGCGACCCGTCAGAACAGGATCACCCGCCAAGTGGTCAAAATACTCAGTAATCGCAGTGCATTCAGCGATCGTCGTCCCATCTTCTAGCTCTAGCACAGGCACCGTACCCGAAGGGTTCTTCGCCAAAAACTCAGGCTGCTTATGCTCACCTGCAGGCACATTCACACTCACAAACTCAACCTGGTCACTCAACCCTTTCTCCGCCAGCGCAATCCGCACACGAGCAGGGTTAGGAAATCCAGAAAATTCATAGACTTTCGCTGCCACACATTTACCTACCTATCAATAGGTAAGTTATATCATAAAGATGAGATGCGTTCATCAAAGCTAAAGAACAGCCTCCTAGGCACCCTACAAAAATGGGCCCAATAGTAGTCGCTGTACAATATTCAGACACCAGGAAAATGCTATGTCTGTCGCCGAGAAATCGTCCGCATCACGCTCCGAAGAAATTTTGACCGTCGCTCAAAATTTTATTCAGGCACGCGGTTACAACGGCTTCAGCTATCGAGACATTGCCGCCGCAATCGGCATCAAAAGCGCCAGTATCCACTACCACTTTCCAACCAAAGGAGAGCTGGGTCGCTCAGTAACAGCCCGCTACACCGAGCAGTTTGGGAAACAATTACAGCGCATCGAAGCCTCAACAAACACCGCTCATGAGCGCCTCGAAAACTACGCAACGCTATTTCGCAACACCCTAGTAGACCGTCATTTGCTCTGCATGTGCGGGATGCTAGCTGGCGACATAGAGACCCTGCCAGATCTGGTCAAAGCGGAAGTCGCTCGGTTTTTTGAAGCGCAGCAGCAATGGCTAGTTAATGTCCTTCAAACAGGCATAGAAACAGGTGAAATTGCGCCTGCCATCAATGCAAACGATTGGGCAACCACTTTTCTCGCCGCACTCGAAGGGGCCATGCTCATTTCACGCGGATTGGCAAAGAACGACCCGTTTGATGTCGTCACCCATTCGTTGTTAAGCACCTTGTTCGAGGCCTAAACAGCCATGCATTCGACGCTGTGCATTCAGGGCCTTTATGTTCAGGCGCTGATGCTCTGCCCCGAAAATCAGGCATGAGCATCTATTGGCACGCTAGAACCGCCTCTCTCTCACCTCATCGGTGGCTGAGCGTAGCCGAAGCCCCCGGTTCGGTAACCCCCCCTTCAGCAAACCGCCCCCCATTGAGCACTATGTATATAACCTTTTGAACACAAAGTTCGTTATTCCACTCGGAGCAAACACATGGGAAAAGTTGTAGGAATTGACCTTGGTACGACCAACTCGGTCGTGGCCGTAATGGAGGGGGGTAAGCCCAGCGTTATTGCCAACGCCGAAGGCTTTCGCACAACCCCTTCTGTCGTTGCCTATGCCAAAAATGGCGATCGCCTCGTTGGCCAAATCGCCAAGCGTCAGGCAGTAATGAACCCTGAGAACACGCTGTACTCGGTAAAGCGATTCATTGGCCGTCAGTATGACGAAGTCAACAACGAATCCAGCGAAGTTCCTTACAAAATTGCGAAAGTAGGCGGCAACGTCAAAATTGAAACGTCTGACGGCAAGCAGTACGCCCCTGAAGAAATCTCCGCACAGGTCTTACGTAAGCTGGTCGACGACGCCAGTAAGTACCTCGGAGAAAAAGTAACCCAGGCGGTCATCACCGTTCCGGCTTACTTCAACGACTCACAGCGCCAAGCGACCAAAGACGCCGGTAAAATCGCAGGCGTTGAAGTCCTTCGGATCATTAACGAGCCCACTGCGGCAGCACTCGCCTACGGCCTCGACAAAAAGAGCAACGAAACGATTCTCGTTTTTGACTTGGGTGGCGGTACCTTCGACGTTTCCGTCTTAGAAGTTGGCGACGGCGTATTTGAAGTACTCTCAACCTCTGGTGACACGCACTTAGGCGGTGACGACTTTGACAAAAAGCTCGTAGACTACCTAGCTGAAGATTTCAAAAACAAAGAAGGCATTGACCTGCGCAAAGACAAGCAGGCCCTCCAGCGCTTAACAGAAGCGGCTGAGAAAGCAAAGATTGAGCTCTCCAACGTCAGTCAAGCTGAGGTCAATCTGCCGTTTATTACCGCGACTCAAGACGGCCCAAAGCACCTCGAAACCACACTCACTCGAGCTAAGTTTGAAGAGCTGTGCTCCGACCTCATCAAGCGCTGTGGCGTACCCGTTGAGACCGCGTTAAAAGATGCCAAGCTCAGCAAATCTGACATTGATGAAGTCGTCCTTGTCGGTGGCTCCACCCGAATCCCTGCTGTGCAGGAGCTAGTCGAGCGCATCTTAGGCAAAGCACCTAACCAAACTGTTAACCCTGACGAAGTTGTTGCTATCGGCGCGGCTATTCAAGGTGGTGTCTTAGCCGGTGAAGTCAAAGACATCTTGCTACTCGACGTAACGCCACTCTCATTGGGTGTCGAAACATTAGGCGGCGTCATGACGAAGCTGATCAACCGCAACACGACTATTCCAACCAAAAAGTCTGAGGTCTTCTCGACTGCGGTAGATGGTCAGGCCAACGTAGAAATTCACGTGCTTCAAGGTGAGCGTGAAATGTCTAACGACAACAAGAGCCTAGGAACGTTCCGCCTAGACGGCATTCCCCCTGCTCAGCGCGGCGTCCCTCAAATCGAAGTTATCTTCGACATTGACGCTAACGGTATCTTGAACGTCACGGCGAAGGACAAGGGATCAGGCAAAGAGCAATCTATCAGCATCACAGGGGCTTCTACCCTCTCTGATACTGAGGTCGACCAAATGGTGCGCGACGCTGAAACTAACGCAGATGCGGACAAGGAAAAGCGCGAAGCCATCGAGACTAAGAACCAAGCTGATACCCTCGCTTACCAAGCTGAAAAGCAAATAGAAGAGCTAGGTGATAAGGTTCCTGCCGAAGACAAAGAGAAGCTCGAAGGCCAAATCAAAGAGCTCAAAGAAGCGCTTGCTGAGGAAGACACTGACAAAATCAAGTCGACTATGGAAGCCTTACAGCAGGGCCTATACGCGCTAAGCAGCAACCTCTATCAGGGTGCCGCTGACGCTGAAGGCGCTGAAGGTGCTCCCGCAGACGATGCCGAAGAAGGCGGTTCTGCTGGCGGTGAAGACGACGTAATTGACGCTGAGTTCTCTGAGACCGATAACCCTTCGTAGAATGGGCATCCTGCCTGTTTCCTGTCTAATCCGATAGATTAGACACACAAAAGAAGCCCCCCTTTGAACGCTGTTCAAAGGGGGGCTTCTTTTATTCCAGTATCAGTCTCAAATTCAACATTTAGGCTGAAGCATCTATAGCATCTGTTGAGTTGCTTAGGATACTTTTATCGGCTGAAACCGTTATGTGACAGCAGGCAACTCAACTAGCAAAGTAAGAATGCATCCTTACTTTGCTATACACTCGCCTTTTCCGAAACCTCTAGTAAACATTCGCCCAGCGGGCGGTTGTGCAGAACCATCGTCGTTGTGCTGTTTTGCTCGAAGCCGATGCGCTCGTAGAAGCTTTGCTGGTGTGTCGTCATCAGATACGTGCGCTCGACCTGATTCATGTGGGGGTGGGCAATCAGGGTTTCGACTAATCTGCGACCTAGGCCAGCACCTTGATAGTCAGGATGAATCACAACGTCCCAAATGGTGGCGCGGAATAACCCATCAGAGGTGGCACGAGAAAAACCGATGAGGCGGTTGTTGTCCCAGGCGGTGACGACCGGGTTGCTGTGTGCGATCGCCTGTTCCATTTCCTCAGGCCGTCGGTCCTTCGCCCAAAAAGCCGCTGCCCGAAAAAGCTCACAAAGTTGAGCAAGCTGCTTCGGCGTAAAAACCGACGTGTAGCGAAACTGAATATGCCGACTATCCATAAAACTATTAAAAGGGATAACGTCTTTTGGTGTCCCTTAAGGATATATGCTCTGGCCAAATCGGTGCATGTACGCAAGAAACGCTTTCATCGCCTTATGATGACATTAGCCGCGATATACCCCCCTTCACTCACAAAGCTAGTGCCTCCAACATGCTCCCAAAATGGATAGTCAATCTGCTCAAACAAACGAGATTGCGCGGGCGATTGCTTGCACTAGGGGCCTTCGCATTCGGACTCAGCACACTCTTGAGCATCGGGCTTGCCCAAGCACTAGAACCCGACTCGCCCTATGGCATGGTAGACCCGGTAGCTGAGCAGTACGAAACCAGCTACGGCGTCTATATCGAAAACTGTGCCACCTGCCACGTTGCCCTTCCCCCAGCTGTTCTACCGATCGAAACTTGGCAGACGCTCATCACCGATACTAATCACTACGGCGTCACCCTCAACTTAGACCGGTTTGAGCAGCAGCTAATGGTGAACTATCTACAAACTTACTCCCGCAGGCATGATGGGAACGGACCTGTGCCTTACCGACTTAAAAATTCAGCCACATTCCAAGCACTACACCCCAGCGTGGACCTGCCTCAGCCACTCAACTTGCGTAGCTGCGTAGGCTGCCACATCAACGCTGGTGAGCAAAATTACGCCCTCAGTCCGTAGTATTCAAACCGATATTCAGAAATCAACATCAAGCCAATATCAGCCATAGCTGTAGGGTTACCCGCCCAGACTACCGCCTTCCAGCAAAGGCGCCCGTCCGGATAAGATTAGATACAATTCATATATGCGATAGAGTTAGGTACTGCTGCTTACAGCGCTTTAACCGTCGCCCGTTTACCCTCTCTGCCCGTTCCTTTTGTGGCCTGACATGCTAAAAAAACTTCTAGGTGATCCTAATACTCGTAAGCTCAAAAGGTATCAGCCCGATATCAAAGAGGTGAACCTGCTCGAAGAAGAGATTAAGGCCCTCTCCGACGAAGCGCTAACGGGGAAAACAGCTGAATTTAGGCAGCGCCTAGAAGACGGTGAAGACACCGACGATATTTTGACCGAAGCCTTTGCGGTGGTCCGTGAAGCCGGTATTCGCGTTCTAGGGATGCGCCACTATGACGTGCAGCTGCTGGGTGGCATGGTGCTGCACGACGGCCAAATTGCTGAAATGAAAACCGGTGAAGGTAAAACGCTGGTGTCTACGCTACCGGCCTATCTCAACGCGGTTTCTGGCAAGGGCGTTCACATCGTTACGGTGAACGACTACCTCGCTAGACGCGACGCAGAGTGGATGGGTCAAGTCCACAGATTTTTGGGCTTGAGTGTCGGCTTAATTCAGCAGGGAATGAGTCCTAAAGACCGTAAAAAGAACTACGCCTGCGACATTACATACGGCACCAACAGCGAGTTTGGCTTTGATTACCTCAGAGACAACATGAGCACGTCGATGGACGATGTTGTCCAGCGTCCGTTCAATTTTTGTGTGATTGACGAAGTCGATTCTATTTTGGTAGACGAGGCCCGTACGCCGCTAATTATTTCAGGGCAAGTAGAGCGCCCTGGAGAGAAGTACACAAAAGCAGCTGAAGTTGCCGTGCAGCTAGAAGGCGATGAAGTTGATTACGAAGTCGATGAAAAGGCACGCAATGTTCTACTCACTGACGAGGGCTTTGAGAAAGCAGAGAAACTCTTAAACGTCACGGATCTATTTGATCCTAAAGATCCTTGGGCGCACTACATTTTCAATGCGATTAAGGCGAAGGAGCTGTTCACCAAAGACGTGAACTACATCGTCCGCAACGAAGAGATTGTGATCGTAGATGAGTTCACGGGCCGGGTCATGGCGGGTCGTCGGTGGAGTGATGGTTTGCACCAGGCGATTGAAGCTAAAGAGCATGTTGATATTCAGCCCGAGACCCAAACGCTCGCGTCTATTACCTATCAGAACTTCTTTTTGCTCTATCCCAAGCTCTCTGGAATGACGGGCACAGCCAAGACGGAAGAGGCGGAATTCGAGAAAATTTATAAGCTCGAAGTTACGATTGTGCCGACGAACCGGCCACCGCAAAGGCGAGATATGCCAGACGTGGTGTACAAGACTGAGAATGCGAAGTGGAATGCGATCGCACAAGAATGCGCAGAAATGCATGAAACCGGTCGCCCCGTCCTAGTCGGCACCACCAGCGTAGAAAAGTCTGAAGTTCTCTCTCTACTGCTGAGCGACCTCAAAGTAGAACACAATCTGCTAAATGCAAAGCCCGAAAACGTAGAGCGTGAGTCAGAAATTGTGGCCCAAGCCGGTCGCAGCGGCTCTGTCACCATCGCAACCAACATGGCCGGACGCGGTACAGACATCATCTTGGGTGGTAACGCCGACTACATGGCCAGGTTGAAGGTGCGTGAGTACTTCATGCCTCGAATCGTCAAACCTGAAGACGACGATAAGTTTGCTGTGGCAAAAGTTGCGAATACCAAAGACGCTAAGCAGGCGCAGGGATTTGCAGAAGGCGCCAAAAAGAAAAAAACCTGGAAGGCGTCTCCGCAAATCTTCCCGACTGACCTGTCTCCAGCAACGAAAGACAACCTGAAAGCAGCAGTAGACTTTGCCGTGCAAAAATACGGCGCACAGAGCCTATCCGAGCTGGATGCCGAGGATAAAATTGCGGTTGCCGCAGAGAAAGCGCCTACCGATGACCCGGTCATTCAGAAGCTTAGAGACATTTACAACGAGATTCTCGATGCTTACGAGGTGATTACCTCTGCCGCCCATGACCAAGTAATCGAACTAGGCGGCCTGCACGTTATCGGTACAGAGCGTCACGAGTCTCGTCGGGTGGATAACCAGCTTAGAGGGCGAGCAGGTCGCCAAGGTGATCCGGGGTCAACGAAGTTCTTCTTGAGCTTAGAAGATAACCTGCTGCGAATTTTTGGCGGAGATCGCGTTGCCAACCTCATGAACGCCTTCCGCGTAGAAGAAGACATGCCCATTGAATCTGGCATGTTGACCCGGTCACTCGAAGGCGCCCAAAAGAAAGTAGAAACCTACTACTACGACATTCGTAAGCAAGTCTTTGAATACGACGAAGTGATGAACAACCAGCGCCGCGCTATCTACGCCGAGCGCCGCCGCGTACTAGAAGGGCAAGAGCTCAAAGAGCTGGTACTGGGCTACGCCATCCAAACCATGGACGATATTGTTGAAGCCTACGTCAACCCAGAGCTTCCTTCTGAAGAATGGGATCTTGAAAGCGTCGTTAGCAAGGTGCAGGAATTCGTCTATCTGCTCGCTGACCTCACCGCAGAACAGCTCGAAAACCTCTCGATGGGAGAAATGAAAACCTTCCTGGCAGAGCAGGTCCGCATTGCCTACGACCTCAAAGAAGCCCAGGTTGACTTAATCAAGCCTGGTCTCATGCGTGAGGCTGAGCGATTCTTCATCCTTCAGCAAATCGATACGCTCTGGCGCGAGCACCTTCAGCAGATGGACGCGCTGCGCGAAACGGTTGGGCTCCGAGGCTACGGACAAAAGGATCCCCTCATTGAGTACAAGAGCGAAGGCTACGAAGTCTTCCTAGAGATGATGACAGGCATTCGCCGTAATGTGGTCTACACTCTCTTCCAGTTCCAACCGCAGCCACAACCGGCGGTTAAGCAATCTGAAATGGTATAGACACAACGTTTATTTCTCTACAAGCCCTCTTAAAGGACAAGTGGTTGCCTGAGATAATTCTTGGGTGACCGCTTTTTTGTATTCACTATGCAAATTCCTGAAGATTCCAATCATCCAAAAAATCAGAACAAACTTCCGCGATCCAAACAGAGACGCTGAAGGCGATTCGTCAAGGGATCCAGCTCACAGAAACTCAACTACAGCTTTTAGCCAGTTAGATCAATGGGCAGCAATTACGGCCTATTATGTCGTGTAGTCACTTTCGGGAAATGCTCCGCAACCGTCTTATATGTTTTCAAACTTGGCCGCAATCACAACCACACCTGCAGGATTGCGCTGCTTAGCACCGCTTTGTGAAGCGGGCACTCAGCTGTGGATTGCACCCAAACTTGAAACCACCGCCGCCGCCCTAGGATTGAACTGCCAAATATACGACACATCACTTTCAGACTTTTTAAAAAAGACATGGAACCAATACGACGGATTTGTCTTTTGTCTGGCGAGTGGCGCGGTAGTCAGGCTAATTGGACCGCTGCTGAAAGACAAATCGAGCGATCCAGCGATTGTTGTGGTCGATCCAGCGAGCAAGTTTGCGATTAGTCTGTGTGGTGGGCATCAGGGTGGGGGCGATCGCATCACAAAAAGCATCAGCCAACTCCTAGAAGCCCAGCCTGTCCTTACAGGCGCATCCAATGCACGAGATCTCCCTGCAATCGATACCCTAGGCGAAGCGTTCGGATGGACAAAAGGATCGGGCAATTGGCTCGCGGTTAGCAGTGCGGTTGCGCATCAAGCACCCGTTCAAGTCATCCAAGAGGCGGGTAGCGAGCTGTGGAAATCACACCTGCCTAGTAGCCATACCTACCAGTTTGACTTTCCTGAATTTGAGGCACGAGGTGACCAAGAAAAGCCCCAAGCGCGGGTATGGATTAGCCCAATCCAACGAACCTTTGCAGCGGGCGCAGACCTACCAAAAGTACAGTGGCATCCTCGCGTACTGTGGCTCGGCATTGGCTGCGAGCGAGATACCGACAAGCAGCTGATTGAGCATGCGATTGAGAAGACTTGCCGTGAGCATCATTTGGCTTTGGGTGCGATCGCTGGTCTTGCCACCCTAGACCTCAAGGCCGACGAAACAGGTCTGCTGGCCCTTACCCAAGAAAAAAACTGGCCGCTCAAATGCTTCACGCCCGAAACGCTCAAAGCTGTTGAAGTACCTACGCCGTCTGGCGTGGTAGAAAAAGAAGTCGGTACGCCTAGCGTGGCAGAGGCCGCTGCAATTACTGCCGCCAATGCAGCTGACCCAACTTGCCTCAAAGTTAAGAAACAGATTGTGAAAAAGGAGGGATTGAAGGGGGCGGTTACCGTTGCGATCGCCCAATCTCCCACAGAATATATAGGCCGCACCGGCCAACTTCACCTCATCGGCACGGGCCCTGGCAGCCTCAACCAAATCACCCCCGCCGCCAAAGCCGCCATCGCGAATGCCGACGCCATCGTCGGCTATGCCCTCTACGTAGATCTCATCAGGCCATTGCTCCGTCCTGGTCAAATCGTAGAAGGGCTGCCGATTACCCAAGAACGGCAGCGAGCCGAGCGGGCCATTGAACTCGCCAACTGGGGCCTCACCGTTGCAGTCATCTCGTCTGGAGACTGCGGCATTTATGGCATGGCAGGGCTCGTATTTGAGCAGCTGCAAGCCGATGGCTGGGATAGCAAAACCCCAAACGTACAGGTCTTTCCTGGCGTCAGCGCCCTACAGTCCGCAGCCTCTCGTATCGGTGCGCCGCTCATGCACGACTTCTGCGCCATTAGCCTCAGCGACTTACTAACCCCGTGGCCCGTTATTCAGCAGCGCCTGCGAGCCGCCGCTGAAGGAGACTTCATCGTGGCACTCTACAATCCAAAATCCAAAACCCGACAGACGCAAATCGTCTTCGCTCGCGATACGTTGCTACAGCACCGCAGCCCCGACACTCCAGTTGCGCTAGCAAAGTCACTTTATCGCCCAGAAGAAAACATCACACTCACCACGCTAGGAAAAATGCTGGAGAGCCCGATTGATATGCTGACCACCGTGATTATTGGGAATCGCAGCAGCCGTCAGTACGAAGGCTGGTTCATCACGCCCCGTGGCTATTTGGGAGACCTCGCGAATTAATCTAGCTGATTGATATCTGTGCAAATTTGAGAACTATTCTGAAACTTATTTGGAGCACTGTTCAACGTACGGTTCATACATGGCCGCTGCTGTTTTTAGGTGCGATCGCCCTCATTCCACGGCTTTACAACTTAAATAGTCCCATTATCGGTATCCACGCTTGGCGGCAGGCTGACACCGCTGCAATGGCGCGCAACCTATACGAAAGAACGCAAACCCACAGCATCTTTCAGTACGCTCAGCTATTTCTGAATCCTCAAGTAGATTGGGGCGGCGGTGGCATTGCCGAAACCGAATTTCCAATATATCCCGCTATCGTCAGCGGGATATATCAGGTTACGGGCGCTCATACGGCGTATGCCAGACTGCTCTCTATTTTGTTTTCTTTACTGACGCTCTACTTCCTCTATCGGTTAGTAGAACTATGCTTCAGCCGCTCAGTGGCTTTCTGGGCTGCACTATTCTTTGCTATCTCGCCCGTCAGCATCTTCTACGGAAGAAGCGTACAGCCTGAATCGCTCGTGATGATGGGCACGATGGGAAGCTTATATTTTTTCAAAAGGTGGATAACTGAAGAAAAACGGTGGACTCTGTTGATTTCTTGGGGGTTGAGTGCGATCGCCTGCCTCACCAAAGTTCTGCCGCTGATTTATCTAGGCATTCCTCTATTTTTTCTGGCAGCTCTCAAATACAGAACTCGCATTTTCCGCCAGGTAGATCTTTGGATCTTTACGCTTGGGCTCCTGGGCATCACCCTTGCCTGGTACCATCACGCGCATCAAATTTATCTACAAACTGGCTTGACCTTCGGCTTCTGGTCAGCCGATACCAATCGCTATACCTGGGGCGATTTGATCTCCTTCAAGTATTGGATAGACATTATCTTTCGCCTAGCGGTTCGCCATTTTGCTGTCTTCGGATTCATCATCGCGCTCATTGGCTTTACTGACAACAGAAAAAACTCAGCCGACTATTTATGGGAAATTGGCTTAGCTAGCAGCTTACTGGCCAGCGCCGTGGCCCCCAGATCTAGCTACATTCATGAGTACTATCAGCTTCCCGTCATGCTGTACGGTCTTGTCTTTATTGGTAAAGTATATGGTCGCGTATTCAGTTTAGAAACTGAACCCTTCACAGAGCAAAAATCACTGTTATCGAAAAGGCGATCAGCACGTGCACTATCGGCTGGATTAGCCCTCACCTTTGTTACCAGCGCTCTAATTTACAGCATCGACTATCTATCACCTGAGAACATTCAAACCTCTCAGGTCTACCAGTGGGCACAGCAAATCAAAGCTAATACGCCAGCTGATGCAACCGTATTAGCCACCACAGGTGGTGACCCAACTCTGTTGTATTTGGCAAATCGAAAGGGCTGGCTGATCCATCCCCAAGAAGTCTCTATCGAAAAGCTCAACAGCGCTAGCGCAAACGGCGCTGACTTTTTAGTTGGCAGTTACAGCATCATTCAAAGCTATGTAGCCTTTGAAGATGCCGCTCAAAAAAAGAGTCTCCAAACCCTTCTGACCGACACCTGTAGACCCATCCTCAACGACACAGCTACCTTTATTGTGCCGCTCCGATGCGACGACAACATTGGAAGGCATCGCTAAGGGGCAACATTACTTGCGCTCTCAGTAATCTCTTCTACAGGTAAAGAGATCCGAGAAGTCGCGCCCTGACGAATAGCCTCTAAGTCTGCGGGCTGTTGGGCTCTAGACTGGAAAAATTTGCGCGATCGATCAAACTCCGCATCTTGCCAGGAAAATGACCAGTGACTAACCGATTTAAGCTGAGGAGCCGCTCGCTGTAGGGCATCCATTTGGGCTTCCAAAGACGGACGATTGCTTTCTGTAACGCCCCAACGGCCAGCGAGCGCTGGCTTCACCGTAGCCGCATTACGCTTCACCCGCAGCACCTGCTGCACCTCATCTACAATACAGTCCGTATTTCCACACACCGCATAGGCCATCGGGTGAGAATCCATCCAGCTAGGGAATCGGTTCCAGTGCTGCAAGCGTGCATCATAGCCACTGCCTACCGCCCGGTTGCCAAAAGGAAAGAACACCGCGCCCGCTGGCAATCCGGCCTGCCGGGTAGGCGTAGCCGCTGCCTGCAAAAAGTCCACCACGCCCTGAATCGCATGCGCCACACTGAGCCGCCAGAGTTCATTTTGCAAGCCCGGACGTCGCTCAGAAGCGGATGCTAAGTCTTTGGGGTCTGTCGCAGGCGGGTTACGACTCTGCCACAGAGGCTCCCCCTCATTCGGATACAGATTATCAACTTGAGCGATATCTCCATCAGTCAAGTAGCCTCGCTGCAAAAAGCGCCGAATTAACTCTTTACCCTTGTTGTTGCTACCTCGCTGCACCAGTGCTTGGTTAGCTGCCGGACCATAAATCCACAGATTTCTGACATTGCTCACAACCGAAGCAGCCCCGGTCAAACGGGGGTAGCGCACATAGTCGTACAGAGCGCCATCTGGATCTCTAGCAATCACCGCTCGTACCATCTGCGCGTAGTCGGCCTGTGCCGTCCGATTGTACG
This sequence comes from Cyanobacteria bacterium J06598_1, assembly GCA_038529685.1. Classification (GTDB taxonomy): domain Bacteria; phylum Cyanobacteriota; class Cyanobacteriia; order Phormidesmidales; family Phormidesmidaceae; genus Phormidesmis. The sequence goes on along the minus strand of JBCBDN010000003.1, from coordinate 3,846 downwards.
GATCGACAAAAGCATCTTCAGAGGCACCACTGTTTCCTTGATCAGCCAAATCCAACGTGTCTTCACCCGCGCCATTACGCGCCAGAACCTGCCTACGGTCAGAGCGCTGACCGTAAGAATAGCCAAAGTTCAGGGTAAACATCCAAGCATAGGCTTGAAGATTCCGGTCATGGGCCGCATCAATGGCCTCTGAGAGCAAGTCACGGTCGGCATACTGCTCAGCCTGTACCAAGCTAGGCCATACCGTCGGGTTGTCATTCTTAGGCAACAACACCTGACCGTTCGAAAAAGATTCAATATAAACCTGGTTGTAGCCGAGGTTCACCACACGGTCCATAACGGCATCTAGCTGACCTGGCTCTAGGTCGGAGGGGTAGAGCCGTAGCCAGATGGCTTGATTTTGTGGCCACTGCGATCGCCGGCAGTTTTTCACCTCAGTCGCATGCTGTGCCGATAGCGTCTTGTACTCACGTTCAGCTGCCGCATCCCCTTGCACACTAGCAACCCTAAGCGCTTCCTTAGCCACCACATCACTCTCCGACAGCTGACAATACCGATTGACACTCGCTTCAGCTGAGTCCGGCATCATCACTGGAAAAGTCAAGGACGCGAGCCCACCCAGCAACATAGTCGTGCCAAGCCGTCGAACAGCACCCCGAACAGCATGCGACCATAGCTGACGATTTCCGTCATACCGGCTTGTATTTCCTGTTCTTGAAACCATAGTTGCCTATTAACTGGTGAATCATAGTTGTGTGTAGGTCTGCGTCGACGGCCCCAGCAATAAGCACTCATCTGGGGTTCAGCGACTATAGCGTCTGTCGAGTTGCCGCTAAAGTTCCCAGTAACTCATCAGAAGATAAAGCGCTGTAGACGCTTATTAGGACGGCACACCGCCTTCAAGCCCAATCACCCTAAGACGCTTTTGCCAAAATCGAGTGGGCTGCTGTGCCACCTGCCTCTAGCTGCTACTACGGACTGATATCACAAACGGACCGATACCACAGAAGTTGCCCCGTGCACTCAAAAAAATGTCAGCACGCGTCGAAGGAACCTAGCAGCCTTGCCACTAACGACCTGTTGATTGTTTACAACCCTAAAGTCTGGCAAACAGAAAGAAATGAGAAGTCGCTGATAGCGCATAGACCACTTTTATGAGTGGCTAATAGCTGATAGCACCGACAGAATGCTCTCAAACAAATTCATCGCTACACAGGCTGTCACGTTCAGTCGGGCATCTCTCTGTCAATATCAGTCTCACCGTCTTCTTCAATGTGTTCTAGCAGCTCACGCAGTTGCATCCGCTTTATGTAGGGCCAGCCGCCTTCTTGCTCTATGTCTCGCAGCAAGCGGTATAAGCGCTGCCGATTGTCTGGTAGCGCCTCGCGAAAGAGCGTGTCTCTAATTTCAAAATGTAGACTGTCCAAAAGCCGGAGCAGTTCTAGCAGTGCTAAACAATCGCCCTGTTTTTGCTGAGCCGTAGCACGGACAGATTGAACCAAATCTAAAAGGTCGGGCGGAAGATTCTGAGAATTCATGGCAGAAAGAGAGACTGAATTGCTCACTGTTTTTAACTTTTGTAACTGACTTGTTTACACCGAAGCGATTGACGAGGGGCGCTAACCCACCCATTTTTTCAGCTTACACAAAAGCGCTACGACCCTGCGTTGTGCTGTATTTAGGCGTCTTTCATCCAGAGCAACCTGTCAGAGACTACGCGATTACTTAGCGGCGGTGCAAGTGATCTGGCCAGTAAAACCGACCGACCGCAGTGTAAAATTATGTACTAAATAGTCCTTATAAATTCATAGTCTTGAGGTTGCCCATGAGGTATCGCGCTCTGCTCGCCGCGTTTTTTGCCCTTTGCTTAGGTGTACTTACAGCCTGTAGCGAAGCGCCATCTGCTACGAGCGATATTCCACTCACCTACGACCAAATCCGAAACACAGGTCTTGCCAACAGCTGCCCTCAGGTAGACGAAACCCGTCGCGGCCAAATTCCCATCGAGAATGGCACCACTTACCAGCTAGTTGACCTATGCCTCGAACCTACAAGTTTCTTCGTTAAGCAAGAATCTCCTAACAAGCGTAAGGAATCTGAATTTGTAGCCGGTAAGTCTCTCACTCGCTACACCACTTCTATTGAGCAGGTCAGCGGAGACATCAAGCTTGAGTCAGACGGCAGTCTTCTGTTTGATGAAAAGCTCGGCATGGACTTTCAGCCCATCACCGTACTGCTCCCTGGTGGTGACCAAATTCCGTTCCTATTCACTATCAAAGGTCTTAAAGCCAAGTCTCAAGCAGGGCTCAACGCCGTTACCACCTCAACAGATTTTGAAGGCTCCTTCCGCGTACCGTCCTACCGTACATCTAACTTCTTAGACCCTAAAGCTCGTGGTTTGACCACTGGCTACGACAACGCAGTTGCCCTACCTGCTCGCGCTGATGGGAAGGATCTCGCTCGTGAGAACGTCAAAGCCTTTGACGTTGGTCAAGGCAACATTTCTCTCCAGGTTTCCAAAGTAGATAGCAACACGGGTGAGATTGGTGGCACGTTCATCTCTGAACAGCCCTCAGATACTGACATGGGAACCGCTGCTGCTGACGATGTTCGTTTGCAGGGCGTGTTTTACGGTCGGATTGAAACTGGCTACGACGCTTAAGAGATTGCTAACAGCGACAACAGTTGGAGCTAGCTATTATTTCGTAGTGATACCTAGTTATGATTACGAAGCCTACTGTTTTCGAAGGCTATAGCTAACACATAAGCGGTGCCTCAATACCCCATTAGCTATCAGCTGACTCGATACTTATAGCTTCATCAGAAGCGTATCTGGTCACGAATTAGCTGAACATATCGATTCAAGGACGTCCTTTTGGGGGCGTCCTTTTTTGTTCTTATTTTGTGGTCTGAGCTGCGCATCTTTTATGAGGTTTTGTCTGACGGGGAGGGGGGTGGTTCCGTGAAAACCCAATTGCTCCGGCAAAAAAGCTTCATTAGGCTGAACGTGTCAGTAGGGCGAGCATAGCGTCTGTATCAGGTCATATGAACGACCCTCCTGACAGTTTGGTTCCTGCGCTACCTTAGCCGTCTTTTGATAGCTACGGCTTTTTATATATGCCTTCTTCGACCCATAAGGTTCTAAAAAATCAGTCACTCGAAATTTTAAACACCTATCAAAAAAATCAGTCACTACAGTTACGCAATCATTTGGTGCAGCTCAATATCGGGTTGGTCAGAAAAGAAGCTCATCGATGGCTGCATAGCTCAGGAGAATCTTTCGATGACCTTATGCAGGTAGGTAGCCTGGGACTTATTCGCGCCATTGAGCGATTTGACGTGCAAAAGGGATTTGCCTTCAGCTCCTTTGCCATTCCCTACATTCGAGGCGAGATTCAGCACTACTTGCGAGATAAGGGCACAGTCGTTCGGATTCCTAGGCGCTGGCAAACCCTGCAAAACCAGTCGGCTAAAGCCATTAGGCAGCTACAGAGCGAGCTTAACCGCAAGCCGAGCGATCAAGAAGTCGCCGCTGAACTAGATATTACGGTGGAGGAGTGGCAGCAAGTCAGAATCGCCAGCAGCAACCGTAACTTACTCAGCTTGGATGCGCCGGTTCAAACGAATGATAGTGGGTCATCTTCTCTGGGAGACCTGTTGCCCGACGCGCGCTATCGTAGTTTTCAGCTGGCAGAAGAAGACAAAATCAGACTCCAGCAAGCCTTATCGCAGCTTGAAAAACGGACTCGCGAAGTCGTGGAATTTGTTTTTCTACACGATTTGACACAAAAAGTAACGGGCAAACCAAAAAACTATTGATGTATCCCTAGGATTCTCTAGCTGGAT
>JBCBDN010000002.1:0-48391 GCA_038529685.1 Cyanobacteria bacterium J06598_1 | reverse complement strand
GTACAGCAGAACAGAGCCAGTAGATCCCTCGGCCGCTCGCCAGTATTCTTGATTCTCTATTGTCGAGATATTGTACAGAGAGGACATCAATTGACCCTGACAAAATATTCCTATGGCTGTGCTGTAAAACAGAAGTATACAGCTCGCTATCTTGACGCCTACAGGGCAGAACTGAGCAATTGCTTTTACACAGTTTTGGTCGATTTTGGCGAATGTGTTGTTGATGGTGTAAATCAGGAAGAACCAAACTGGGAAAAGTATGGTTTCTAACACGGTGCCACTGGGTAGGGTATCTTCTGGGTCTGCCTGTAATATTTCAATGTGCAGTACGATGCTTTGGCCCAAACAAACCAGTAGCAGAACGAAAACACCTATGCTGATTGCCTTTGACCGATTCATGGCACTTTTTATCAGAGTTCGCTGATGATAGCTGAGCACTTTACTGTGCTTAGCTAGTTGTACCCAAAAGCCTACTCGAAAAGAATCATTCCCGATGTGCTAGTCCTATGGCTTCAGAAATATTTTCCATACCGTGTTCTTTCAGTTTGTTTTGCAGCCCAGACATAATATCTCTGACCATGGTTGGACCTTCGTATACCCAGCCCGTATAGGTTTGTAGCAGCGAGGCCCCAGCGGTAATTTTCGCCCAGGCATCGTCTGCATTGAAGATGCCGCCGACTCCGATGATGGGGAGGGTGCCTTGGGTTTGTTCGTAGATGAGTCGAATAACTTCTGTGGAACGTTGGGTGACGGGCGCGCCGCTGATGCCGCCTGCTTCGTCCTTAACAGCTGTTCCAGTAGCGTCTATAGTTTTCGTTTTTAGGTTTTCTCTATCAATAGTGGTATTGGTGGCGATGATGCCTGCTAAGTTGCATTCTTGTGCGAGTTTCACAATGTCGTAAATGTCTTCGGTGGCAAGATCGGGCGAGATTTTGACTAGGAGCGGTCGGTTTTCGGTGTTGGCGTTTTGGAGGGTTTCTAAAATGGGGGTGAGCTGTTCTTTGGCTTGGAGCGATCGCAGCCCTGGCGTATTAGGCGAAGACACATTCACCACAAAGTAGCTGCCCTGATGCTTCAACAGCTCAAAACTCTTCCGGTAGTCTTCTGCTGCCTCTTCTAATGATGTAATTTTAGATTTACCTAGGTTAATCCCAATTGGAATTGGATAATTTCTGTCTGGCCAATGCTGTTTTAACCGCTCAGATAGTGCCGCTGCTCCTGAATTGTTGAAGCCCATACGGTTTAGCGCTGCGCCATCTGCGGGTAGGCGAAACATTCTGGGCTTAGGATTACCCGGCTGTGCATAGTAGGTGACCGTCCCTAACTCAGCGAAGCCAAAGCCTAGCAGTGGCCACGCTCTAGCAGCAGCGCCATCCTTATCGAATCCGGCAGCGAGGCCGAGCGGGCTATCAAAAGAGAGATTCCATAAAGATTGTCCCAAACATTGACTGAGAGATGGCGTGGCGTGGGCTTTGGCCGTGAAGGTATTAGTCATGGCCGCTTGGGCGGCCAAACGCAATGGCTGGTGGACCATTGCACCTTTTGTGGGTTCTGTTGCTAGCCATGCCAATAGGTCGATGGTTTGGCGGTGCACGGTTTCTGGATCGGCTTTGAACGTATTGAACAGAAGCGGACGCAGGCCAAACCGGTAGAGCTGTTGCAAAGGAACCTCCTAAAAAAGCTGAGCGCCCGTGTTCAAATTTTCTATATGAACTGACCTCAACAGCAATATATAGCTTTTTTGTCCTTTGTTTTGGGTCCTTAGGTACGTCTATCGACCGTCCATAAACTAAAGAGCGGTAGATAGTTTCATGACTGATTAATAGTTTTATGACTGATTAACAGACAGTTCGTTAGGTCAACCAATTGTGAAGGGAATCATACGGGTATAAAGAGTCTGCAAATGTTGCGTGCTGACCCAGTATTTATACGGGTTTGGGCCACGCACTTTTAGACCTTCTGTTCCATTCACGCCTTCATTGCTGTTCTCGTTGTCGCTTTATGGTTAAGCCTACTGTCAGACGCCCCGAAAAAAGTGCTGACCGTCCCTCGGAGAAATTGTCAGGGAAGTCGCCCAAACCGTCTGCTGAACGTCGGCCCGACCGGCGGGCGGATCGGCGCTCAGCCAGTGACCTGACTAAGCAAGACCTTAGCCAGGTGCTGCCAGCAATTTGGGAAGCAGACTCGCTAGAGCAGTCGATTCAGGAAGCGTTAGAGGCTATTCGGGCTGAGTTTGGCTACTCGCTGCTTTGGGTGGGTTTGTACGATCGCTTCACCCATCAGCTGAATACCAGAGGGACGTTGACGAGTGGGCCGCGTCGCTTTTCCCATAGTTCTTTGGCACTTCATCCTGGTGATTTGTTAGAGCAGGTGATTGTTCAGCAGCAGCCGATGGTCGTGGCTGATATTAGTGAGGAGTTGCGAGCAGGCGCTTTGGCCCGAATTGCGAAAAGTTTTGAGCTACAGGGAACTGTGCTGCTGCCGATTCAGCGGCGCAATATTTGTTTTGGCCTGATGGTGCTGAGCTCTCGGCGCTGGGGCGTGCTGCCAGGCATTTTAGAAAATACGACGCTGCTAGCTATTAACAATGCTTTGGCAGAGGCAATTCATCAGAATGCACTAGAAGATCAGCGTCAACAGACTAAGCAACCAGCCAAACCGCTATTAACGCTGCTAGGCGCGCTGAATGAACTATCTGGCCTAGATGCTCGTTTGCAGGCAGTGGCCGATGAGACGCAAAGGTTTGTGGGGTCTCCGGCTAGCGTGTATTGGTTAGAGTCGAGGGGGCGTCAGTTTTGGTGCCGGGTCGGTAAGCTAGCGGGTAAAAACAATGCGGCGCTGCCGGTGAGTGAGGTGCAGAGCCTGTATCAGACTTTGTGCAGCGGCGAGATGCTGGCGCTCGGTGAGTTAGAGGGGTCTTTGCAGGCGAGTGTGGCAAATCGGCTGATGCTGCATGTGAAGGCGCAGTCTTTGATGGTGGCTCCGATTATTTATCAGGATGAGCTTCAGGGCTTTTTGACGGTGGAGGGGACGAGTCCTCGCATTTGGAGTGCGGCAGAAAAGGACTATGTGCAGGGGGTGGCTCAGCTGGTGGGGCTAGCAATGCCCACCGCTGAAATGGATACAGCTATTAGTCAGATGCGTTCGGACCATTTGCTGAGTGCTGGCGTGACGCGGAGTATTCATAGCGATCGCGACTGGATGCACGTACTCAGTCTCTGTGTGGAGCAGCTAGCAGCTCGAATGGATACCGATCAGCTAGTGGTGCTCAGGGCCAATACAGACCGGGGTGGCTTTGATTTGTGCTATCGCACGAGTCAGGGTATTGGCGGTGGGGTAGGCCGAGTAGAGCACTGGCCGCCTTTGGACAGTGTGGATGAGAAAATGTTGCAGCGAGCGCATTCTCCAGCGAGTGTGGAAGAGCTCGCAGGAGACTTGAAGTTTGCGGCTTGGCGATCGCAGCTACAGGCGTTAGGCGCAAACTCCATGCTGGTGAGCAATACTTCCCCTGGCCACAAGCCTGAAGGCGTGATTATTGTGCTCGACAAAAAAGAGCGTCGCTGGAGTCAAGCCGAACGAGAAGTATTGCAGACGCTGAGCAGCCAAATCGGGTTGATTTTGCATCAGTGGTGGCTACAGCGCCAAACCGATCAGCAGGCTCAGCTGCACGAAACTTTTCAGTGGGGCATGCGTAGCCTACAGAGGCTCTCCAAGATTGAATCGCTAGATCAAGCGGCAACGCGCCATATTTCTCAGCTGCTGCACGTGCCAATTGTGGGCCTAGTGACCTGGGAACATGGCGCCGAGACCGCTCAGGTGAGCAGTGTGCTGGCTCAGACGAGTAAGTTTGAGATAGATACCCAGCGGCACATTTCTGTAGAATCGGACGCGCTGATTAACTGGGCGGTGGAGACGGAGGGGCTACTGATTGTGCGGCGGGAGGACATTCCGAGCGAAACTCAGCCTTGGATTACGGGGCCAGAAGGCTCTCAGCTATTAGCTATGGCGCTGAGAACAGCGCCTGACCATGAACCGAATGCGATTGTGGTGCTTGCAGATAGTGCTAGCCGGCAGTGGTCAGATGAGCAGACGACGCTGTTGGCGATTATTGTCAATCAGCTGGCCTGGTGTCGGCGGCATTTGAAGCTGACGAGCAGTATGCTGAGCCATCAACAGCAGCTAACTCAGCTGAACTGGTACAAACAGCACCAGCTTGAGGATCTCAATCGGGGCCTACAAACTTGTCTGAAGCAGCTGAATGTGGGTGCGTCTAACCCCCGCGCGCAAATGCTGCTTCAGCAGATGAATGAGCTGGGCGATCGCATTGACCGTATTACCGAAAAAGAGCGCTGGTCAATGGATATTGATCAGCAGGAGATGCCGTTGATTAGCCTAATCAAGCGAGCTTCAGCGAGGGCCAACCCCTTGATTCAAGCCAAGCAGCTATGGTCTAAGGTGCATTGTGAAGGCAATCTAACGATTGCAGGTGACATAGCCAAGCTAGAGTTTGTGCTGTACGAGCTCATTTCTGAAGCCTGTGGCCGTTCTCCAGCGGGCGATCGCATTGATATTTGGTGTCGTCCAATCGATACGCACTGGCTAGAGATTTCTATTACAGACGAGGGCTTGGTGCCGACACAGGTGCTCGACGAGCTAGCGCGAGGACGGCCCTCAGATTTGCTGTCGCCCGCTGCGCTACAGCAGCCTGAGAATAGTCATTTGTGGGTTTGTCAGGCGCTGATGCAGGCGCTAGGCGGAGAGTTTACGCTCTTGCGCATGGAGGACGGTCGCACCTTGAGCCGGGTGATGCTGCCGGTAGCGGGCGGCGGCTCTGCTCAGCTACCGAGAGGGTAAGTGGTTGAAAGGCGATTGAAAAGAGATTTGAGTAGAAGCTTGGCTTAAGAAATTTGGCTTAAGAAATTTGGCTTACAGTGACATCGTGGGATGTTGCGGTAGGCCATTTTTTATGTCTGATCCTTATAGCTGGGTGGGAAAGTCTTTGGAGACGCTACACCGGGCGGACTGGTATCGTCAGGTTCAGCCGATTGAGGGGCTATGTGGACCGGTGGTGAGGGTGGATGGCCAGCCGATGGTGAACTTGGCTAGCAACGATTATTTGGGGTTGGCGGGGGATAGTCGGCTGGTGGCGCGGGCAACTGCGGCGACTGCGGCTTATGGGACGGGTTCGACAGGTTCGCGGCTGTTGAGCGGGCACCGGGGGATTCATCGGGAGCTAGAGATGGCGATCGCAGCGCTCAAGTCCACAGAAGATGCCATTGTTTTCAGCAGTGGGTATTTGGCCAATATCGGTACGATTGTGGCACTTACGAATAGCCGCGACCTAATTTTGTCTGATGAATACAACCACGCCAGTTTGAAGAATGGGGCGACGCTTAGCGGGGCAACGGTGTTGAGCTATCGTCATTGCGACTTAGATGATTTGACGGCACAGCTAATAGAACACCGCACGGCTTACCGACGCTGTTTGATTGTGACGGACGGTGTGTTTGGCATGGATGGAGACGTGTGCCCGCTGCCAAAGATTTTGGATTTGGGCGACAGCTTCGAGGCGATGGTGATGATCGATGAGGCCCACAGCGCGGGCGTGCTGGGAAAAACCGGAGCGGGGTGTGCTGAGCATTTTGGCTGCGGGCACAGGCCAATGGTGCAGATGGGGACGCTGAGCAAGGCGTTTGCCAGCTTGGGGGGCTATGTGGCTGGGAGTGCCAAGCTGATTGATTTTTTGCGTAATCGGGCGCCGAGCTGGATTTATACGACGGGACTGTCTCCAGCGGATACAGCAGCGGCAGCAGGCGCGATCGCTATTCTTTGCCAGGAACCTCAGCGACTCACCCAGCTCCACCAAAATGTGCGCTACCTCTTAAAAAGACTAGACTGTTCAGTTCATTATGTGTCTAAAAATATGCGGAGTAAAGAATCTAGTCCAGTCCTAAAGCGGCTGCCGTCTGATTCTGCGATTGTTTGCTTGCAAGTGAAAGATGCCGCTACAGTCCTACAAATGAGCGCGGCGCTAAAGCAAAAAGGAGTCTTTATCTCGGCGGTGCGGCCACCGACAGTGCCTGTGAGTCGGCTGAGAATGAGCGTGATGGCGACCCACACTCATTCGCAGCTAGATCAGTGCGCTGATGCGATCTCTAGTGTTGTTGAACAAGCGTGTTAAACAGCGTGGACGCGCTATCCGTGCGAATCTCTTTCAACGGTTGTAAACCCTCGCCCAGAAAATCCTATAAACTAATACCCGACCTTACTCGAACGTATTTTTCTATTGTCATGGCAGATATCAACTGTGCTGAAGCGTGTAAAGAAGGCTGTGTCCTCGGTGACCAGTGCCCTCACAAAGAAGAGCAGCAAAAGACTTCTCAGTTTATTCAAGAAACTTCTCTAGATCAGATGCTGGAAATGGCCGCTGAAGCGGTTCGTAAAAAGCGGGAAGAAAGGGCTAGTGAAGGCCCCAAGTGGGTATTTCCTGAAGATGGTATCTAGTTTGTATTAACGCGCGTAGGTCCGCTATGAGAACGCTTCATCATTAGCGGATGCGTTGTTTCTGACTTCTGTTGTCTCACTAGTTGTCTCACTAGCTGTCTCATTAGCTGCCTGATATGTTTGCTCCCTTGCTTTCAAAGCCAGCATTACTTCCTGCGCAGACGCTTCCTCCCAGCGAATCTCTAGCCTTTCTTGCGGAACGCCTGTGCTGATGTCTGCTTGGTCAAATGCTCGTTTGATCCTTACCCTGAGCTCGCGGGCAACAGCCCACTGTTTTAGCGGCTGCGTTTTCAACAGTAGACGTAAAGTGATGCCTGTAGAATCTATAGCCTCCACGCCGAGAAGATCGGGCGGCTCCAAGATAAACTTTTGCCAGTCAGCCTCTTCTGCCATGTCGGTGGCCGTTTCTTTGAGGATGGTAAGGGCCAAACTGAGGTCAGTTTTAGGTTCTACGCTCACAAACAAATCAACCTGAGACCAGTCTTTCGACAGATTTTGAACAATGCCAATCTGGCTGTTTGGAATCGTGATTAATCGGCCTTCGGTGTTGCGCAGGCGAGTGATGCGCAAGTTAATCGACTCCACGCTGCCGCTGATATCTCCTACCGCGATGATATCGCCTACGCCAAACTGATCTTCAAACAGGATCAAGAAACCGTTAATAATATCTTTGATGAGTCCCTGGGCTGCCAGCGAAATGCCCACACCAATAATTCCGGCACCGGCTAGCAGCGGCCCGACTTCTATGCCAGCTGTTGATAGCATGGCCAGCGTCATGACACCAAAGATGAATGCGCCCGCAATGCCTTTGGTGACTTGAGAAAAAGTGATGAGTCTGAGGCTGAGTCGTTCTGAAGATTCGGGTGCCCACTGTGCACCTTCTTGCAGTGCCAGAAAGGTTTTATCAACAATCAAGCTAAGAATTCGTAGTGCAATGTAGGCAAGCCCTGCAATTAGCAGCATGGTGGCCGGTATCTTAATCCAGTGGCGCAGCAGGGTAGCGAGCCAGCGGCTGTAGGGAAACAGTGAGAGAATCCACAGCGTAGCGCCAACCAGGATGCCCGCTTGAAAAAGCAGCAGTAGGCCAGAGGCAAGTTCGTTGAGCTTTCGCCTCTGACGGTTGTCTAACCGGGCTTTAATCAGCTCAAAAACAGAATCGACGCCGCTGGCGACAATCATCGGTGGGCGGGCCTGAATAGCGGTGGCTTTACCGAGCTGCGTGTCGGTGTTGATGAGTTTAATCTGTTTCTTTTTGAGGTGTTTCTGGAGGCGCTTGCTGAGCGCAAATAGCAACAGCACGCCGCCCAAGATGCCGATAGCGGTTCGCGCCTGTTGCTTGATGAAGTCGGGCTGCCGCTCAAATCGATAGCGCTCTAGGGCTGTTTCGATATTTTCTTTAAGCGCGATCGCATACTGATTGCGCTCAAGGTATCCGTTCTGTTGTGCATCTAAGCTAGTCACCGTCAGCAGCAGCTCGTTGCTAACAGTGATAACTGGCAGCTGACTGGGCGGATCGATCATAACCTCAACAGATTGTTTCTCTGTCAGCTGCCTTTTGGCGATGCGGTTGAGTTTAGGCTGGATTTCTTGGGCGCGTAGTTCAGCGGCATTTTGCCCTTCTACGGCGGGTGCGCCCAGTTGAAACAAGGCTCTACCATCTAGATAAATGGGCGCTGTTTCGGTGGTGTCGGCATCTGTCGCACTGCTGACAGAACGGGGGAGCGACCACTGGTGAGGTAGGAGCCGGGTCATCGCCTCTGGAGACTCTGCCGCTGGCGCTGCATTCTGGGATGGTGGGTCTACCGAGGGTGAAGTCTGTGCTGATGCCTCTACAGACAAGAGAGACGGTAGGAGAGAGACCGCTAGCAGACTCAGGGTGAAGAGGACGAGTAACCGTGTGAACACTTTGTGCCAAATTTCTGCCCCCAGTATTTGCCACCGCGCTGGTTGGTGTTTTGGGGTCGCTTTTACTCGGTTGCTCACGCTGATACTTGCTCACTTTGTGATGGGTTTTTCTATATCGAGACCAGTCCGTACTAGCCTATAAGCATTCTTCAATATTCGCTGTTTCGGGTTCTAAATCCATGTCTCAACTTTTTGAGTCTCAGCCTGCTGGTTTTGATGCGGTCGATGCCACTCACATGATTCGCTGTTGTGAGCTAGCGGCCCAAGCAGCAGGCCATACAGCCCCTAATCCGCTGGTAGGATCTGTGATTGTGCAGGGTAATGAGGTAGTAGGAGAGGGCTTTCACCCCAAGGCCGGGGACCCCCATGCTGAGATTTTTGCGCTGCGGGCTGCGGGCGATCGCGCTCAAGGGGCCACACTCTACGTCAATTTAGAGCCCTGCAATCACACTGGCCGCACGCCGCCCTGTAGCGAAGCTATTATCGCTGCTGGGGTTCAAAGGGTTGTGATTGGCATGCGCGACCCGAACCCACAGGCCGAGGGCGGCGTAGAAAAGCTGCGAGCCGCAGGTATCGAGGTCAGAGTGGGGGTAGAGGAATCACGCTGCGAGCAGCTTAACGAAGCGTTTGTACATCGGGTACGTGAACAGCGGCCCTTCGGCATTTTGAAATATGCCATGACCCTAGATGGCAAAATTGCGACGACCACAGGGCACAGCGCCTGGGTAAGCGGTCCTGAGTCGCGCCAGCAGGTGCACCGGCTGCGCAGCCGGTGCGACGCCGTAATTGTGGGTGGCAACACGGTACGCAAAGACAATCCGAACCTTACCAGCCACGGTGAAGGAACACACAATCCGCTGCGGGTGGTCATGAGCCGCCGATTGGACCTACCAACTGCCGCAAACCTATGGGATGTCTCTGCGGTACCGACGCTCGTGTTTGGGCAAACCGATGGCGATAGCGGTGTGGCTGAGGTGCTCAGAGCGCAAAACGTAGAGGTGATATGTACAGAAACGCTAACCCCTCAGTTTGTCATGACCTCGCTGTATGAGCGGGGCTGTATGAGTGTGCTCTGGGAGTGTGGTGGGATGCTGGCGGCTGAGGCGATCGCCGCTAATGCCGTGCAAAAGGTGTGGGCGTTTATTGCGCCCAAGCTGATTGGCGGGCAGGGGGCGCCTTCTCCAGTGGGTGACTTGGGCCTAGAAAAAATGACAGCTGCCAAACGGTTAGAAAATACCGTTGTGACAGCTGTGGGGGAAGATATTTTATTAAAGGGTTATTTGAGGGTTTCGTGACCTTACGGTCGGTTCTACTCGACTGGAACGCTCTAAGCAGACTGAGAAAAGGCGCTTTCGAGTCGGTGCCGTTGGGTAATCTCGTCGAGCTTGGCTCGGAGAATTTCCCGGCTGCGGAACCCTTCTATGCGATGTAGTACCTGGCCGTTTTCGATGTAGAGCAGGGTCGGTAGGGTTTTGAGACGGTACTGGGTGGCTAGCTTTATGTTTTCGTCAGCGTTGACATCGAGTACGCGGATGAAGCCAGGCCACTCTGCCTCAAAGGTACTCAGGACGGGGGTAATTAAACGGCAGATGCCGCACCAAGGGGCTTGAAAATGGACGATAACCGGGGCTGAAGAGGACAGAACTTCATGGGCGAAATTCTCATCAGAAACCGTTGTCATAATAGGAAGGGGGCTCATTTAAATGGCTTTTTATGGGTGCTTTCCCGAGACCTTTAAGCGGATGCTTCTCTACTGAAAACCGACTCGCACAGGCATGATTAATCACGCTGCCGGTTAGTCTTGATTTTAAGTATAGCTGGGGATCACAGGTCTATTTTATATGTTTTCCTAACGATTACGAAGAATTTATTCTCAAAAGAGGATATCTGAGCTAGGTATTTGTGCTGATTGAACCTTTGAGATCTGGCTGTTTGAGTCAGTGTGTGGGGTGATGAGTTAGCGGCTATATGAGCCAGCCGAGTGCGATTGCAACCCCTGCGCCGATCGTCGTATTAATAATATTGACCAAATCGTGAGTTAGCCAACCCAGTTTTTCCTCAACGGTTGCCCCAATTAGGCTTTCTACCGTAGTGGCGCAGAAAGCGGCTACCGCGCAAATGCCTACGCTGTAGAGGGAAATCAGCCCGCAGCTGTAGGCGACTAGGGCCAGCGCCAGGGATCCGACGACGCCTGCTAGTGTGCCCTCCAGGCTGACAGCGCCTTCTGTGCCGCGCGGCACGGGTTGAAGGGTCGTGATCAAAAATGTCCTTTGGCCGTAGGCTTTACCAATTTCGGTGGCGGTAGTATCGGAGAGCTTGGTGCTCAAGGCGGCGACAAATCCAAGGGCCAGTAGCGGCTGCCAGTAGCTGAGGGTTCCAGTGGAAAGGGTCTGGATGGAAAGAACTTGCAAGATCAGAATGCAGCAGCAGCAGATTGCACCCGTTAACGCTGACCCCCAAACATTTCCAGGACCGCGAACGCCCCCTCTGGCCTCTGCAATGCCGTAGGCTTCTTTTTTTTCCATGCCGACTTTGGTGACGGCTGAGCCGACAAAAAAGTAGAACAGGACGGTGGCATAGCCTTGCCACCCCAGGGCTGTCCAAACAATAACGCCCAATAGCCAAGCATTGGCGTAGCCTGCCGGGGTGAGCAGCTTTTTGGGAAGGGTGAGCGCGATCGCAATGAGAACGGTGTTAAGTGCGATCGCAACTGCTAGTGGCGATAAAGGTAAAGGCATAGCAACAGAGAAAACAGGGGAACTGAATAAAGACAGTTGGCAAAAAGAGTGGAAGAACGAGATTCTGGGCAAAAACAGCAAAGAGGAGAAAGTGTAACCTTCTCCTCTTTGCGCTATTTATTGATAATAGACGGTTGCTAACAGATTGCTTCTATATCGTTGATGTCTGTATGGTTGGTGACTGGGCCGAAGCTCGCTAAGGCACCCTACTTAATTTTGGTGACGCTCTCCGACTGAGAATATCGACCGTTGCGTCCTCTATACCAGGTGCCGTCACGAGCCCCTGCTGAGAGAATATTGGAGATGCGATTGCGTGCCTTGAGATAGGAGGTGCGCGGGATGTTTTCTTTAAAGATAGCGGTCATCACTTCCGCGATGGTGAAAACTTCCGAGGGGTTAGATTGCAGCACACTGCTAACGGATTCGGGTAGGGCTAATTCTCGATAGGGCGTCTGCACGTGCTTTTGCCAGTTGGCGGCTCTACCATCTTTCTTTTTTCGGCCTGCGGTCTGTTGCTTTGGCTTTCGACCGGGCTTGGCGCGACCTGCTGTTGACTTGGTGGTTGCGGCTTTGGCGGTAGATGCTGTGCGAGTCGTTGATGCTTTTTGGGTAGATGCTTTACTTGTAGACGACGCCTTACCCCTGGTTGCTTTACGTTTAGTTGCTTTTGTAGCTAGCTTAGCTACCGCAGGAGATGCCTTGGTTTGGGTCGCTGTTCGGGCCGTTTTTGAAGGCGGCTCACCGCTGCTGTCAGCTTCGCCACTGTCAAAGAGATTAATAACAGTCAGCAATCCCTGACGTTTGGTGTGTAGCTGGGAGAGCTGCGCTTCAATTTGCTCGATTTGCTCAGCGAGATCAGATTCAACTGTTATGAGTTGGGAAAGGACAGGATCAGCCATGTTAAGAGGTCCTCGTAAGATTACAGATTCCTGGTCTATTTCAAGGTGTGAGAGTCTCTCAGTTGTGTGGCGTTGCCCGGATCTAGCTCAAAATATATTCCCTGTAAATGTAGAGATAGATAAAACGGCAGCCTTCTTAGAACAGCGCTATATCAGCTATCTCTAGATTTCGGACATCAAAAATTAGATAGTGCTAGACACGATGTCTAGGCTGATTTATCTAGATTATTTTGATGCTAATTTTGATGGTGTGAGCCGGGTATGCACCGTATGCCCCCAAAGAAGATGCCCTCAGAAGGCAGGTTTGATTTGCCCTTAAAAAGGTGACAAAATCGCAGTAAGAATCTCTGCACAAAGTGAGTGTAGCGCTTCTCGTAGCCGTTCATAACACCGTGAAGAATCTTGTAATGAAAGAATGAGTGGCAGCTTAACTCCTTTCATTATTGACCTTTTAGAGTTGCTTTCAAACTTGAAGACTGTCGAACCCAATACTAGCCATTGGCCCAATACCAACCATTGAATTTTCTGGATCTTTTTGTTGGGGTCAGCCATTAACGAAACACAATAGTTTTGTTCTGATGAAGCATGACGCGATCTTCAATGTGATAGCGTAACCCACGTGCTAGAACGGTTTTCTCGATATCTTTTCCGTAGCGGGCCAGGTCGCTGGGAGCGTCGGAGTGGTCAATTCGCAGCACGTCTTGATCAATAATAGGGCCGCAGTCTAGGTCTTCGGTGACGTAGTGGCAGGTTGCACCAATCAGCTTGACGCCTCTGGTGTAAGCCTGATGGTAGGGTTTTGCGCCGATAAAGGAGGGCAAAAAAGAGTGGTGAATGTTGATGATTTTGCCAGGATAGCGATCGCACATTTCTGGTGGCAAAATTTGCATGTATCTGGCGAGCACCATCACATCTCCATTCACCGCCTCAAACTGATCCATCATCTGTTCTGCCGCTGCCTGCTTAGCCTGTGGCGTCACAGGAATATGACAATAGGGAATACCGTGCCACTCCACAAGACCTCGAAATGTGCTGTGGTTAGAAATAACAGCGGCAATATCAAACGCTAGCTCTTGGCTACGCCATCTGGAGAGTAAATCGTACAGACAGTGGCCGCCTTTAGAGACGAGAATGACAACGCGTTGTTTCTGGGCGGAGTCTCTGATGTTCCACGTCATGTCGAACTTGTCAGCAATCGATTTAAACCGTTCTTTCAGTTCTGCTAGCGGGAAGGGGAGAGAGTCTGCCAAGATCTCCTGCCGCATGAAAAACCGCTGTTGCGATTGTTCTGAGTGGTGATGCGCCTCGCTGATCCATCCACCGCTGGCCGCGATTAGCGAGCTGACGGCGGCGACAACGCCTACGCGATCAGGGCAGGAGAGGGTCAGGATATATCTGCGTGGAGGTGCCATAGGTGACGTCTACTTTTGCGTAGTGATGGGTGTGTAATGACGGGTGTGTCGTGATGGGCGAGCACAGACTACTATGGCATCTGTCGAGTTGCTTAGGACACTATCATCGGCTGAAACCGTTATGTCGCAACAGGCAGCTCGACTAGCAAACGCCCTAGTGCATCAGGACGTTTACTACACATTGTCTGCTGGGGCTGCTTACGTTGCTTTCATTTTTTTGAAATCATCGTTATGAGGTAATTAGCATATGCAATCGCTTCAGCTGCTTCGTCAACCATTTCGGTAGTGTGAGGTTTAATCATGTTCTCGCTTCGGCCATTTATTCCGCTGTTATTTGTACCTGCTGCGACTGGGCTTGTCTGGCAGTGTTGGCAGACCCCATTGCTGGCCGAACGCTTGCTATCAGGGGGTCTTCTATTGTTTTGCATAGAACTTGCCATCATGGCGCGAGTAGATTTTGAGAATATCCATGCGGTAACGCTACAGGCCGAAGATTCTCGCTTGGGCCATTTCTATCAGATTGTTTTTAGTACTGTTGTTCTAGAGTTGTTGGGGTTTTATGGAGCTGCTATCTCTCTCCAATGGGGCGGTGTTTTGATTATTGTCAGCCAGCTGTGGTTTAACTTGCTAGCTAAGGTTCAGCTGTTCCCGGGGCAATCGCCTGCTGTTGTTGCGTTTGGAATCCCTGAGCGAGTACCTGTTTTGCTGGCAAATGGTGTCGGTTTGATGCTGCTGGGGGTTTGGTTTGTTCAGAGTATTCGCATTTGGCTAGCAGCGGGACTCCTCGGATTAATCATTATTTTTTTGCTGCTCAAGTACATTGTTTTGAGAAAATCAACTCAACAGCACTACACTGAGTAGCCAAATGCCCTCTCCGTAGGCATTTTAAGCAAAATGAAACAGCTTGATCGATAGCTAGAATGAGTCGAATTTTGTTTGGAAAGCGATACATATCAAGATAATTTGCCCGTAATCTCCCCTAAATCTTGAAAAAACACTCAAAAACACTTGACCAAAAAGAGAAAAGTGTTTAAATAGTGTTATTCTCAAAAGAGATATTTTGTATAAGTGTTCTAGATGGTGTTTTTCCTTCAATGCCTTTAAGGGTGAACAAAGTTAACACGCTTCACCCTTAAAGCTTAGTCGCGCTTGGAAGCATGCTGCATTACTTGCTCTAGCCTTTGTTGTCTGAGCTGGTAGGTTGCTAGTAGCCTAGTTCTTTAAAGACTATTGACACGTTGTTACTTGGAATTCTCCTGCTGGGAGAAGCCAGACAGCAATATTGCTGGGGGCTGCCATCTGTAACAGACCACAAAATTTCATTGTATAAACAGCCTGAAAACGTAACTGCCGCGCTCCTTGTAACGGCTCGCTAAGTGGTGCGATTTAGTCTGTCGCTACCTTCCATACTCAACGTTTTACTAAACAAATTACCCCAAAAGGAGAAGGCATCGTATGTCCACATCTGTTTTACCTCAGCTAGTCGCTGTTGATTCTGAGCTTTCTGAACAGGCGATCGCACTAGAAGCCCAGCTCAATGAGCTACAAGAGAAGCGCAAAGGTATTCAAACTGTTATTGCCATGTTTGAGTCGGGCTCAACCCCCGATACCGCTGCTTTTACCGCTGCTGTTAGCGCCACGAGTCCAGCGAAGTCCACGGCTAAAAAAGCCACCAAGACCGCCGCTAAAACAGCGACTAAGCGCACCGCTAAAACGGCGACTAAAGCAAAAGCGACTAAGGCCGCTGCTAAGACAGCTGCCAAAGCGACTAAAACAGCCGCTAAATCCACTAAGACGACTAAAGCCAAAGCGACTAGAGGACGCCCTGCTAAAGCCAAAGCAGCTGAGCCCGCAGCCGTTAAAGAGAAGAAGTCCGTCGCTAAGCGTAGCGGTAGAACAGCTAACTGGCAGCGATATGTGCAAGAGAACTACCGCAAGTCTCCCTTGCCCGATGTGATTGTTGGCGTTTTGCAGGCTCAACCGACTAATGTCTTCAAAATCGCTGATGTGATGAATGCGGTTTTCAAAGAAGATATGCCTAAGAACCACTTCCTCAAGGCTCGTAACCGTATCTCTAACATTTTGTCGGCAGGTGCTCGCGATGGCGTCTGGTATCGCGGTAGAGGTGGCACTTACAGCATGTCTGAGAAGGCGATCAAGGCTAGCTAGTTATTAGTTATCAAGGCCATCTAGTTATCAAGGTCATCTAGTTATCAAGACTATTTACCTAAACTTAGGCGGTCTTAGATGACCGACCATGATTGGAGCTTAGAGAAAAGCCCCCACTGCAAAGAATGCAGTGGGGGCTTTTCTTGTCTGTATTTCATAGGCTTACACTGCGGCTGCGGTAAATAAGAGGGATTGCCGTTGGGGAGAGGAGCTGTTTGCTAAAAGAGAGGAGGATGCCGCTATCGGTTTGTTGGTAGTGCCAATGTTCGCCAGGGCACACCTGGGATGGCTTGGAAGGGTAGGTACTGGGCCACTGCCCGTCCTTTGCTAACTTCTGCTTGATCTCTAGCACGTACTGAGAGAGTTCTAGGGCAAGCGTGCGATCGCCCGCAGTTTGCCAGCGCTTGGCGGTGATAACTGGAGAGATAGCTGTGTCGCCATTCCACTTAGCGGTTCGGATGTTGGTAAGATGCGCTTCCATGTCGGTTTGTGATCTGTCGCAGATGGTGCTCTCTGTTAGCTGTACGAGGGCTTTATGGGCCGTGCGTGTTCTGTTTACGGTCAGGAGCTTGAAGTAAGCTTGCAGAGAAAAGCTGTTGGCAATGCTGGCCTGTAGCCGTTCACCCATGCTGGCGGTTTCTGCTGGAACTAGGATAGGAATCCAGCCTGACTTGGCAATTTCGTAGCGCAGCCAGGCTTCAAAGCGAACGCCTTTAATCACAGGCTGCTGCTGTGAGAGTGCGATTAGGCGAGGCTGCCAATGGGGCGGGACGTTGGAGATGTGGCGGAGGAGGCCCGCCTGTTGGGCGGAGATAACAGAGACTGAAATTTGAGAGGAGAGGTCCGACCGCTGTACAATCGCCTGATTCAGCAGCCAAGATGCTTCTAGCGCATCGAGTGCCTGCTGAGGATTGTTTTGGCTGTGGGCTTGAACTGCAGAGATCAGCAGTAGCTTATGTACACTGCGCACATTGAAAAAGCCGGGTGCTTGATAGCTAGTGTCTGCCATTTGCTCAATGTCCATTTCCCACTGGGGGATCGCACCTGTGAGCAGATAGCTTTGTAGCTGATCAATAATCGGCTGATAGGCTTGAAAGAATTGCTGAAGCTCTGGCGGTAAAGGATCTAGTGGGCCAGAGATTTTGTTTGACTGCGCTTCAAGAAACTGGCTGAGTGAGGTTTCTATTGTCTGAAAAGACTGCGCTGCTGCTGTATCAACGAAAATCGGATTTTGATAGGTTGCATTGGGTCCTAGCCCTAGCTGTGCGCCGAGCTCATCGAACCTGCGAGCAGCGAGATTAGTGTGGTGGACGGGCGTTTGGTCAAAGAAACTGGCGGACTGGGCATCTAGCTGTGGCTGCTGCTGCTGCAAATAGACGTTAGCTCCAAACAACAGCCCCCAGGGTAGGCAAATCGTTCCGATAATAATCGTGAAGAGCACAGGTCTGGGGCGAGCGAGCTGTTCACGTTGCTTGGGAGTCAGTTTCAAGGTGCTGTAGGGGTGTAAGCGTAGCCACCCGAAAACAAGGAGTGCTCTTAGGCTTCCCAAAGGCCATTTGGAAGCATGGGCGTAGATACACACAAAGCAGCACATAGGCTAATAATGAGCCTGCGTGCTGCTTTGAGCGCTTTATATGCTTGTTTTAATGCTTGAGTCTGAGTGTGCCCCGGTAGAGCTATTTGCTTAGGTTCTGGGTCTAGCTTTGTTTACTTTGAGGGTTCGCCCCATCCACTCTGCGCCATCGAGTGCGCTAATAGCGGCCTCTTCTTCAGTGTCGGCAGACATTTCTACAAAGGCAAACCCTCTGACCCTACCCGTTTCTCGGTCAGTGGGGACTTTAACAGATTTCACAGAACCGTATTCTGCAAACACCTGATTGATGTCATCTTGGGTGGCATCGAAAGACAGATTTCCAACGTAAATCGACATAAGGCATTTCTAGACTGTTTCTAGAGTGTAGCTATCGACAACAGTCATAGGGTGCTACTGACTGTTGCAATGAGGACATATCAGCACCTCTAACATTAACCTGTTTATTGTGATTGTTGGCTGTAGCGCCTACTACAATCATAGGGCAATCATAGGGCAATCATAGGGCAAAGATTAGAGTGACATAGGGCAAAGATTAGAGTGACCGCAGGCAACTCTCGAATGTTTGATTTGTTTGTATTGTAGATCTGTTCGTGCGTAGGTCTGTTTGTACTGAGAGGATATTTATGACGGCTGTTTTTCATTTATCGTTCCCAATTGGCAATATCTCGGAGGCTAAACGCTTTTATGTAGAGGGTTTGGGCTGCGAGTCGGGTCGCGAAAGCAAGCGATCTTTGATCTTAAATTTAGGGGGACATCAGATTGTTGCTCACGTGGTGGAACAGCTCGCTGCGCCACAGCCCGGGATTTATCCGGCTCATTTTGGGCTGACGTTTTCGAGCGAAGCGGAATGGGAGCAGCTACTAGAAAGGGCAAAGGCAAAGGCGTTAACGTTTTATCAGCAGCCCAAACATCGATTTAAGGGAGAACGCATAGAGCATCGTACGTTCTTTTTGGAAGATCCTTTTCACAATTACCTGGAGTTTAAGCACTATGTTTATCCGAGTGCGGTGTTTGGGGAACTTCAGTACTCTCAAGTGGGTGATGCGCAGGGCTAAGCAAGGGGGTGTCTGATAGTGGGTTGAGTTAGTGGGCTGAGTCAAGATGATTTGGATGATCAAAGAGAGTTTAGGCTTTGAGAATCTGTGCGATCGCCTCTAACCCTGCCAAGTCTCGAATCATACGATTGTGGCTACCTACGTTGAGCCGCCGGGTTTCTCCCAGCTGGAGTTTAGAACTCCAGGGCGGCAAAATTAGCAGGTCGAAGAGTGTCCATAGCGATGAGACCTGAATATCTTTTAGCCGGTAGGCGTCTTGGTTGAGTGCGATGATGAAGGGACTGTTGGGTCTCATTTGACGAATGCCAGTGCGATCGCTGCCCAGCGCCAAAGCAGTGCCATAGTGAGGTGTGCTAATGGCAACAAATTTGCGAACGCTAGCAAGGCCGCCCAATCGCTGTAAGTAGTAGCGGCTGACCAGACCGCCCATGCTAAAGCCAATAAGGTCAAACGTTTGTTTGTGATTGCGATCGCCTTCAAAAGTACGTTCAACAAACTGAGCGACCTGTTCGGCTAACACTTCAATAGGGGCATCGCCGTTGTTGGGTGTCATGCTGAAGGTATGCACGCACCAGCCTGCTTGCTCTAGGTAAGCTTTCAGCGGATAAAATATTTGCTCGGTGTTCCAAATGCCGTGCACTAAGACCACCGGATTGCGTCGCAAGATATTTGTTGGCACACCGTTTGTTGGCACACCGTTTGTCGGCGTAGCAGGGCTCATTGGCTTTCGTCTTTGGGTCTGTCTTCCCAGCGAAAGAGAAACACCATGAGTGCTACAAGACCTAGCTGAAGTGCTAAATTTGGCACCGATGTAGAAAGGTCTCGGCCTGCCAAGATTTTGGTAAAAAAGACGAATCCGCCGATTGCGCCTGAAGCGCCAAGTGAGGCATATACAAACTTACGAAATCCTTTGTAGGGGGCGTTGGCTTCGGCGACGAGCTGATCGTATTGTGCCTGACTCATCCCTTTTGGTGGCTTTTGGCTGGGCGTATTTTTTTTGGCGGCTGCTTTGTTGGAACCGCTCTTTTTAGATGTTTTCCCTTTAGCCATGTCTATTTGTTGGGTCCGTTTTTATACTAGCGTGTCGCTCTATTGTGACAGGCTATTGCGTCCTTTGCTGATGGCTGTTGTCTTGCCCAAGGGGCTGATGTTAACTGCCCGTAATCTACTGCCCGTAACCTACTGCTCGTAACCTATAGTCACCTGTGCGGATTGACTGCTATAATCCAAAACTCATCTTGCCGATGTGGCTCAGGGGTAGAGCAAATCATTCGTAATGATTAGGTCGCCGGTTCGAATCCGGCCATCGGCTTTTTCTATCTTTGTTTTCTAGGTAGCGGTTGCTGTATTGCTTTTTGGAAAAGCTGCTTGAGCAAGCGGCGTTGCGAGATCTGGCCTGCCGATGCTGATCAGCGCGGTGTCTCGGATACGGCAGGCATCGCAACGCCCACAGGGAAGTGCTTCGCCGTTGTAGCAGGACCAGGTTTTTTCGATGGGAACGCCAAGCTTGAGGGCGCGGCGGGCGATGTCGGCTTTGGTGTCAAAGACGAGAGGCGCTACTAGTTCGGGGGCGCGTCCTTCTAGGCCTGCTTTGGATGAGAGCGTTGCCAGATTTTGGAAGGCGCCGAGATACTCGGGGCGGCAGTCTGGATAGCCGGAGTAGTCTACGGCGTTGATCCCAAGGTAGACGGCGCTGGCGTTTTGAGCTTCGGCTAGGGAGAGGGCGATCGCAATAAATACCGTATTGCGTCCGGGCACGTAGGTTGATGGAATGACTTCGCTACCTAAATCGGCGCCGTCTGTTGGCACACTCATGGTTTCATCTGTAAGCGATGAGCCGCCCCACTGCGCTAGGTTGACGTGAATGACCTGATGGTCGGAGAGCTTGAGGGCGGCGGCAATATCTTTAGCGGCCAGCAGTTCGCGGTTGTGCCGTTGACCGTAGTCGAAAGAGAGTGCGGTGACTCGGTAGCCATCTGCGATCGCCTGGGCGGCACAGGTGGCTGAATCCAATCCTCCAGACAGTAAAACAATGGCTCTTTTTTCAGTCATGTTTGGCTACTGGACTCCTAGATATTTGTGCGTTTGTAGGCCTACTCGCCATTCGGGATGAGCGCGTACGTAGTCGACTGTGAGCTCCTGTGCGTGCGAGCTGCTCCACTCGGGCTGTAGTAGCTTAACGGTTTCTGCCGAGACTTTTTGTGCTTGATTTTCTGCCCAGGCTAAGTCGCTGGGCTCGCTGATCACGACTTTAAGCTCGTTGGCCTGATGGTAGATGTCGCTTAGGGGCGGTTTGAATGTTTTGGGAGAGAGAGAAATCCAGTCGAATTGGCCGGTGAGCGGATGTGAACCAGAGGTTTCCAAATGGATTCTGAGACCGGCACGACTCAGCTCAGTCGTGAGGCTAGTGAGGTCGTGCATGAGAGGTTCGCCGCCGGTGATAACAACCATGAAAGGTTGAGCGGCAGCGGCTTGAATAATGAGAGAGGCGATCGCCTGCTCGGGGTGGTGTTCTGTTGGCCAAGAGTGTTTGGTATCGCACCAGGGGCAGCCCACATCGCAGCCTGCTAGCCGAATAAAGAAGGCACTTACACCTGTCCAGAATCCTTCCCCTTGCACTGAGTGGAAAGTTTCTACAACGGGGAGTGCGATCAGACGAGACTTGACGAGCAATTGTGGTTGGCCTCATTTGGGAGAAATTGTTCACCCTATTATCCTAGTGGAGTGTTAGCCTCCCAGTGCAGTGTTAGCCCGAGCTTTTATGCTCGACGCTGCACTAATCATCCGCCTCGTACTCGGCCCAGGAGTTCGGTGTTTCTGAAACAGCAACTTTGAGTCGAACATTGTCGGGAAGCCGTTCGGCTGTTTTTTCATAGATATACTGGGCGATCATTTCGGCGGTGGTCTCGTAGTTGTCGGGCATAACTTCGTTGAGGATGCAGTGGTCGAGGCCGCCTTTGAGTGCGTCTTTTTTGGCCCAGCGTAAGGTTCTGTAGTCTGCCACCATAGCGGGGTGCGGGCAGTATTCGGTGGGCTGTAGCTTATGGGCTGAGGCTTCTACTCGGACCCGGTAGCTGTGGCCGTGCATGCGCCCGCAGGGGCCGTCGTAGTCGCGGATGAAGTGAGCGGCATCGAAGGTGAATTCTGTTGACAATTTCCACTTAGGCATTAATTTGTTTGGCCAATTGAAAGGACACGTTTGAAGGACACGTTTGAAATGAACTGTTAATCTTTTTAACTGAAGTTGAAGAGATACATCGGTGTGTTTATCTTTTTTGTTTAAGCTTTTGTTTCTTTTGTGATCTCAGCTCTCGCGCAGGGTTCTAAATTGTAGGGCGTATGCGTATTTTAGGAATTCAGTTTCTATGGATTTAGGGCTTAAAGACAAGGTTGCTGTGGTAACGGGCGGAGACTCTGGCATCGGCAAGGCGACGGCTGAAATTTTGCTGAAAGAAGGGGCGAAGGTAGCGATTTTGAATCGCTCTTTTGACGAGATTGATGACCTGAAGGCGTTTGGCGATCCGTTTCCGGTGAAGGCCGATATTACCAGCCTAGAGCAGGTGGAAGCGGCAAGAGACAAAATTACTGAGCACTTTGGTCCGGCTGAAATTGTGGTGCATTCAGCCGGCATTACGGGTGCGGTGGGAGACTTTTTGGATGATATTGACGATGAAGGTTGGCTGCACACAATCAACGTCAATTTGATGGGGACGGTGCGGATTTGTCGGACGTTTATTCCGGCGATGCGAAAGGCGGGCTGGGGGCGAGTAGTGCTGCTGGGATCGGAAGATGCGGTGCAGCCTTACATTGAAGATATGCCCTATTGTGCGTGTAAGGCGGGGACGCTGAACCTAACGAAGAACCTGTCTAAGGCGTATGCCAAAGACGGGGTGCTGACCAATATGGTGTCGCCTGCTTTTGTCGAGACGGCGATGACGAATGCCATGATGCGATCGCGCTCTGAAGAAAGAGGGGTCAGTATGGATGAAGCAGTCAAGAGCTTTTTAGCTGAAAACCGCCCTGGCATTGAAGTAGGCAGGCGTGGCCGGGTAGAAGAAGTCGCTGCTGTCATCACGTTTTTATGTTCTACCCATGCTAGCTATGTGGTGGGCTCGAATTGGCGCGTAGACGGCGGTTCGGTGTCGACTATTTCGACGTAGGGTGCACGCTAGAGCCTGCTGTTCTTGCACAAGAAGGGCCCTATTCCTCTTCTGAGGATTCGTCTTTGGCGGTGTCTTCGCCTTGTGATGTTTCTGGCGCTTCTTCTGGCGCTTCCTCCGCTTTTTCTGTGGGCTCCTCCTCTTTTGCTGTCGGTTCTTGTGCTTCTGTTTCTATCGGTTCGTCTGAGGAGGTAATTTCGACAATTTCTAAATCGACCGGCAGTGCGCCAGTTTTGAGCTGTTGTTCTAGTTCTTGAGCGGCCTCGGCGGTGAAGTTGCCAGAAATGGTGGCTTCTCCGCCTTCGATACCTGTTTCGGCGTAGGTGATATCCACGATAGGAGCGCTGAGGAGAACGTCATCTAAAAAGATGCCGATGGCGCGGCCTGTTCCGGCGAGCGCTTTGGTTTGCTCGGCAAACATTTCGGTGCCTTGAGTATCGAGCCAGATGCGAACTTCCCAAGTGTTGAAGCCGCTGATTTGAACCGCCTGGGCATCTAGAAGCCTGTCGCCATTCAGCTCTGTGGGCTCAAACAGGGCGAGGATGGCAGTGCGAGCTTCGTTGATTTGGGGCTGTAGGGCGCTTGCCTCAGCGGCTTTGTCGGTTTGGACAAGGTTGTTTTGCTCGACGAGAAGCCGCTGTAGGATTTCGATTTGGGTGGATAGATCTGCTTCGGTTTCGGGTTTTTGGTTGTGTAGGGTAAGTTGATTGGTGCTGGTGAGCGCTTGGGCAACGATTTCGGGCGCGATGCCTTTGGGGATTCTGACCAGAATTTGGTTGGGCTCTGTTGTATCCTTAGCGGCCTCAGTAGGCTCTACCGCACTGATTTCTGCGGTGCTAATGCCTAGGTTAAGCAACCGTTTTTCGAGGGCGGCTTGTGTTTTTGTGAGTGTTTCAGCTGTGGCTTCTTCAGTACTTTCGGCTGGGATCTGTGCTTTTAGGTTGAGCTGTGTGTAGTCGCGCAGTCCGCTGGTGCAGGCAACGCTGGTGATAGAAATAACCGCTGCGCCTAATAAGTACTGGGGAAAATATTGAGTCAAACATCGACTTAGTGGCTGAATTCTCATAATTTTGGGGCGAGCGCTGTGCACGTTCAGGAATGAGTTGAGCGGTGAAATAAGTAAGCTTAGCTACATTATTTCATTACTTCGGTCCCTGGCCACGCACGCAAAAATTATGAGGGCCCTTGCAGTGTGGCTTCTTGTTCTTCTTTAGGGGCTTCTCGGTGCTTGGGCAGCAGCGGTGAGGCCATATCGACGGCAGTGGTGTAGAAGCGGTGGGTGGGGTAGGCGAGCGAGATGTCGTCGTTTTTAGCGAATTCGCGCAGGATATTTTCCCAGAGTACTTGTTCTGAACCTCTGCGACGGCGCGGTTCGCACAGGTAGCGCATGGTGAGCAGGATGCCGCTGTCGCGAACGGTGGTGTACACGGTGGGGGTGAGTTTGGAGTAGGAGATCATGTACTTTTGTCCGGCTTTGCGCAGATGCTCTTCGGCAGAGCCGCTGAGGTGTTCGGCGTGGGCGTTGACCTGGGTGAAGAGGATGGCTTTGGCGGCTTCCCAGTCGCTCTCGAAGGTAATGAGTACGGGGATTTCGTGCCAGATGTATTTGAAGCCTTGGGAGTAGTTGGCGATCGCATCTTTAAACACGTGGCCGTTGGGAATATGGATAATTCGCCCGGTGCTTTGGTCGGTTTCTACCCAGTTGCCGATTTCCATCAGGGTGAATTTGAAGATGGCAATATCGATCACATCGCCTGAATGATTGCCGATTTGAATGCGATCGCCCATCCGAAACGGCTGCCGCCACAGAATAAATAGCCAGCTAATCAAATTGACGAGTGGATCGCGTAAGACAACGGCCACACCAGCGGCAAACAAACCCAAAAAAGTGGAAAGGCCCTGTATGTTTGGCAGCCAAAGCACTACCAGCGTTAGTCCGTAAAGGCCAAAAGAAATATAGCCAATCCACTTTCGCCACGCGTAGCGATGACGTAGGTCAGAGACCTGTTCATTGATCAGGCGAGTAGCGCCCATGCGCAGCGCCGTAATCAAAATCAGCACAACCACTGACGTAATTAGGTTATTGCGCAGTGCTGAATCACCAAAAAGCTGGCTGAATGCGTTGCTTTCTATAAGCGTGCCTTCTATCAGTAAGACCATAGAGTAAGTAAGACCGTAGAGTAAGCAAGCCTCTAGAGCTTGGGCGACATGCCTTTTGCTGTAGGGCCTTTTGCTGTAGGTAAGGTAGGCGACTAACGGTAGCGGTGAACCGGCTACCCGTGAATGAGCGGTTTAAGGGGGTATGTGTTCGATTTACCCTGAATATGGGTGTTTACGTAGGTGCATTGCGTAAAGCAAAATAGGGTATGAAAAATTCTACTAGAACGGTTGCTCTGGGCCGCCGGTTCCCCAATCTTTGTAAGGTACTCTATTTTCCGGAGAACGACTCTGATCAGTCGCCCCATGCGCCCACGAGCCAGATGAACTGGTACATGCGCTCAGCACTACTGCCGCGCAGAGGCGATGTGATTCCTTACGGACAGTATTTGTTTTCGGTGACCAGCATTATCTTAGAGGACTGCTGTAGTGCCGACACTATTTTTAAGGTCGATAAGCTGGCCGGACGCCTAGCGGAAAAGGAAGAGTCCGCTAAGTGTCAGGCGGTGGTTTGGGTGGAGTTTTGGGGCCTGAAGTCAGCTTGATTGGCAGCTAGGGTAGACGCAAGCTCAATCGCTAAAAAATACTACAGAAGCGGTTTGGCGACGGCTTTTTGCCAGAGCCAGATGCCGCCTACGCAGAGGGCGCTGGTCCACCAGAGGGCGGCGGTTTCGGCTTTACCTGCGATTAGGTAGCTGGTGCCGAGCAAGAGCAGAGCGATCGCACTGCCGCCTGAAACAACGAGCATGAGCTTGACGGTACGCGAGGCGATGAGTACTTTTTGGGCCATATCGTCACCAGCGGAAAGGGCGACGGAATTTTGAATGCTGGTTTGGAAGGCGGTGACTTTTGCAAGATCGGCCTGGTAGTAGGTGCCTAGGTCGGTGTCGCGGAGCGTTGGGTCGGTTTGAAGTCCGAATTGTTTGGCGAGTGCGATCGCCGCCTTAATCTGCTTTTTGGTCGCGACTGGCTTAAAGGCTTCAAACAGCGACTCACGGTAAACGCCCGTTTGCGCCATATCTAGGATGCGCCCGGTCAACTCATTCATCGAGAGTCTGGCGATGATTGCTTCGGTCATGTCCTCACTCGTGAGCTCAACTTCTTAGTAGTACACTAGCACTAAATTTATAAATATTCTGCTACAGCAGCTTGCTACTTTAAGTCAGCAAGCGCTTTCTCTATCTGAAGTTTTAGTGTTGGAAGGTCGTTAGCCACAATGTCCCAAACCACATCTAGGTCCACCCGGAAGTACTCGTGCACAACGAGATTGCGAAATCCAACGATAGATTCCCACGGAATATGTTTGGTAGCGGTTTTCAATTCTGCTGACATGCTACGCGCTGCTTCTCCAATAATCTGTAAATAATGAAGCATCCAAACTTGAATAAGCTCATCTGACTTAAATGCTTCTTTGCCCTGCTGTAAATAGCGCTCAATGCTCTCGATTGCATCTAAGATATCGCGTAACCGATAGCGGTCAGTTCTCATAGCATGACTGCCTCAGCCAATACTTTCTCCCGTCCTCGATCTTCTCTCAGCATTGCTACTGTGGCAACGTCTATATCTCTGCCCAGAAGTGCTTGTAAGTCTTGAATTAAACCAACTGGGAACCAAGCTGAGCGGCGCTTAGGGTCGTAATCTATTAGAAAGTCAATATCGCTATTTGGTGTTGCCTCGCCTCGTGCAACTGAGCCAAATACTCGAATGTTGAATGCACCGTGCTTTTCAGCGATTTCTATGATTTGCGATCGCTTTGGCGATAGCAGTGTTTCGATTCCAAGACCTTTTGTCTCCGACATACTTCGCTC
Source organism: Cyanobacteria bacterium J06598_1 (assembly GCA_038529685.1). Classification (GTDB taxonomy): domain Bacteria; phylum Cyanobacteriota; class Cyanobacteriia; order Phormidesmidales; family Phormidesmidaceae; genus Phormidesmis. Next base: position 21,990 of record JBCBDN010000002.1, on the reverse strand, counting down.
TACTAGCTCATTTGCTACGTTGCTTTGACTCTAGCAAAGATGTCTCCATCTCAGAAAGCACGACCCTAGAACCAAAAACTTTCGCACAATATCTCTGTAGCTATTTACTCTACCCACTGGTTGATTTCCTCCTCGTCTGGCTTGTAGATAATCAGTCGAACTTTATTGCGTTCAATCATCGTCTGTAATACTCCAGCCGTCTTTCTGTAGCGCCGTTTTGACGTTGTTATAGAAGAAGTCTCCCACCATATTTCGCGTAGAGAGCTGGACTTGCCTCAAACAAAAAGAGGCATAGCTTATTAGGGCTACACCTCTCTTTTTAGGCAGTTAATCAGCTAAGCGGCCATTATGGCGGTGCTTAAGCGGTGGGCTACATCATGCCCATGCCACCCATGCCACCCATGCCACCCATGCCACCCATGCCGCCCATGCCGCCCATACCGCCCATGTCGCCACCGGGCATACCAGGTGCTTCAGGCTCAGGCTTCTCGACGACGAGGACTTCAGTGGTGAGGACCATGCCAGCTACAGATGCGGCGTCTTGCAGGGCAGAACGGACGACCTTTGCAGGGTCCATAATGCCTGTGCTCATGAGATCTTCGTACTCGCCAGAGAGCGCGTTGTAGCCGAAGTTGAAGTCCATTTCCTTCACTTTTTCGACCACGACAGAGCCTTCTACACCGGCGTTGTCAGCAATCTGACGCAGCGGCGCTTCTAGGGCGCGGATGACGATGTCAACGGCGGTTTTTTCTTCGTCGATCAAAGAGGCTTTGAGACCTTCAAGCTTTTGGGCGAGGTGCAGGAGAGTTGCGCCGCCGCCAGGGACGATGCCTTCTTCTACGGCTGCTTTGGTTGCACTGAGGGCATCTTCGATCCGCAGCTTGCGGTCTTTTAGCTCGGTTTCAGTAGCTGCGCCAACTTTGATGACGGCAACGCCACCGGCTAGCTTGGCTAAGCGCTCAGCGAGCTTTTCTTTGTCGTAGTCAGAATCGGTGAGCTCTAGCTCTTTACGAATTTGCTCTACGCGCTTGTCGATGTCGGCTTTGTTGCCACTCTCAGAGACGAGGGTGGTGCTGTCTTTGGTGATGGTGACTTTGGCCGCGACGCCTAGCATCTCTAGGGTGGCGCTCTCTAGGCTGAGGCCCACTTCTTCGGAGATCACCTGACCGCCTGTGAGTACAGCCATGTCAGCCAAGAGGGCTTTACGGCGCTCACCGAAACCAGGAGATTTAATGGACGCTACGTTCAAGACGCCGCGTGCTTTGTTTACCACCAAGGTTGCCAGGGCTTCGCCTTCTACGTCTTCAGCAATGATAAGCAGAGGCTGGCCAGAGCGGGTCACCTGCTCTAGTACGGGCACGAGGTCTTGAATGGTGCTGATTTTTTTGTCAACGATCAGGATGCGAGCGTTCTCTAGCTCAACAATCATCCGCTCTTGGTCGGTGACAAAGTAAGGAGACATGTAGCCTCGATCAATCTGCATGCCTTCGACGACGTCTAGCTCGGTGTCGAGAGACTTGGATTCTTCAACGGTGATGACGCCGTCTTTGGTGACTCTGTCCATAGCGTCAGCGATCATGCTGCCAACGGTTTCGTCGTTACCAGAGGAAACTGCCGCTACTTGAGCGATGTCGTTCCCAGTAACGGGCTTAGCTGCCTTTTCAATTTCGGTGACGAGGTGAGCGACGGCTTTTTCGATGCCGCGACGCAGGCTCACAGGGTTTGCGCCAGCCGCTACGTTTTTGAGACCTTCGCGAACTAGGGCTTGGGCCAGTACGGTCGCGGTGGTGGTCCCGTCGCCTGCGAGATCGTTAGTTTTGGAGGCGACTTCTTGAATCAGGCGAGCGCCTGTGTTTTCGTAGGGGTCGTCTAGCTCAATTTCCTTGGCGATGGTGATGCCATCGTTAACGATTTGAGGTGCGCCAAATTTTTTCTCTAGGACCACGTTGCGCCCTTTAGGGCCCATAGTGATTTTGACGGCATCTGCCAAGGCATTGACGCCGCGCTCAAGCGCTTGGCGCGACTTTTCATCGAATAATACTAATTTCGCCATATGCCAGTTGTTACGAGTTTGTTGCTTAGGGAGTGTCTACTGTACTTCAAAGATCTAGCACTCTCAGCAAACGAGTGCTAATTCAATTCAAAATGTATCGTTCTGGTGTGATCGGTAAAAGTCGCAATAACCGATCCTCTTTCCTCTGCTTGACAAACTGTGATGTTAAAGGGGGATCTCAAAAGCCCCCGACACGAAAAATGTCGAAGGCGCTTAACGTTGTTTCGTTTCTTTGTCGCGCTCCTTGTAAGGAGAATCATGGAGTGCGAAGACGATGGCTATCGACTAGGGTGTTGCTGTTTGCTTGAAGACACTTTTATTGGGGTCTTCATAGGAACTGGTGCCTTGGCCCTGGCCTTCTACTGCGCCGCCGATGGCTTTCCAACCAGCGAGGCCGCCTTGAATGACGCTTACTTTCTCGAAGCCAGCGCTCTGTAGCTCAGACCCTGCTGACTTGGCTGCGTTGTCGTCGCTGCCATAGACGTAGATGTCACGGTTGGGCTCTAGGTTGTTTTGGGCGTTACCGACTAGCTTGTCCATCTGCAAGGGGATAGCACCCACAATGCGCTCTTGGTTGAAGGCAGTGCGATCGCGTGCATCCAAAATTGTGAAGGCAGGTTCACCCCAGTCAAGTCTCTTTTTGATATCGCTAGGAGAGGTCACTGATTTGAATTCAGTAGGCACGGGTGTTGCGTTGCCAATGGCCTTTTGAGCATCGTCTACTTTTTCTAGAACTTCTTTCTCTGCGGATTTTGCTGTTTCTAGCGTGGACTGAACAGCCTCTTTAGTTTCTTCGAAAGCTTTGTTAGCTACTGAGTCTGTCATGTTGTTTGACCTTTGGTTAATGTGGATAAGCGTGGTTGATGTGGATAAGCGGTGATTAGAAAATGTTGACTACACAGGTGGGCTATCAGCTGTCGCTGTGTCTGGCTTGAAGTCGCCTACATTGGGGATAAGTTCTGCCCGATTTTCGTCTCTGGCGTGCAGGTCATCTGCGACGGAGAGGGGCGACTCTGGCTGAATACCGAGTCCGGCAGCTGTGCCGAGCTGATCGATGCCAACTTCATCATTTGTTTCGGCAGAAAGCTCACCTGCGTAAGCACTTTTGCTGTCTACAGCGGTCTGCTTTGCCGGTGTGTCTGTGTTTTCCATAGATAGTGTTGAAAAGATAGTGTTGAAACGTTTTTGTAGTCTTTTTTTGCCTAGCGGTTGAATAAAAGAACACACCAGGTAAAACACAACGAACACATCTCTTTTGACCAATCGCATTGAGCAGATGATCGATAAGCGCTGCTGTTGCATTTGTTTACAATCTAAAGACATTTGGCTTTCCTCGCCTCTACAGAAAGGAGGGCTAGGCTAAAAGCGTTTATCCTTCTTTCTGTAGAGAAGAGAGGAATTTCAATGTGTCTATTTTGAGGCTGTAGTTCAAGCTGAAAGGGTGCTATATACTGCTAGTGCCTCTGGCTAATATGTGGGGCTAAACTTAAGCGCTTAAGGACAGAATATGCGGGGCTTGAAAGGTAAAAATGTGCTAGTGACGGGTGCAAGTAGTGGCATCGGCCAATCTATTGCAGTTCGCTTTGCTGAGGAAGGCGCGAATGTTGCGGTGAACTATTACAAAGGTGATGAGGAAGCCGACGCCACGCTAGAACAGATGCGATCGGCGAGTGCCAAAGCTGGCATTGAGCCCGGTACGCTCAAAGATATGAAGGTGCAGGCCGATGTCTCGAAAGAAGACAGTGTGGCGGCGATGTTTGAGCAGGTGCTCGACACGTTTGGCGGCCTAGACATTTTGATCAACAATGCTGGGATGCAGATTCAAGGGGCCTCTCACGAGATTCCGCTGAATAGCTTTGACAAGATGATCGATATCAATATGCGAGGGGCTTTTTTGTGTGCTCGCAAGGCGATCGCACATTTCCTTGAGAATGGCGGCGGCGTGATTGTGAATGATTCGAGTGTGCATGAGTTAATTCCTCGGCCTCAGTATGTGGGCTACACCATGAGCAAGGGCGGTATGCGTGCGATGACGCGGACCCTAGCTTTGGAATATGCGCGAGACAACATTCGGATTAATTCGTTTGCACCGGGCGCAACGCTGACGCCGATCAATCCTTGGAAGGATGACCCGGAGAAGAAGGCAGATATTGAGAGCCATATCCCGATGGGGCGGGCCGGAGAGTCGACGGAGATGGCTGCGATCGCAGCCTTTTTAGCCTCTGACGATGCTGCCTACATCACCGGACAAACGCTGTTTGTCGATGGCGGCCTCTCACTATTTCCTTCGTTCAGAACGCCTTGGACAGGTTGATGGGGGCCTATGCCAACAGTTTGACAGCTGGGCAGATTCTCTTCATCGTCAGATTAATGGTTAGAAGCGTTAATTCGGGTAGCTTATGCTGAGATCTTGGATGGTGGTCGGTGGTGTTGCGTTTGCGATCGCAATGCTCTCGAACATTATTAGACCGAGCGATGTGAAATGGTTTCGTCGGCTAGAGCGGCCCGAGTGGCTGACGTTTGAAAAGCTGATTCCGGTGATTTGGACGGTGGTGTTTGTGTGTGGTGGCTGGTCTGCCTATATTGTGTGGGAACGCACGCAGTCTTGGGCTTGGATGGCGGCCTATATTGTGTTGGAGCTGGTGACTATCGCGTTTACGCCGGTACTGTTTTGGTCGCACAGTTTGAAGGCTGCAAGCTTTGTGGGTGGTTCAGGCTTTGTGATTTGTTTGCTGCTGGTGTTGAGTCTGCTATCGGTGTCAGGCTGGGCAGCCGTGTTGTTGATTCCCTACTTCCTATGGAGTCCGATTGGAACCTACACGACGTGGGAAATGGATAAGCTCAACCCGCAGGCGTAGGGACTAGGCGTAGGGAACGGGCGTAGAGACCGGGCGTAGAGACCAGGCGTAGAGGCTTTGAGACTTGCTTGCTTCCGCAGACTAAGAGCAGTTCTCGATCGGGCTTTCTGACTGCTTTCTGACTATCGCGGGAGCACAATGGGGTCTAGCTCATGTTCTCTCCAGACGCCCTGATATCGCTCAGCGATGAGTGGCTTGAGGGTAAATTGCGGGGTGTCAGGCTGAGTGCTGTCGTAGTTCACTTCTACACGAAGGGCCGAATAAGGACGGCTTTTGCGATTGTCGTACCCGTCGCGACCGATAAATAAGTGAGATTCGGCAACGGGCTGACCGTACTCTTCGAGTTTGGGGCCTTCTCTGCGCTGGCGGCGGAGACTGAAACCGCTGCCGCCACAGACGACCCAGGGAATGATGCGATCGCCGTGCCCGGTTTCGACGGTGCGAATGTATTCAAAGCAGTGGGCGTGGCCGCTGAGGACCAAGTCTACGAGAGGGCGAGTGTAGTTGCCGACGGCCCTTTGCACTTGGTCGAGCACTTCGCGTAGGCGGGCGCGAACGGCGAGGGTTTGCCCTTGGTTCCACTTAGTGGTTTCGGTGACGTAGGGCGGGTGGTGAAAGAAGAGAACGCGGCCTTTGCTTTGAGGGGTTTGCCAGGAGGCGATGAGGCGATCGCGTAGCCAGCTGAGCTGTTCGGTATCGACGGTGGCATCCGCCGCAGAAATATTGAGCTGCTTGTCAATGTCTTGCAGCTGTTCTTCGACCTGCTCCATTTTGCCGTAGAGGCTGTTGGCGCGGGCGGTTTGTTCGGAGCTATCGGTGGAGAGCGTGAGCGATTCTGCGGTGAGCGATCGCATTTTCTCTTCGAGCTGGTCTCGTTGAGTTTCTAGCAGCGTTCTGAGCGCCTGACCAGTTTCGTCTTTTGGCAGTGGCTGAGGCGAATTAAATGTATTGGTATCTAGGGCAAAAAAGTCGATGCCTTCTCGGTGGAAGGTGTAGTACCGGTTGGGCAGGCGGGTGAACTTGCCGGGAACATAGTGAAGGCAGCGGGTCGGTGCGGTGGGTTTGGCCTCGGCTGCTGTATCTGCTGTATCTGTTGGTGCGGCGGGTGCGGCGGGTGCGGCCTGTGATGGGGGATGTGTTTCCTTTAGAGGCTTCTCTGCTAATAAAGTTTTCTTGTCTGGTAAATACTTCTCTTCTAGATGGGATTTGAGCTGGCGATCGCTCAGGGGCTGGGTATAGTCTAAAAAGGCTCTGGCATAGGCTTCTCCTTGGTAAGAACCATGCCAGCCAACATCCAAATTGATCCGGCGGCGCAACAGCCTACGGATCGGCAAGAGCGCTTTGCTCAGTACGCCAGACAGGAGCGGCAGGTCGTAGTAGTCATGATTGCCGAGGACTGGAAACAGCGGCAGCTTGAAGATCATTTTGTCGAATCGGATCTTATGCGGTTTGTTTCCGCCAACCAAAAACTCTCGGTAGGGCTTAATAAAATTGTCCGGATATTGCTCACTCGAACCGACCAAATAAACAACGTCTCCGGTGTGCAAAATAAAATCGCACTGGTCGGTGTGCTTGAGCAGCAGCTTGGTAATTCGGCGCTGGGGTGGATCGTTTACATGGCGACTGGTGCCGCTGTCGCCAATGACTAAAAACGAAAAATCCCGTGGCGCAGCGGTTTGGGTCTCGTTGTTTGGGTGCTTGGCATCGGCTAAGACAAAGCGGGTTTGGTCGATGTTTAACTGCTTGACGGTTGGATGTTGCCAGCGGACCCGCTCTTTCATCCGAGCGATTTTGGTCGTGATGGCGGGGTCGTATACAAACCTCATCGAATTATTCCTTTAGCACCAGAGAGGGTGGTTAGCCTAGGGCTGAACCGCGTGTATCCGACGCGGGTTTGCTCAAATTATTTATCAAGTTAGCACGATGCTTTGTCCTACCTTAAGACCCTTTGGGCTTATCTTGCGCGTCCCCCCGTAAATTTTTTGTAGAGTTCAGAGATTACACGGATAAGCGATGTACATTAGGGACCAAGAGCTTGCGCTCTAGAAGAAAAGAGCTTATGTATCAAAGAAACCGCAATTTATTTTCGTTTTTGGCTGTATTACTCACTGCTGGGCTGATTACGGGGGTCGGCAGTATTTTTTTGCTGCTGTCCGATCAGCTAGGTGGTGCGCCTCGGCTGGTGGCTAACAACACAGGCATAGATAGTACGGGAATAGATTCGCCAGCAGAGGCGCCGCCTGCCTCTCCTTTTGAAGTGTTAGGGACTCACGATGCAACGGTGCTGACGGTGGCGGCGGCGCAAAATTCACCGCTGGTGGCCAGCGGTAGCTATGACAATACGGTTCGGCTCTGGAATCGAAATAGCCAGGATGCGATCACGCTGACCCACAGCGGGCGGGTGAATGATTTGGCCTTCACGTCAACGGGCACTCAGCTGGTGACCGGTAGCGGCGCGGGCGAACTGACGCTGTGGTCGGTGGCCTCGGGTAAGGCCGCTGCGGTTGTACAGGGGCAGTCAGGCCGGATTTCGAGCTTGGCGGTAAATGGCAAAGAGGACATGATGGCGAGCGGCAGCAGTAAAGGCGCCTTACAGGTGTGGTCTTTGATGTCGGCTGACTCAAAGACGGGCGCGATTGAGCCGTGGGAGACGCTGGTGAGTGTGGGGCCCATGATCAATGCGATCGCCTTTCACCCTATTGATGCCAATATTTTGATTACAGGCGATCAGGACGGCCTGCTGCAAATTTGGGACGTGGCGCAGCAACAGCAGATTATGACGCTAGATGACGGCGCTGATCGCATTGTGAGTTTGGCAATTAGCAACAGCGGTCGATACGTGGCCAGCGGTAGTTACGATCAAACGGCTCGCGTATGGGATTTGGAAACGGGTGAGCTGCTGCAAACGCTATACGGCCACGATTTTGTGGTGGCAGATGTGGCCTTTAGCCCAGATGGCACTGTGCTGGCTAGCAGTAGCTACGACGAATCGATTAAAACTTGGGACTGGGCGAAAGGCCAGGTGCTGTGCACGTTAGAGGGCCACTCTGGGTTTGTTTATTCGGTGGGTTTTAGCGATAGCGGCAACACATTGGTCAGCGGCGGCTATGACGGCACCGTGCGCACTTGGGATTTGACTGCGCCGGCGAATAGTGAGTGCTTACCGCAATAGGGCTAGCGCTACCTTTTGTTAGGGCTAGGTCTTTTGTTAGGGCTAGGTGTCTCGCGGTTTGATGCCTGCGGTAGAGCAACAAACCACAGGAGAGATCTATGTTTTGGCGTATCTATGTTTTGGCGTAGATGTAAGCTAATGCATTAGGACGTTTGCTATACAAGGTGGCTGGCAAGCTTAAAGGTAAGGACGTTGTCTAGCTAGCAATTTTCATACGCTGCGGGTCAATCTGCTGTCGCTGAATTTGCTGCGGCTACCCAGCCATCGAACAGGGCTTGATTGTCGCTGATCCATTCTTCTGCATGGGTTCTGACGTTGGCTGGGGTGTTTTGTCCGGCCCGCATTTTTTGGTTTTGTAGGTTGATGGCCTCGATCGGAATTTCGATGGCTTCAAAAAGCTTTCTGGCTTTGGGATTGCTTGCTAAAAATGCTTGATTGGCCAAAATCTCTATCTGATTAACAGCAAAGCCTAAGTTTTGGCCATCGACGGTGGTGGAGGTGTCTGTTGCGTAGCTCGGTGGCAGCGACGTGAAGGGAACTTCTAACCACGCTACTTGGTCGCCGGGGGTGAGAATATTACTCAGCCACATCGGGGTCCAGGTGTAGTAAAGGATGGGCTCTCCAGCTTTGTGGCTGTCGATGACTTGTTCGATCAAGGCAAAGTAATTGCCGTTGTCGTGCTCGACGGTGTCGCGTAGCTCGTAGGCGTCTAAATGATGTTCTATGACGTCGCGACAGCCCCACCCAGATACGCAGCCGACCAAGTTGGCTTTACCGTTGCCGTCGGTGTCGAAGAGGGCGGCTATCTGTGGGTCTTGAAGCTGTTCTAAGTTAGTGATTTGGTACTGCTCGGCAGTGGCGCTATCGATGGAGTAGCCCTGGATGGCGTTTTGAACGAGGGTGCCGACGCTGATAAGGTTTTGACTGCTGTTGCTGTCGTCTACAAACTTTTGGTGAAGCGGATTCCAGTGAACGGTGGTGTAGTCCAAATAGCCGCTGGCGATCGCCTGATGAAGTGTGTCGTAATCGACTTCGGAGCCAGAGACAACCGTGTAGCCCAGCTCTTCTAATCCGATGTTGACAATCTCTGTTTGAAAAAGCTCTTCTAGGGTGCCATAAGCCGGTTTTATCGGGACTTCTGGTGCGGTTACGGTAGGCTGACAGCCGGTCAAAATAGCAACGCATCCGACGGCGAGTAAGCTGCGCGACTTGCCCAGCAGACTACGACTAAAAGGACCGCCGGAAGGCCTACTACCAGAAAAGCCGCTGAAAAAACCACCAGAGCGGTTCAACGCGCCGACTGCGTTGCGGCGCTGTTGGCCAAGAAGAACGCTCATGTTAGTCCTTGTCAATTTTTGGAACAATGTCAGGCCGTTCTGCACCTTCCCAACCGGCGGGGCGTTTGGAGTTGTACCAGGCGACGGAGCCGATGCCGATAGCGGCTATAAAACCAACAACGCCGATAATGTTGAGAAAGAGTCCGTAGGGAATGGGCGCACCCGCGACTTCTTGTATGAGGATGGGCATATTTCGACTGCCTTTAGGTTAGGAAAACAATTTCATAACTACAATACCAGCTGGGCCGCTAGAACTTTTCCCAGCCGACGGGATGTCGGTTTGGATTAGCGGACTGCTGGTGGATAATCTCTGCGAGAATCTCGGCAGATTCCACTAGCCGAGGCCCCGGTCGGTTGAAGTACTGGTTGCCGTCTGTGAGGTAGACCTGATTACTTTTGACAGCCTTGAGAGATTGCCATTGAGCACTGGTGGCTATAGCCTCTGTGGCCGTGCGCGTTTGGGCCATATCGTAGCCACAGGGCATCACGACGATAATGTCAGGATCAGCTGCTGTGAGGGTTTCCCAGCTCATCCAGTCGGAGTGCTTACCGGCTTGGCCGCAGCAGTCTTGTCCGCCGGCGATCGCCACCAGTTCTGGCACCCAATTTCCCGCTGCCATCAAAGGGTCAGTCCATTCTATACACACCACCTTCTTAGGGGTGTCTTTTTCGTCTTGGCTTGTTTTAGATCTGCTTGTTTTAGATGGGCTTGTTTTAGATGGGCTTGTTTTAGATTGGTTTGTTTTAGATGGTGTGGGCAGTCTTGCTTGGAGCGATTCAATCATCTTTTGAGCGGATGCTTTAGCCGTTTGAGGAGACGTTTGAAAGGGCTCAAAAGCCTCAGCGACACGGGCTATATCTGTCCAAACATCGGCTAGCTTTTCTGGCTGCAAAGACACAATTTTAATCGGGGTGTCTTCTGGCTGTGCAAGTGTGGTGACGGCTTGCTCTACATCGCTAAGGCTAACGGCGCAGACTTCGCACTGGGCCTGAGTGATGATGTGGGTCGGACGAAGTTTAGCGAGTAGCGGCACATTGACTCGATACACGCTGAGTGCGGTGGCCAGGAGCTCTGTGACGCGCTCATGGATTTCGCGGCTAGTGCCGACCGGGTCGAACTTAGGCTCGGTGCAGACGGGTAGGGTTTGAACATCGCTGGGAAAATCGCATTCGTGCGATCGCCCGACCAAATATTCTCCATAGCCCAGCTGAGCAACAATCTCAGTAGCACTCGGAATCAAAGAGACAATACGTAGATCTTTCTCTAATAGGTTACCTTTGCTGTTCGTGCTTTTGCCCATGCTGTTTTTCCCTACGGCTTTTTGCAAGCAATAACATTTCAAAAAACCTTACTTTCTATCCTACATTGCCTTTAACTTACGGGCACAATGAGTCCACAATTTCACCTAGCTCAGCGTTAGCTTTTCTTTCTGTTTTTTTGTAGCGGGCTTGATTTGCCAGGTCTGTAGCAGCCGCTTGAACAACTGCGCTAGTCACCTGTTTATGCAACTCATCGCCTCGCCCCCGAAGTATCCTACCCTAGGTATGGGTAACCAAAAGTCTCTGGGCATTCATTCTGTTTTGAGGGATTTACCCCTGCACAGTTTTACCGTCACAGCTGACTGTAGCCTCCGCGACCTAGTAGATCACTTTACGCGCGCGCCAAACCTACCCGGTGTGATTGTGACTGGGGTAGATCCGCTCAATCCGCATGATGTAAAACTGCTCTCTCGCCAGCAGTGCTTAGACTGTTTGCTGCATACGGCAAAAGTTCCTCACTTTATTGATAGTCCGGTCTGTGTTGTGCTGAAACAGCCGCAGCAGGAGCCGCTGACGATGGCAGGCAATGTGGACATTTTGAGCGCAGCGCAGCAGGCGCTAAGGCGACCGATTGACCGGCAAAGCGAACCAATTATTGTTGTGCAGCGGGAGGCCGTTCGCCCTGAAGCGGCTGTGGAAGAGGGTGCAGAAGAGCACGCAGAACAGACCTACCGGGTCCTAGATGCCAACGCGCTCAATGTAGCTCACTGGCACATTCGCGGTATTGAAACGCAAATCCGCTATGAACGGCTACAAATGCAAATCTTAGAGAGTGAAAAGATGGCCTCTCTGGGTCGTTTGGTCGACGGGGTTGCCCACGAAATTTTGGATCCAGTGAGCTTTATTTGGGGGAACTTGAGCTACATTGCCAACTACGCCAAGCAGCAGCATGAATTGCTGATGGCCTATGAAGCTGTGCTGCCAGAACCGTCAGAAGAGATTTTGGCGCTAAAAGAAGAGATTGAAATAGACTATCTGCGCAGCGACTTACCGGCGGCGATTAAGAGTGCGCGGGGCGGGGCACATCGGCTACGACAGCTGGCGACAAGTCTGCAAAACTTTTGTCATATTGACGCGGTTCATCCTCGCCCGACGGACTTGAATACGCTAATAGATAGCACGCTTCGACTGTTAAGAAGCCGCCTAACGACACCGATTACGATTGAGCATAGCTATGGCAAGCTGCCGCCAGTGCCCTGCTTTTCAGGGCAGCTGTCTCAGGTGTTTATGAATATTTTTACCAACACGATTGATGCGCTGCTTTCTCAAGTGCAGATGAATGACTACGATGCTGCTGCTGCTGTTGACCCTGCTAAGCCGCTACAGATTACAGTGACAACCTGTGTCTGTGCCGATCAGCTTTTACTCACAGGCACACCAGAAGAGTCTCGCTGGGTGTCTATTATTATTAGTGACAACGGGCCGGGGATTCCACCTGAGACTAAGGCACAGATTTTGGAGTCTTTTTCGACAAAAAGTCGCTATCGAAAAGAGACTGGGCTAGCGATGAGCTATCGGATTGTGACGGCGAAGCACGGGGGCAAGTTTTGGCTGCGCTCGGTGCATGCTTCAGAGGACGTGCTGCCTGAAGCGGCGCAAACAACGGGCACGGAGTTTGAGATTTTGCTACCGCTGACGATGCGAGAATAATCGTTGTAACGCTAAGTAGCGCAGTCTAATTAACCAGAAGATATCTTAACTAGAAGATATCGAAAGTCATTCAGAGGCCCCCGTCCCCGATTCCGGGGCTCTGAATCAAGACGTATTGTTATCGGCTGCATTTCATATTTTATAAAGGCCGACTGTGACGGTTGCCGATTTGTGCAAGTAGCCTCTCTGTTCTGTGCAGGTGGGTTAGCGTGAACTACGCGTGAACTCGAAGGATCGTCCCCGTATCTTGACGATATAGATTCGTTGAGAGAACCGCGACATGACTCAGAACTTGTTTGCTCCTTGGAAGAGATTAACCGAATTTTGTAGCAAAAAGTATCACGTTTCGGGTTCGCTAGGTGCCGACCGATTTACGGTTCGCCGAGGCCAGCCTTTTGTCGTGATTTCTGGTGGTGGCAATGTGGAATATGGTCGCGGTCGGTATGACTGTTTGGATTTGAGTGATCGCACTATTAGCACGGTTAAAACGTGGTCTTCGGCTGAGTGCAAGGGCGAAATTTACAACACTGGAAATGGCGATCGCGTTTTTGATGCGCTGACGTTTGACGATGGCTCTCGCATTCTGTTTGAAGGCTTAGACATTGTAGAATTTGCCGATGCTGTGCTGGTGCTGACAGTGAACCCGAATGATCCTCAGTTCAAGTCACAGTGGAATTTGCACATGATAGGTGCGCATACGGCTTGGCGTTTTACCCAGGGTAGCTCCAGAGTTTTGATTGGGGTTCAAGACACGGGGCTAGGCTATTGCCACGCTCGTCGTACATTTCATCCAGGCCTACGGTCGGGTAAACTGTTCTGCATAAAGAATAATGTGAAGGATAACTACCACCGCAATGTGAAAGGAGATAGCGGTGCGATGCCTGATTCACATGGGACTGCCGTACAGAGTATTATTAGCGCCGCGACGAATGACCAAAAAGGCATTAGCGGTATAAACTGGGCGTCTGATACGTTTCATATAGATGTACTGGACGCTAACAAAGGAGATCTTTCTTTGGCTGAGGCGACGTGGCTAATGCTGCAACGCGCTCGAATTCAAGGACAGCGCTTAGTGGTGAATTTGAGCGCAGAGAACTTTGAGCCGAGCAATCGGTTTGAGCAGCTAATTGAACAGCATGAAGAGGAGGCTCTTTTTGTTTTCGCTGCGGGCAATGCAGGGGTTCGTAAGCTGTCGCATCCGGCGTCGTTGGCGCGACGCTACAAGAATGTACTGGCGGTAGGGGCCGCTTGGGGGTCGCCTGATTACAAAAAAGAACCGGTGGCTAATTTGGGCGATCGCTTCAAATGGTCTAACTATGGTGTGGGTTTGAGCCTGATGGCGCCCTCTTGCATGCCGTCGGCTTGTTCAACTGGGAAAGCGAATGCCCATACCAAGTTTGGCTGGCGAAAGCGTTTCAGTGGGACTTCAGCGGCTACGCCCCATGTGTCAGGTGCGGCTTCTCTGGTGTGGAGCGTCAATCCATATTTGTCAGCTGTAGAGGTTCGCAATATTTTGTTGAAAACTGCATTTGATACTGGAAAGAAAGGTTACGACCAGTATACGGGCTACGGTTTTGTCGATTTGGATAAGGCTGTACGACGAGCAATGGCAATCGCTTTGATTGAGTCTGACTTTGCAGCTTACGAGATTCCTGATAACAGCGCGATTGGCACTCAGAAGCACTGGAAAAGTAAAGAAACCATTACGAGTCAATCGCTGTCTTTGCGGCTACATGAGATTTCTTTGGCATCGTCTCTTTGTGGTTAGTCTCTTTGTGGCTAGTTTCTTTGCTTTTGGCAAGTGCGACTGTTGACGTGAGCAGGTGGCGTGTCTACAAAGACTTTGCAATAGTTTGAGCAAACCTTGAATAAAGTAACCTTGATGCTGAAAATTTGAGAGTGTCTGATAGTGTGAATGAAAATTATCGACAGATAGTTATCCCTGGTTTGTTGATTCTCCCCCTTTTCGGAGCTTCCCTCATGCACCGCTCCCGCTTTCGGCTTCGTCCCCGCCGCTCTTTTCTGACACTTTGTGCCTGTGCGCTGTTCTCTACTGTTGGGTTAGGTGGGTTTTCCCCACAGGCATCTATTGCTCAAACCTCCATTGCTCAAACAATAGAAGTTCAGTCGACAGAAGCTCAGTCCACAGAGGTTCGTGAGCTGGTGCAAACAGGCGTAGATCGCTACCAGGCAGGTGACTTTGTAGCGGCGATCGCACCTTGGCAAGCAGCTTACGAGGTCTATGATTCGACGCAAGATCTGTCTGCTTTGGCGATTGTCAGTGAGAACTTAGCACGGGCCTATCAGCAAATTGGGCAGACGGCAGAGGAGATTCGCTATTGGGAAAAGGCGATCGCAGTGGCTCAAAGACTGGAAAACGCTCAGAGCGTGAGCCGGTTGATGACGGAACAAGCGCAGGCCTATACGCGGCTAGGACAGCAGCGACGGGCGATCGCAATCCTCTGCGGTAGCGATATCGACCCATGTGAAGCCGGCAGTGCCCTACAGCTGGCGGAGGCTTCGGCTGACCCGGTGGCTCAGCTGGCGGCGCTAGGGAGTTTGGGCGAAGCTTACCGGCTGATGGGCGATGGTGAAAGGTCGCTGGCTTATTTGGAGCGGGGCCATACGCTCAGCGTGGATAGTGGCCATTCGGCCTTGCAGATGGCCATTCACAACAGCTTGGCCAATACATCGGTGAGTTTGGCGCAGGTAAACTACCGGCGGGCTAGTGAGGCGCAGGGGCGGGGCGATAGCCGAGCGGCGAGACCGTTGCAGGCTAAGGCTGAAGCGTTTAATACGAAGGCGATTGAGAATTTTCAACAGAGCTATCAGCTGGCGGTAGCTCAAGCGGATGTGGCTGGAAAAATGCGATCACTGCTTGGCCTGATTCCGGCCTATGAACGAATGGGCAGTGTGAGTGCGGCGCAGCAACAGAGAGCGATCGCGCTGACGCTCTTAGCAGACTTACCCGATTCACTGCCCAAAGCATTTGCTGCTATTCAGCTAGCTGATCTATTAGAACCGGCTAATGTCCGGCAATCGCAGGCTTTACTGAATGCCACACCGCCCGCAGATTTGACGCAATCTACCCAATTGCTTGATCAGGCGCTGGCTACAGGCATCGCGATTGACAATGCGCGTGTGCAGTCTTTTGCGCTGGGCAAGCTGGGCAACTTGCAGGAAAGGGCTGGCCAGTACGAGGCGGCTTTGGTGACTACGCAGAAAGCTCGGTTAGAGGCTGACCAAGGCTTAGATGCTAAAGACAGCCTTTATCTGTGGGCGTGGCAGATGGGGCGCATTTTTCGAGCGCAAGGGAATTTGACGGGGGCAGCTCAGTCTTATAGTCAGGCGATCGCGCTATTAGAACAAATTCGTAGCGATATCCTCAACGCCAATCGCGACTTGCAGTTTGACTTTCGCGATACGGTGGAGCCGATTTATCGTCAGTATGCAGCGCTGAATTTGCGGGAGGTGCCGAGCGAGGTGCTGGTGCGCGAGGGCGAGCAGGCTTTTGATGAAATTGATACGACGCTGGTGACGCTTGACTCGCTGAAGGTGGCTGAGCTACAGAGCTATTTTGCCAATGACTGTGTGATTACGCCGGTGGCGGCGCGGGTTGATGCGGTAGGCAGTGACAATGCGACGGCGGTGATTAGTACGGCGATTTTGGGGGTTGATGAGCAAATTGGTGAGAGGGCTGCTGCGAAGCCATCTGCTGCTGGAACCGTGAAGCAGCTGGCGGTGATTATGAGTTTGCCGGACGGGCGGAAAAAGATCTCTCAAACGGTGATTGATGAGCAGGAGATGTCAGAGGCTATTAACCAGTTCAGAAGAGAGTTAGAGCTAGGGAGAAGCGAGTATATTTCTGACTATGACTATACGTTTTCGCAGCGGCTGTATCAGTGGTTGATTGCGCCATTTGAAGAAGATTTGGCCGGTGTGGAAACGCTAGTGTTTGTGAATGATGGCCTGTTGCGAAGTGTGCCGATGGCGGCGCTGCACGATGGCGATCGCTACCTGATTGAAAAGTTTGCGGTGGCGACGACGCCTAGTTTGACGCTTACTGAGCCAGAGAAGGTGAAAAGACCCGCTTCGTTGAGCGCTTTGTTGATGGGGGTAAGCACGCGGCCTGAGGTGCCGGGCAGTACTTTTGGAGCGCTACCTTCTGTGGAGCAGGAGCTGAGTGTATTGGCTGAGCAGCTGCCGAATAGTGAAACGCTGCTGAATGAAGACTTTTCTTTGGCGGCCTTGCGTCAGCAGCTGGCGAAGAAGGACTATCGGATTTTGCATATGGCGACACATGGAACGTTTGGTTTTGACCCGGCAGATAATTTTGTGGTGGCGGGGGCTAAGCGTCCTGGCACTGTGGCGGGTGAGGACAGGCAGGTGAATGAAACGCTGACGATCAGTGAGCTAGATGAGCTGATTCGCTCTGCAAGTGGGCCCACGCGTGAGCCGATTGAGCTGTTGACGTTGACGGCTTGTGAAACGGCGATTGGGGATAACCGCTCGACGCTGGGGCTCGCTGGGGTGGCGATTCGAGCTGGCGTGAGGAGTGCGATCGCGACGCTGTGGTCGGTGAGCGATGAGTCTTCTGCGCAGCTGATTGCTGGGTTTTATGACAATTTGCAGCGTCCGGAGATGACGAAGGCTGAGGCGTTGCGCAAGGCGCAGATTGCAATGATTGAATCTGAGGATTTTGTGAATGAGCATCCGTATCGGTGGGCGCCGTTTACGCTGATTGGGAATTGGCTGTGATTGCTTATAGCCTTCCGCGCTTAGCTTTAGACACTACGAACAGTTACAACCCTTACTATGTAGAGCGCATAGCGCATAACAAAGTGCGTTGGCCTTGCCTCGCCTTGGCGTTATGCATCCGCGCTTTGCTATAACAGATCTTGTTGTAGTGCTTCGTGCTATACACAACAAAGTGAGTCTGTGCTCTCATAACAAAGACGAGCTAAGACAGGGTAGACATCAATGTCATTAGACCCACACATCCTGCGATTAGCAATAGTCCTAACCCGATCGACTGACCTAGACCTGACTTTTTGACTGTTTTCATAGTGCGTAAAAGGCGATAGAACCTTAACAACCGTATATATAAACATTAATACAGTGCTAAGTTATCCAACGCTTTTATGAACATTGAGCAAACAAAAGTAACGCTACTTAAACATTATGAGTAAGCAGCATGTTTTGAGCTTGCTAAATGAGTTATTTGGAGGCCAATTTCGTTACGGTGCTTCTGTCGTTTCTCCTTCTACTTCTGGGAGCGACTCTACACAGCCCTCGGGCTCATAAACTACGTCCACCACCACTTGGTATTGGGTGGGTCGCTCAGGTTGTCCAAAATCTGTATATTCAACTGCAGACAGCGCCTGCCGGTTGAGTACATCGTAGCCAATGCTTTTAAGCACCTTGGCGTCTTCTTGGCTGCCATCTGGATTGACGATAACCCCGATGAGCCCATTGGCGGGTGCGTTGTCTTTGCAAACTTTGAACTGCGAATCGATAGTGAGTTCGGCGTTACCTGTTTCTAGGTTGCTTTTGTTTTCAGCAGTTGCCACGAGCCACGCCTGCAAATTTTCTGCTGCGGTTTCCTCATCAACACCTGCCGGATCGTATTCGTAGGCATCTAGTAGCCGTCTGGGATTGCCCTGTGCAGGGGCAGGTTCAACGGCTTCTGTTTCAATCGCAATTTCAGTGCCAGATTCCGTTTCATTTTCCAGAGGAGGGGTTTCAATGCCACCTTGTGCGCCGGTGCTGCTTTCGGCGTTGTCAGCATTCTGTCTGGCGATGACCTCTGCTAGCAAATCACCTGAAGGTGTTGTCGTTTCTAGGTCGCTTGCAGAACCGCCATTGCTTGATGGGCTGTTGTTAGTCGAATCACCTGATGGAACGGGTGCTACAGCAACATTGTCCGGATTCCCTAGTATGGGCAGTCCGGAAGGATCAATTTGAACGAATTCTGAAGCGTTAGGCGTTCGAGGCGTATCGCGATTGCGCACGCTATTCGGGTCAAAGCTAGAGCCTGAGGAGAGGGGGGCTCTTCTGAAGTTTTGCTGTAGTCGCTGTCTGGCTTGGTTGGAAGTCGTCGCAGAAGGTAGCCGTCTTGCGGTGCTTGTGGCCGTCTGATTGTTTCTAGTATTTCTTCTAGGTGGCAGTGGCGTTCTCGAAACGTTGGGTAGCCCGGAAGGGAGTGATAGGCTGTCTAGCCCTGTGGGTGTTGGCGGCAGTCGACGCGGCTGAGCAAAGCTTGGAAGCCGGCTCCGTTCTGCTGGGGTTAGCTCAACGACAGGGACTATCGTTTCTTCCAAGTCCTGCTGTTGCGCGGCTTCGCTAAGGGCGGCAAAGGAAAAGTTGGCACGCGGAGCGAACAGAATAATTAGCGCGTGTGCACCGATGGAGAGCAAAACGCCGACAAATGTCGGGTTGATTCTCCAAGAGGATTTTCTAGGTCCTTTGGTTGGCTTATTAGCGGGTTTTAGAAAGCGAGAGGGGATAGCCATGTCGATTCAAAAAGCGGAGGCGGTTAAGCGCAAAGTGCGCAGGTTTTAGATGCCGAGCTTAAGAAGGTATCTCGTATCTATGGGGCAAGCCCACTACTTAAGCGTAGGCGATTTGTGTCTTTATGTTGCCTAGTGAGTGGGCCAGTTCTATTGGGCGTGCTGACGATGTCTCACTATCTATATACGCTCTATATACGCTAGGTGCACTTCACAATCATGATTGAAAAATACGGCAGGGTTAGATTGGGCTGCTCGTTGAGTCCAGCGTAAGTGATTTGATTGCTTCTGGTGGCGTTTTCCACCACGTAGCTTTGCTCTAAGAGGTGATGCTTTTTGAGGACTTTCCACACCTGGGCATAAACGCTGCTGACTTTCATTAAAACGACAACGTCAGCCCAAGCTAACACTGACTCCAGCTGGCTTACGGTGTATAGGGCTGGGAGAACGGCCAGTTTGTCGGCTTGGCTGGTCAAGGGAATCCCTAGGGCAGCGGCGGCGGCCATTGGGGAAGAGATGCCGGCGATCGCTTCTATTTTTGCCTCGGCATGCTGTTGCTGTAGCGCTTCAGCTAAGTAAGTGAACGTGCTGTAAAAGCTGATATCACCTTCGCAGGCAAACACGACATCACCCTGCTGCAAGTGAGGCCACACCTGCTCGGCAGCGGTTTGCCAAGCGGCTTTGAGCTGGGCCGGGTCTTGTACATATGGAAACGTGAGCGGCAGTCGCTGCTGTTGCTCGCAGAGCCAGCGTTCTATGGATCTTTCGGCTACGCCCGGTTGCTGATTGAGTCCGGCAGGAAAGGCTACAACCTGAGCAGTGCGTAAGCAGTTGAGCGCTTTGACGGTGATGAGTTCTGGATCGCCAGGGCCAACGCCGATACCATAGAGCGTTCCTAGGGCTGTGCTTGAATCAGTTGCGCTTGAGTCAGTTTCGGCTAAATTAGGTGTGCTGTTTGAGACGGTGGAAGGTTTCTGCAAAGTGTTCTGTCGTCTAAGGTATAAGCTTAATACTAAGCGCTAAGTAAGGCTTTGCTCGCGCCCACAGCTGCGGCTCTTTGTAAGTTTCAGCGCCCACAGATGTATCAACCTATATGCGCCGAGCTATAGCTAGCTGGGTCTTGACGGTCTGGTATTGGTGGCTTGGTATTGGTATGAATGATTTTGAGATGCTTACTCGGCAACGTTTTTGATTGATTTTCTGACTTGATGTCTATGGCTTTACCCACGGTAATTTTACCGGGATATCTGGCGAATGCTCAGCCCTACGAAGAAATGGAAGCAGCACTTGTTGAAGCCGGTTTCCCTGCGGTAACCGTGCCGCTGCATCGGTACGATTGGCTCCCGACTATTGGCGGGCGTTCTGTGATCAACATCATCAAAGCGCTAGATGCTACGGCGCAAAGGGCGATGATTGATCACAACTGCGATGAAATTAACCTAGTAGGGCACTCGGCTGGCGGCTGGATTGCCAGAATTTATTTGGGCGAGCGGCCCTACGACGTGCACGCTAGCGATGTAAATCGGACCTTCCCGCGTCCAGCTAGAGGCCATGTCAATACGCTCGTAACGTTAGGCACCCCCCATGTCAGCAAAGAGCGCTGGACCCGAAAGAACCTTGACTTTGTCAATCAGACTTACCCAGGTGCGTTTTATGACGACATTGACTATGTCTGTATTGCGGGTAAGGCCGTGAACGGCAAAAAAGCGGACTGGTTTACGCTCAATAGCTATCGATTAACGGTGGGTAAAAGCGATGTATGGGGCGATGGTGTTGTTCCCTTGTCTGCGGCTCGCTTGGAAGGTGCGCGCAATGTTGTAGTGGATGATGTGCTTCATTCCCCGCGCCAAAACGCAGCTTGGTATGGGTCGCCGTCAGTCGTGAAAGACTGGAGTCAGTGGCTTGGGTAGGCCTGGATGGAAATGCCCGACTTTATTGATGCTCGCCTTGCTTGTCTGATGGGTTTTCTGTTGCCTTGGTTTCTATTTTTGAAGGTGCTGTTGACTGACCGCTTGCTTGCTTGGGGGTAATTAGTTTGGTGTTGTCTTGCTTGGTCGCCTTCTCGGTGTTTGCGGCATTGCTGTTTGCTCTTGGACTTTCTGCTGTGGGCTTGACGATTTGTCTAGAAGGTTTGCGGGCTCCTGACAGACGCTTGATCAGCTGCGGAGTCGGGTCGTGGAGTAAATAGGTGAGCCGACTGCCTGCTTGCCATTCGATCTCGTCGAGCATAACTTCTACTTTGCCGTCTTGTTCTGTAATCAGCGGCACCATGTCCCCCGATTCGATGAGTTTGTTGACTTGTTCTCTTTGGAGTGCGATCGCTTCCTCCGTAAAGTCGTAGGTGTCTGTTTGTACCGCGTCGTCTTTAATGAACGTATTCCACTGCTTAACGGGTAGGCGGGGGGTCCGCAGTTCACCGCGATTTTTAGCTTTTTGACCCGCTTCCTTTCGCGGTAAAACGGCGAAAACTCTGGGTGGCTGAAATTCTTCTTGTGCCCGCTCCGCGATCACAGAATTGACCTCCCCATTGTTGGTAATGGCCAGAAAGGTGCCAATGGAGCTCAGTCCGGCATCTTCTAATATTTCTTCATTCATTGCAGAGCCTACATAGACCTCAAAGCCTTCTGCTTCCGCCGCTTCACAGGCATCATTGTCAGTATCAATAATCACGACCGACTCACCGCGATCTTTGAACAGCCGGCCAATCGTTAGTCCAAGTGGATTACAGCCTACAATCACGACCCCTGTGGCGCTGCTGGAGGTGACGCCTAACGCTTGGGCCAAACTGCGGGCGGTCAGCCCTTGCGCAAACACCGTCATGATAATGGTCAAAAATACGAGCGCTTTAATAGAGTCGCCACCGTTGATGCCCCGTTCTGTGAGCAAAATAGCGAATAGAGAAGCGACTGAAGCTGAAACGATCCCTCTCGGTGAAATCCAGCTCATAAAAGCTTTTTGTCGCCAGTTGAGACCGCTATTGAGTGTGCAGGCCCACACGTTGACGGGGCGAACCACCAGCATCAGAACTAAAACTGTAAGCACAGACCCTGGGCCTAGCTCAAACACACTGGCAATCGATAAGTCTGCGGCC
>JBCBDN010000001.1:0-51067 GCA_038529685.1 Cyanobacteria bacterium J06598_1 | reverse complement strand
GTTTATTCGTTTCTGGGAAGTCTTTCTTTGCTAATTCAATGGATCTTTGGCTAGATTTCCCGAACACCTAATGGACGGGCCGTATGATGTCTCATCACATCTATTTTCTGTGCGGGCTGGACCTATGACGATGACCGACTTCTCTACTGTTGTTCCATCAAACGCCGTTCCCTCAAATAGTGCTGATGAAAATATGGACGCTGATGAAAAGCTTCCCCGTGTAATGAGTGCAGACTTTATGCGATCGCTCACCTTTGCCGCCCGCAAGCACCGCGACCAAAGACGCAAAAACGTCGGCCAAACGCCCTACATCAACCACCCGATTGACGTGGCCAATATTTTGCTCAACGAAGCGAGTGTGACCGATGAAGTTGTGCTGATGGCCGCACTGCTACACGACACGGTTGAAGACACCGATACAACGCTTGATGAGCTTGAGCAGCACTTTGGCCTTGCGGTACGCAATGTGGTGGCTGAGGTGACCGATGATAAGTCTTTGCCCAAAGCTGAGCGTAAGCAGCAGCAGATTGAGCATGCGGGGCGTTTGAGCGATCGCGCCAAGCTCGTAAAACTCGCAGACAAAATATCCAATATCCGCGACACCGTTGATGCACCGCCCGACGGCTGGCCGACTGCTCGAATTGATGAGTATCTAGAGTGGGGGAAAGCTGTAATTTGCCCGATTCGAGGCACTCATGTCCAGCTAGAGTCACTGTTTGACTTGGCCTACATGGAAGGGAAGCGATCGATATCAAAAGCACACTGAAGTAAGTGTGGTTCTACCTTCTGACGTACGGCCACTAATGCGACCCATCTCAAGTCGAAAATGTTCTGCCCACAATTGATTTCGAGGGTTGAATAGAAAGCAGAATTTTTCTGTTTGTGGATCAAAAGAACCTAAGTCGCTTCCTTTGGTTTTACCTTTTGCGTGGATTCTATCGATGTGTGACTGGCGCCTGATAAGGGCTACATAGTCTACTATAGTTAATCGATTCGCTATAGTCCTTTTCCAGCGCTTAGGCGCCCGATTATCGTTATGAGCAAAGGCACACTCTTCGACAAAGTTTGGGATGCACACACCGTAGGCACGTTGCCTTCTGGCCAAACTCAGCTGTTTATTGGCCTGCACCTGATTCATGAGGTGACCAGTCCCCAAGCTTTTGCCATGTTAAACGAGCGCAGCTTGAAGGTGATGTATCCTCAGCGCACGGTGGCAACGGTGGACCACATTGTGCCAACCGAAGATCAGTCGCGGCCTTTTGCGGACCCGATGGCCGAGAAAATGATGAGCGCGCTGGAGTCCAATACAAAAGAGCACGGCATTCGCTTTTTTAATGTGGGTTCGGGCAACCAGGGAATTGTGCATGTCATTGCGCCGGAGCAGGGGCTGACGCAGCCGGGTATGACGATTGCCTGTGGGGATAGTCATACGTCTACTCACGGGGCTTTTGGCGCGATCGCCTTTGGTATCGGCACCAGCCAAGTCCGCGACGTGCTCGCTTCCCAAACCCTGGCGCTAGCCAAGCTCAAGGTGCGCCGCATTGAAGTAAACGGCGAGCTGCCCGAAGGCGTGTATGCCAAAGACATTGTGCTGCACATTATCCGTAAGCTAGGGGTAAAAGGCGGGGTCGGATTTGCCTACGAATTTGCGGGAAGCGCTATTGAGAGCCTCTCTATGGAAGGGCGCATGACCCTGTGCAATATGTCGATTGAAGGGGGTGCGCGGTGTGGTTACGTTAACCCTGACCAAACGACTTACGACTATATAAAGGGCCGCGACTTTGCACCTAAAGCGCAGCAGTGGGATGAGGCCGTCGCCTGGTGGGAGAGCTTGCGTAGTGACGCCGACGCCGAGTATGACGATGTGGTGATTTTTGACGCGGCTGAGATTGCGCCCACCGTGACTTGGGGCATTACGCCCGGTCAGGGGATTGGCGTCGATGAATCGATTCCCACGCCTGACACCATGCCAGAAGACGAGCGACCCATCGCTGAAGAAGCGTATCGGTACATGCAGCTTTCTCCGGGGCAGTCGCTAGCAGGTACCAAAATTGATGTGTGCTTCATCGGGAGCTGCACCAACGGTCGCCTGAGCGATTTGCAGGAGGCGGCTCGCATTGCTAAGGGCCGTCAGGTTGCGTCGGGGGTTAAGGCTTTTGTGGTTCCAGGGTCTGAGCGGGTAAAGGTAGAAGCCGAAGCTGAAGGTCTCGATAAGATCTTTGAGGCGGCAGGGTTTGAGTGGCGTGAACCGGGCTGTTCGATGTGCTTAGCTATGAATCCTGACAAGCTGAAAGGTACACAGATCAGCGCCTCCTCCTCTAATCGCAACTTCAAAGGGCGGCAGGGGTCTGCCTCGGGTCGAACGCTGCTCATGAGTCCGGCTATGGTGGTCTCAGCAGCGGTGACTGGGCAGGTGAGCGATGTCCGAAAGCTCGCGCCTGTTGGCTAGAAAGCGATTGAACCGACGGCTTCTTTTATGGCGGATTTGAGGTCAGCCTGCCAGTGCCTAATCGTAGGCTGGCAGCGGAAAAAAGGGGCGAAAAGATAACCGGATGACCAAAACTTTGTAAGAGAAAATACAGAAGTTTTCCGTTCTCTTAACCTTCCCTTTCTTTAGGGTTAATGCCGATGCCTAATTATGCTCTTAACGATAGAAGCTATTAGGGGTTTAATTCGTCTTGCAAGTTACTACTTCCGCGCAAACGCAGCCGTCACATAGCCCACTTGCGAACTCGCAGCTCGACCAGCTGGAGCAGCTCTATCAAGAGCGATCGCTCATTACCTACACGGCGGGTCTCACGATTCCGCTACAGTCCAACCATCTCTACATTATTTGTCGGGGTATTGTTCAGCTACACACTATTCACTCCGATGGTAACGAAACCATCGTTGGGCTGTGCGGCCCTTCAATGGCCTTTGGTTCGGCACTCACAAACTTGCATCCCTACTGGGCGACCGCGCTGAGCGATACTGACCTGCTGCCACTCTCCATAGCAGAAATCGAGGCAACCCCTACTTTATCAGCGGCGCTGTTTCCCCAAATGGTGCGCCGTTTGCAGCAGTCAGAGGCCTGGTTGGCCTTTTCGGGTAAGCGCCTAGTAACCGATCGCCTGCGCAGTTTGATCATGCAGCTGGCGCAAGATTTTGGCCAAGTGGGCCCCAACGGCGTTCGGATTAAGATTCGCTTGACTCACCATCAGCTTGCGACCATTATTGGCACAACTCGCGTCACGGTGACTCGCCTGCTGCGCGACTTTAAAGATGAAGGCTGGTTGAGTGTGCACCGCCGCCAGTTGATTGTGACGCCGCAGACGTTAGGAATGCCACTTTATGGCGAAGCGATGACGTATTCGGCATAACTTTTTATAACGATTATGTAGCCAAAAGCCCTGAATTTTCGGTTCTTTAAAATGTATGGGTGGGAACAAATAGCCGCTTTCTAATACCGATATTAGAAAGCGGCTTCAATGATTCAGTTGAAGGCTGGCCTTGGTTTCGATGAAGGTGTCGCCCACTACAAGCTGTCAGGCCCCTTTGCAGCGCCGCCGTGGACTGGCGCAAAAGGCGAACCGCTACCTGCTGCGCAACCTAGGCGTGCAGAATCGCTCCATTGAAGAAGTAGGCGTGCTGCCTAGCGTGAAGCGATTCAGCTATGACTACGTGACGGATTTGCAAATTGATCCGAATGCGCCCGAAGGACTGCGACGGTTGGAGAATTCTATTACGGCGTCTTTCTCCAAACACCGCTAATCGCACTGTTAAGCGATCTTGTTGTTCAAGGCGGAAAGTTGTTGTTTGGGGTGAATGTCTTTTGACGTTCGTCCTGCTAGCGTTTGCTTTGACCTACGTTCAGGCTTTATGGTTCTCGCCTTATGGAGTACTCCTGCACCGGAAAAATGCTGACATCTAGCGAGATAGGCCGCGCCAATTCGCTTTCCAAAAACTTGTGTACTAAGTCCACTTGGGTTGGAGAAACGGCGCCTTCTGGTGCGGCAACTTCGAGCGTAACAGCGAGATCTTGGCCTCGCGAGTCGACGCTGAGTTTACGAACGTCAGTATCTTTGAAGGTATGGGTTTCTTCTCGGACTAGCTTGCTGACTAAGGAGCGCGTTTTCTCTTCGATAATCAGGTCACGCATGGAGAAACCAAGCGGAATGCCTAATAAAAGCACCACAATCGTAGAGGCCGTGAGTCCTTTTTTGGCTCTGCGCACGGACCCATAGTCTTGCCAGATGAAGACGAGACCACTGCTGAGGATAATACCGCCTAGGTTAGTCAGAAACAGTAGCGTAGAGCCAACAGTGACTGACTGCGAGCCCAGTGCGATGCCGATGCCAATAACGCTGAGCGGTGGAACCAGGGCTACTGCGATCGCCACCCCCGGCAAAGCATCTGCAATCTCTCTCCTCGTCTTAGCAAACGAACCTGCTGCGCCTGCTGCTAGCCCAATCACTAAGTCAATCAGCGTCGGCTGCGTTCGCTGTAAAATCTCTGAGTTAAGCGTTGCAATCCCTAGAATTTCACAAATGAGATAGGCCGTAAAGATAGTCAACAGCGAGCCGGTTAGCACCGAGAGCCCTGCCTGCTTGAGCAATCGCCGGTTGCCAATCGTAATCGCAAAGGCCATCGCCACAATCGGACCCATCAGCGGTGCTACAATCATCGCGCCAATAATGGCTGCTGTGCTGTCTGCCAGTAGTCCAAGCGCTGCAATCACGCCTGAAATGAACAGCATAATGTAATAGCTTAAAGACGGATTGGCTCCTTTCCACAGGCTGCGGTTGAGCAGCTTGAGTGCGATGGGTTTTTCGTCTAGCCAGTGCCACTCGCCGCCATTCACAGACCAGATTCGCCCTAGCGTGCGGGCTGTGCCAATGACAATACGGTGAATGCTTTGAGGTAGGTAAAAGCGTACGAGTGCTAGAAAAGGCCGTCGATGAAGGGATTGGTCTTCTCTGCCTTCTGTCAGTGTCTTTTTGGAGAGCGGTGCTTCGTTGTCTGGTTTTTCAAATCCAGGTTGCTTTTTAGGATTGCTCGCAGACATCTAGTGCCTCCTCTACTCAGTGCTCAATTGTGACGTAGACAAAAGCTGCCTAAGGGCGATCGCAAGCCTTGGCAGCCGTTTTTGTTCTGTCTTCGTGTTTTGCTTAGCCAGCTTTGTCTTCAGGCACCCAAACCGATACTGAGCCTGCATTACAGCGGAAGTGAGCCCAGCCCTCGTCGTTAGTCGTAATCGGGTCGTTAATATGCTCGGTCAAATCAACATAGGTCCGATTTGCTTGACCCACTTCCATCCACTTTTCGCCATCGTCTCCGTTGCTGATGACGACCGCCATGCCGCCGGGAAATTCTTCTGTCCCCAGGCGCGTCCAGCCGATGGTGTTGGCATGGTCGAAGTAGTCGTATTGGTCTCCGTAGGCATTTTGGCGGCGGGCTCCCAAAAACTTATCGATTAGCCACTGATGGCTATCGAGCCAGATTTCGTATTCGCCGCCGTCGGTGCCTTGGTCTTTGTAGTGAGCGCCGTAGTAGTCAGCATAGAAAACGCATGGGTAGCCTTCTCGGCGCAGCAAAATGAGCGCGTAGGCTAACGGTTTGAACCAGGGCTCTACAACAGACTCCAGAGACTGTAAGGGTTGAGAGTCGTGATTATCAACCAGGGTAACGGCCAAGGCCGGCTGGTCTTGTACCAGAGAGTCATTAAAAATAGTGCGCATGTCGTAGTCGCTGCCAGCATTGCTCGCAATACTGAAGTTGAGGTGCAAAGGTGCATCAAATAGGGCAACATCACCACCGGTTAGCTCAATAAAGTGGTGCAGCGCTTCAATCTCGTATGACCAGTATTCTCCAACGGCAAACAGCCGCTTGCCGCTGACTTTGCGTACGTCATTGAGCCAGTCAGGAAAAAATCCTGCCTGAACGTGTTTGACCGCGTCAAATCGGAACCCGTCGACATCGGTCGTGTTGACATACCACTCGCCCCAGCGAATCAGGTCTGCTCTGACTTCTGGATGGTCAATATCAAGGTCGCAGCCCATCAGATAGTCGAAACTGCCTTTTTCCATATCGACTTGGTCGTCGAACGATTTTCCTTCAAAGAGATAGACTGCTTCAAAGTCGCCTTGTTCGTAGCCGTTGTAGTCTGTGGCGTTGAAATGCCACCAGTGCCATTCCAGCTTGGAGTACTTGCCATTGCGCCCTGGAAACTTGAAGTTTGTCCACCCCTTTATGGTGACTTCGTCGCCAATGGCTTTGGTGCGATTATTGGGCGCATAGGGTGTTGCCTTAAATTCTTCTTCTTCGTCACCGCCTAGTCTGTGGTTTAGTACCACGTCTGCATACACTTGCATGCCAGTGCTTTTCGCCTTTTTGATAGCGTTGATGTATTCGTCTTTGGTGCCGTATTTGGTGCGTACGGAGCCTTTTTGATCGAACTCGCCTAGGTCGTACATGTCATATACGCCATAGCCGGTGTCGTAGCCGCCTGCTTGTCCTTTGTAGGCGGGTGGCAGCCACAGTGAGGTAATGCCCGCTTCCGCTAGGGCGGGTGCATTTTTCGCTAGTTCGTTCCACAGTGAGCCATCGGCATCGTTATACCAGTGGAAATATTGCATCATGACGCCATTGGGTGCAGACATAGGGGCTCATCCACAGTGCGGTGGATTAGAAGAATACATTTCAACGAAATTAATAGTGAAACTAAATGAGCTAGATAAGAAGCCTCTAAAGATAGAAATTAACTTTATGTATGCTGCTGGGTGCTGTAGTGCGCCTTTGCTGATGTCGATTGAAACCGTTAATGGCTTAAAAATGGCTTAAACATTGATGACTTAGCGGTCTTCGCAGGCGAGACCATCATCGTCTGGGTCTCGTTCGGGTGTGTAGTTGGGCTCCCCTTCAAAGAAATTTCTAAGGCCGATGGCTTTTAGTTCTTCGCAAGTGCCTTCTATATAGGCGGGGGGTAAGTAAGTGCTATCTGGAGAGGGAGAAAGCGGAAGCGTATCTGAAATGGCCGCACTCCAAAGATATAGACAAGGCAGCCTTTTGTGTATTCTCTCTTTTTCATCGGCTTGCTTTTTTGGGGGTTGAACTTTTCTTCGTTTTCAAGACGTGCTTGCGGCGGCTGAGGCAATTTTTAACGGGCGTGCTTTCTCTTTAACCGCTGAGCGAATCGTGACTTTGGCAGCGTGAGTGCCAGGATGACGAGAATTGCTGTGACGAGGTTGAGGTCTTGGGCTTTGAACCCGAGAAAGCCTGCATTGAGGGCCAGGGCGATCGCAATTCGATAAATTACTGACCCCGCCAGCACCGCCAACGTCGCTAGCGCCACACTCCCCGACGGCAGCAGTGCCTCACCCAAAATCACAGTGGCCAGACCGACCACCACCGTTCCGACCCCCAGCGTAATATCAGCAAAGCCATAAATCTGCGCAAACAGCGCCCCCGAAAGTGCCGCTAGCCCATTGCTTAAGGCCATCCCCAACAGCACTAAGCGATCAGTATCAATCCCCTGCGCCTGTGCCATCACCGGATTTATCCCAGTCGCCCGCATAGCTAACCCCACCTGAGAGTTCAAGAAGTAGTCAACAATCAACTTCATCACCACGACGCCAACGAGTAAAACAATCGGCGTCACGATCAGGCTAGGGAGACCACTCAACGCTTGTTCAAACGGCTCTAATACCGTGGGCTGATTCAGCAGCGACAGATTCGGCTTGCCCATAATCCGCAGATTGATAGAGTACAGCGCAATCATGGTGAGAATGCTGGCCAGTAGGTTTAAGATGCCTAGCCGTACGCTCAAAAAAGCGGTGCACAGTCCGGCTAAGCCGCCCGCTAATACTGCAATGCTCGTGGCCACAAAGGGATTAATGCCCGCAATGATGAGAACGCTGACGACTGCTGCCCCCAGAGGAAAGCTGCCATCTACCGTGAGATCTGGAAAGTCGAGCACGCGAAAAGACAGGTATACCCCCAGGCTTAAGAAGCCGTAGAGTAACCCTGTCTCAACTGCCCCAAAAAATGCGATCGCACTCACGTTTTTTTACTCCTGCTCAGCTGTGGGTGTTTTGCTTCCTTCGCTGACTATTCAACTTCAGCCGAGTCTGTTGCACTGATGACAGTCGTGGCTAACCGAAAGCCCCAACCGCACACACCCACTAAAAATAACAGGGTGAGTGGTGCAAGCCCTGCGAAGGGAAAGGCAATTAGGAAAAGAATAGACAGCATAATAATGAGCTTGCCAATATCACTTTTCATCGGGGTTCCTCTACAGCGATGGTTTATACAATTCTTTGAGGCCGAGCGAGCAATTATAAGGTCTCATCTGCCCGCGATGTGACCGATTCAGGTAATTCAATGCCCATCGCTTCAGCTGCTGCTGGGTTAATCGATAGGTTGAGTTCTTGAACGTACTCTACAGCTAAGTCTCCCGGCCGGCTGCCTTTGAGCACCTTGGCGACCATTTTGCCGGTTTGGCGGCCGACATCGTAGTAGTCGAAGCTGATAGCTGCGATCGCGCCTCTTTCCACAGAGTCTGTATCCCCCGCAAATACCGGCAGCTGATTGTCTTGCCCCACCTGAATCACCGACTCCAGCGCCGATACCACCGTATTGTCAGTGGGCACATAGATCGCATCGACCGACCCTACTAGGCTGCGGGCCGCTTCTGCCACTTCACTAGACGCCGTAACCGTGACCTCTCTAATCTCTAAATTTTGCTCACCTGAATTTTCTTGAATTAAGGCAACTAGGCTGGCTGAGTTGTCTTCGCCAGCACTGTAAACAACGCCCAACGTCGCCGCCTCAGGCAGTATTTCTTTAATGAGGGCTAGTTGCTGAGCGATGGGGGATAGGTCGCTGACGCCACTGATGTTGCCACCGGGCTTGTCTGCGTTTTCGACCAGCTTTGCCCCTACTGGGTCGGTGACGGCTGAGAAAATGATGGGGGTGTTGCTGGCTGTAGAGAGGGCGGACTGTGCGCTGGGCGTTGCGATCGCGACAATCACATCCGGCTGCGCTCCAGCGTACTTACTGGCAATCTGAGTCGCCGTTACCGGGTTCCCTTGTGCGCTCTGCCATTCCCATCTGAGCGTACTGCCTTCTTCGTAACCCGCTTCTGCCAGCTCATCTTTTACGCCATCGCGCACGGAGTTGAGCGCGGGATGCTCCACAATTTGCGTCACGGCCACAAAGGGCGATTCGTCGGTGCTCCCAACGGTTGGAGTGCCATTGCCGCAGCTGATTAAGCTCCCACTGAGTGCACCCGTGAGCCCTAAGAGAGCAAGGGTCAAAAACTGAGCGCGGCTAAAGGAAAACATAGCTTCAATTGAATTCGGTGTTGCCATATTCTATAGCGTTGGGCCTTTCCGGTTCATTAGATTCACGCAGTCCGTTAATTAGCGCATAGGTGCCATCGCCTGTAAGGCCAATACCCATGAATACGATGCTTAGTAAGAGGAGCTGCTGCCAAACAGGGCCCCTAGCTGGCCATGTACAGTGTTGCGGGTTGTACAATCATCGATTTGACCGCTGGATATCAATATTTTTTGTTGGGTAACTTAAGTGTAGAGCAGGTGCGATCGCCGCATGTGTTCACCGTAAGCTTGCGATCTTTTTGTACTGGTACTGGTCTTTTAGATGTTCTTTCGCTCTGCTGTTGATGCCTGGTTTTACGTCGCTGTTCTGAGCTTTCCGCTGCTGCTGGCACGACTTTCAGTGCCGGTACTTATCGGCCAAAACTCAACGGTGATTGCGTTGGGCCTAGCTGTCATTTTGCCACTGATTATCCTGCCCTCCTGGGTGCTTTTTTCCACCTACTACCGGATAGATTCAGCCATTTTGCGCATCAATGCAGGCCCCTACACCTGTGCTGTGCCGCTGGAGCAAATACATACCGTGATGCCTGTGCGATCGCTGGGTCTATCGCCTACGCTCTCTCGCATCCGATTGCGGATCACCTACGGCAGATCTCAAACCATTGACGTTTCTCCCCAGCGGCAGGCCGCTTTCCTCGAAGCGCTGGGCTATTCTCCTAGCGCGGTACTGCAACCTAGCAAACAGCGCCCGAATCCCTTCGCGCTCGGTGAGAACTATTAGCTAGCAGCTGCTCGTAGTTAGGTGCTTGATCTAGTCCCCGCCATACTGCGCCTTCAGCTCTGCGACCCGGTCATCATCAATCTTTTGAATTAGGACAGGCGGCACTTCAAAGGCTCGCCCAGCTGCCAGTATTGTTAAATCTGTGGCCGCACTCATAGTGCTGTTGCGCTCTTCTTCAGTCAGCTGAAGTGCCTCAAACAGACTTTCAGCCGTTGTTGGAATGAACGGTGCGGAGGCTACAGCGTACAGCCGAATTAGATTAATGCAGGTGCGGATGACCACAGCAGCCTGGTCTTTGTCTGTTTTGAACAGGCTCCAGGGGGCGCGAACGTCAATGTATTGGTTTCCTGCCGACCATAGGGCATTGAGGGTTTCGGTGGCTTTGCGAAACTCCATGTTTTTGAGGTGCGATCG
Organism: Cyanobacteria bacterium J06598_1; assembly: GCA_038529685.1. GTDB lineage: Bacteria > Cyanobacteriota > Cyanobacteriia > Phormidesmidales > Phormidesmidaceae > Phormidesmis. The sequence goes on along the minus strand of JBCBDN010000001.1, from coordinate 40,555 downwards.
CAATTCCTCAATCATCACCTTGCAGTTTTTCTCCAGTACAGCTTCCGCCTCACCCGGCTCCCCACCTGCCGGTAGCTCATTGCCAAAGCGCGACGCTGTAAACTTCAAAATCCGGTTGATAAAGTTACCAAAGTTATCAGCTAGCTCCTTATTGACCTTGGTTTGGAACTGTTCCCAGGTAAAAGCTGAGTCTGAAGACTCTGGTGCAGACGCCATCAGCATATAGCGCCAATAATCTGCGGGTGCTATCTCTAGCGCTTGGTCCAAAAAGACCCCGCGCTTAGAGCTCGTCGAAAATTTGCCACCGTAATAGTTCAGCCAGTTAAAGCCTTTGATGTAGTCCGCCATTTTCCAAGGCTCACGCGTACCGAGGATCGTGGCAGGCCACATGATGGTGTGGAACGGCAAATTATCCTTCGCCATAAACTGGGTGTAGTTCACATCCTGCGCGTCGTACCACCAGCTTTTCCAGTCTGCGCCGGTTTCTTCGCCCCATGCTTTGGTGGCTGATACATAGCCAATCGGCGCATCGAACCAAACGTAAAAAACTTTGTCTTCAAAGCCGGCTTTCGGCACCGGTACGCCCCACTTGAGGTCGCGGGTAATGCCACGGCTTTGCAGCCCTTCATCTAGCCACTTGTAGGCAATAGACTTCGTCAGATTTGGCCACTGCGTTTGCCCATCTACCCAGCTGCGTACGTCATCGCTAAGCTGGTCTAGCTTCAGAAACAGATGACGGCTGGTGCGCACTTCTACATCCCGACTACCCGATATCGCAGAGCGCGGCTCAATCAGGTCTGTGGGGCTCAGCATTTTGGTGCAGTTTTCGCACTGGTCGCCCCTGGCTTTGTCGTAGCCGCAGTTTGGGCAGATGCCCTCCACGTAGCGATCGGGTAAAAATCGTCCGTCAGCAATGGAATAGACCTGGCTGGTTTCGCGCTCTTCAATAAAGCCTTGCTGGTCTAGTGCGCTGTAAAAATATTGGGTTAGCTCTTTTTGCTGCGTTGAAGACGTGCGGCCAAAGTAGTCAAAAGACAGCCCAAACTTCTGGTAGATATCTTTCTGACGCTCATACTGGCGCTTGCAAAACTCAGCGACATCTAGCTCATTTTCTAGCGCGGCGATTTCAGCGGGGGTGCCGTGCTCATCAGTTGCGCAAATGTATAAGACTTCCTCACCTTCCTGGCGCAAAAATCTGGCGTACACATCTGCCGGCAGCATGGAGCCCACCAAATTTCCAAGGTGCTTAATCCCGTTGATGTAGGGCAGGGCGCTAGTGATGAGATGTCGCATAGAGGTCTAGGGCGTACGCTATTCGCTAAGCAGTGTGTAAAAAGACTTTCCCACACTAGCGGGTTTGGGGCCGCTCTGACTAGTCGCGTTAGGCACTTTGGGTGCGTGCGAGTGATAGCCAACTATCTAACGCTTCAATACTGTCGAGGTTTAGCGCAGCTAGGGCTTGCCACTGTTCAGAGGAGAGGGCGAGTAGCTGCTGCTTTTGTTTGGGTGCGATCGCGCCCACTTGCTGTCTGATCTGATTCAGCACCACAGCCTTCTCACCCTCAAACCCTTCTGAAATTTCGATATCTCTCAGCAATGTACTCAGTACTTCAATAGCCTGTATCGCAGGCAGTTGGTCAAAGATCTGTTCGAGCCTAGAGATCGTTAGTCCCTCAATCTGCTGTGTCTGTTCAGGGCGCAGTTGCCCAACCTGACGTGTCAAAAGCTTTGTAAGAACCCGAACTTCACTCTGTCGTCCCTGTTCAAGCCCTTGCTCCATCCAGCTGGTTACAATTTCCATCACTTCTCCTTTAAGCTCGTTGGGCTCTACCTGTTCCAACTCAGTTTGAAACTGTGGCATTTCTTCTGGCGTTAATCTCAAATAGGCATCAACAAAGCCAGAAATGAGCTGTATCCTTGCCGGCTCTAAATTCAGCGTAACGAGTAGACGCAAACATTCGGCTTTAACTTTGGGTCTATCCTTCGGCGCAATCTTCATCTTTGCCATCAAGGCAGCAGCCACCGGATTCTTTCGATTCAAGAAATCTCTCCAGTTCAGTTGGTTGAGCTGGATAACTCGATAGTTGAATTGCAGGACTGAGAAGTCGGGAAATTCATTTCCGGCAGAAATAATTCGATGAATTCAATTAAGAATGTCGACAGTAGCTCTTTGAATAGCCGATCGTGGTCAATCATTGACAGAACAATAAGCGGTTTAGGATGCTTTCTTGAACGGCACTGGGAACGACAGTGTTTTACGTTCTGCGGTTGTAGCGATGGTGAGAAGTGGCTTGTCTACAGGAGATTTCTCTGTGACGGATGGCTCCAAAATCTCTTCGTAGCTGTCGCAGTGCGTGCCTAGTAGCTTGTCCCAAAAGGTGAAATATAGCCCGTAGTGCACGTTGTATTTGCGGTGGTGAAACCAGTGATGCATGGGGCCCACCATCCAGCTGCCCAGCCATTGGCCAAAGGCGGAGGTTTGAAACATGCGCAGGCTGAAGTGGTGGATCAGTGCGCCCAGACTCATCACGAGAACCACCGCGCTCAGCACAGAGATATGCATGGGGATGAGGCAAACCGCGCCCATTAAATAGAGAGCTTGAATTAAGGCTTCTGCTGGGTCAAAGGAAAAGGCTGTAAGCGGCGTGGGGTTGTTGGAGTGGTGATGGCCTTTGTGCATCCAGCGGTAGCACTTGGGGTGATGGGCCAGCCGATGGGTGAAGTAGAAGTAGGTGTCTTGAAGAAAGAGCACTAGGCAAAGGCTAAAGGCGGTGTAGCCAAGGCTGTGCTGTGCTGGGTCAAAATAGAGTCGGGTGTAGCCGAGCTGGTAGGCGCTGGTCATGAGCGCAGCGCACACCGCGAAAATGGCAGAAGACCACAGTGAAAGTGAAACATCGTGTCTGATAGCGGCCCAGATTTTACGAGCGGATGGGTTTTGCTGGATTTGCCTGACGGCGATGGGAATTGCTTTTGTTGGATGCGCCTGTTTTGGATGCTCTTGAAAGGCCCTTCTGAGGAAAACGAGGGCATAGAGAGTTCCTGAAACGATGAGGTAACCCAAGGCGGTCACGATGAAAAATATCAGACTGTGCCAGCACAGCTCGGTCACCAGCGAAGAAGAAATCAAGGGTTGCGATGTATCAATAAGGACATTTGGTTCATAGCAGTTTACTGGGTTGCCTGGTAGGCGGAAAGATTTTCGTAGAGTGATTTAAAGATGACGTTACAAAAAGACGCAATTGTTAAGAATGTGGTGACTCAGGGAGAGCGATCTCCTCTCATAGTGTTCATAGATCACAAACGCTGAAGGGCCCTTTCAACGGGCCTTTCCCTAATTGCCAAACTTTAAACCTCGCCTCAATCTGATAATCAATGTAAATCAATGTAACAAAAACGCCTTTATATGAAAAAGTGTTGCGCGTTCATGATCCTGTTGCTAGCGTGTGCATGTTGATTCGACCAAGAGGTCTGCTAACTTATGAAATCTCTTCTATCTAGTCGACTCATTCAATCATTGGGTCTTGGCTTCGGCTACTGTGTTTCTTCCGTACAGCACTTACTGATGAAAGCGGCTGTTGCAGTTTCTCTGAAGCTCTGCTTGTTTACAGCGCGAATTTTGTTGAATGCGTCTGCCCGTAGTCAGGCGGGTCCGGCCCTGTAAATCTGTTCCTCTGTTCCTACGTGTCGCTCTATAGCCTGTCTGATGCACGTCACTGTTTGTGCAGCTCCATAGAGTCAGCGTCAACTTCATAGAGTCAAAGGTTTTGAGCTTTAAAGCTACGCCAAGGTTAATGAGCTTTGGTTAATGAGCTTTGGCGGCGGCATCGCCTCAGCCGTACGCATGACCGAACCTTTTGCTGTGTCTTGGTAGACGGGCTATTCGTTCAAACAAAATACAAACTATTGGGATCACTGCCGATGAATATCAAAGGTAAGATCGCGCTGATTACGGGTGCCTCTCGGGGTATCGGTCGGGCGATCGCATACGAACTTGCCAAAAATGGCGTCCGCCGTCTTATTTTGATTGCTCGCGGCACGCATCAGCTGCACCAGGTTGCTGATAGCATCCGCCGCTTAAACGTAGAGGCCGTACCTGTGGCGTTAGACCTCACCATTCCTGAGGATGTCAGTACTGTAATGGCCAGAGTCTGGCGCGACTATGGCGATATCGATTTGCTGATCAACTGTGCGGGTGTAGCCTACCAAACCCCCTTCTTAAAGTCTCGCGCTCGCCAGGTTCAAACAGAAATGTCCACCAATATGATGGGCATGTATACCGTGACGAGCTCTATTGCTAGGCGGATGGTGTCTCGCCGGAGCGGCACCATTGTCAATGTTTCTAGCCTAATGGGCAAAATTGCCGCACCTACGATGGCGACCTATTCCGCAACAAAGTTTGCCATTGTGGGCTTTACCCGCGCGCTGCGGATGGAGCTAGCGCCGCACAATGTCAAAGTCATGACCTTGCTGCCATCGCTTACCGATACGGATATGGCTAAAGATATGCAGAAGTTTCGCGGCGTGATTCCGATGAGCGCCGAGCAGGTGGCGAAGGCTTTTGTGCAGGGTCTGAGTAAAGACGCCTCAGAAGTGTTGGTAGGCTGGCAGTCTCACTTGGCGGTGTGGTGCGATCGCCTCTCCCCCTGGTTACTAGAGCGTATTTTGAAAGTCACTGCGCCGCGTCAAGTGCTAGAAAGCCTGCTACCTTAGATAAGCCTGATACCTTTATCTGTGACTTTCGCTAGCTGCTTTTACCCATGACCTCTCAAGATATTTCCGCCTCGACCTCGACCGATGAGGTGCTCTACGGCGAACGTGCGATCGCTGAAGGTGCCCTCATTACCTTTCCCAACCCTAGGCCGGGGCGGCAGTACACCATCGACATCACCCTGCCCGAGTTCACGTGCAAATGTCCGTTCTCGGGCTACCCTGACTTTGCCACCATTTACATTCACTACGTACCGGATGAAAAAGTTGTTGAACTAAAAGCAATCAAGCTGTACATCAACAGCTATCGCGATAAAAACATCTCTCATGAAGAGTCCATTAATCAGATTATGGATGACTTTGTTGCGGCCTGCGATCCGCTTACAGCAACTGTGAAAGGAGATTTTTTGCCACGGGGTAATGTGCACACTGTAATTGAGGTTTCTCACCAGAAGACCCTCTGACTATACGGTTTTTGAGCTAATAGAGTTCTGAATGTTGGAGAGAAACTTCAACAAAGTATTTAATGTGTTGTATGCTCTAGGGATCTCTAACCAAAGAACATATGGCATAAGTTGTTGTAGAAGAGAGTAATAAGGTTGTTCTTTGCGCTAGCTTGGTAGGCTACATATTAGCTAGAGGCACTGGTGTAAAAGCGTAGGGCAAACTGCCAGAATCTTTTGGATAGCCAAAAAAGTGCACTCGCCAGTAGTGCAGAGCCAAGCAGCCAAACCGGGTCGCTACGACCCATCATGGTTTGCGCCGGTACCGTTGTTAGAAAGGCGACTGGAATAATAAAGGTAAAAAATATTCGATAGGCAGCAGGGTATCCTTCGATCGGAAATCGACCGGCTTCTAAGAGTGATCGCAATACTTCAGTCACGTTATAGATTTTGACAAACCAAATGCTAGTGGCCCCCAAAATAAACCAGAGACTATACAGGCTAACAACCCCTAATGCCAAAGGCGGCAGCAGCGCTAAATAGTCCCACGTGCTGAGACCGACTTGCCCACCCGCATAAAAAATCATCACCACACCAAATACCAGATCCGGCATTCCCCACGGCGAAACGGTATGGGTTGATAGCCAGAACTGCGAGCTAACCGGTTTTAGCAGTACAAAATCTAGCGTGCCTTCCTGCACATAGCGGACAATTTTGTTGAGATTTGGCGATAAAAAAGTTGCTGAAACACCCTGTAAAACCGTAAAGACGCCCAGCACTAGCAAAGATTCACTCCAAGACCAGCCTGGAAAACTATAGTCTGTTCTATAAAACAAAAACAGACCAAACAAGCTGCCTGCCAAGCCACCCAAACTGCTAACAACTGCCACCACGAAATTAATGCGGTACTCCAACTCAGCAGCAAATGAAACCTGCCAGAACAGCCTGAGTATTTGAGTGTATTGGGCTAGCTTCATGCTGCTCGGCTGAAAAAAGGTCTACCTAAATTCTACAGAGTCACTCTGTCTTACCCGCGTCGCTTCTGACTAAATATTAGCGATTCGTATGAACTAGTAACTGCCGTTGGCTACCACGATTCAATTATTTATTCAACTGACATTGTACTTAAATTCACAATCCTTTGGAAATCTATATGTTCGAGTGAGCTAAGTAACGACTTAGCTTATCTACAAGGCAGTGTAGAGACCTTTACTTGCCTATTTTGCGGCCTTTTTGGCAGCCGATTCAGGCACAAGGTAAATGTTGAGCTTTTCCTGTAGCCGTTGACGGGCACGGGCAATGCGTGACTTAACGGTCCCTAAAGAAACGCCTGTGATGTTGGCGATTTCTTCGTAGGACAGGCCCTGAAGCTCTCTCATTGCAATGGTTTTTTGAAAGACCTCAGGAAGCTCAGCCATCGCTGATTTGAGGTGGTCATGAAACTCTTGCGTCATCATGGTGTCCGCAGGGGTGGGTTCTCCAGAAGGCAGCTCCCAGTCATACTGGCCATCGGAAGAATGGCGTGGTGCATCTAAAGAAACAGAGCCTTTGAAGCGCTTACGCTTACGCAATTCGTCGTAAAACAAGTTAGTTGTGATTCTGCCGACCCAGCTTTTGAACTTGGCAGGCTCTTTTAAGCGATGAATGCTGCGGTACACCCGAATCCAGACTTCTTGAGCCAAATCAGCACGGTCCGACCAATCAGATGCCAGGTGATACAGGAGCTTGTCAACATAGCGCTGATAGCGGTGAACGAGCTCTTCAAAGGCGGCTCGGTCTTTCTCTCCGTCGATGTGAGTTTGGCAGCGAACGACTAAATCGCTATTGGGAAGCTCTCCGAGCGGAATTTCGATCTCATGAAGTGATTTGTGAAGTGCTGCATCCTGTGTGGCTTGTGAGCGAAGAGCAATGGTAGAAACTTGCTTGTGCGCTATCGCTTTTTCGACGATGGGCTTTGGCACTATTCGTAAAGAGGTTTTCCGAAGGGCGACCGGCTGTTTCAAAGGGGATAGGCTGCTCATTAGTTTCAGATTCTGAGTCTAGAGGTGGCTGCACGCTGACGGTGACGCTCAAAGCTATTGAGAAGCTAAAGGCGAAAGGTAGTAGTGACGGACGCGAACGTCTGAAAGAAAGAAAGAAAGCCGTAGAAACTCTGGAGCAGTCTGTGTTGGTAGTATGAACACGCAGTGACTCGCTAGGTAGTTATTACTACGAAAACCTTTTGTCTTCGTCAACATAGTAAACATTACCTAGACGACACATCAGCTAAATAGCCTAATCTTCTTACTCTATTCATCAACTGACTAAAGGGTTATGATTTCGCGATCGCGCAAAAACGACGAAAAAAGAAGCCGATCATACGAAAATGTACATATCCGTCACTTGCTACCCAAATCGTCCTGTATGCGCAAGATTTCAGCATACAAATCGTATGTGATATGGACTGCATGATGCCGCAGTTTAAAGCATCTACTCAAGCACCCATTCCGGAGTAATGTTGCAGGCCTGCCCGCCACAGCATACGGTTAACCACTAGGAAAATGACCTCCCAGCCAACCATGACGAGCAGTCCTCTAAGTAAATTTACGGGCAAACCAATGAGTAGACTCGCTGGAAAATAAATTAGGTAAGGAAAAGGTGTCCAGAGAGCGGCGGTTCTAACTATGTCTGGAAAAAGCGCCAGAGGAGCCACCATGCCCGAGAGAAAGGTATAGAACAAGAACCAGAACTGTTCGATGGCGGTGGCTTTCTCTACCCAAAAGGCCAGCATGGCAAAGGTGTATTGAATCGTGAAGCGCAGGCAGAAAGCCATGACTAGCGCAATCGATCCCCAAAAGCAGGCATAGGGAGTCGGTATCCAAATGGCTTCTGGATACAGCACACAAAAAAGACCGACCAGTAAAAGGATAAAGGGAGCCCTCGTTAGGCGCTCGGCAACATGGCCGAAGAAATGTCGCCACACCGGATCGAGCGGCTGTAGCAGTAGTGGCGATAGTGTGCCCTCCACCACTTCTTTTTCAAAATCCCAAATCACCCAGACCACTGTGAACTGCCGCACGAAAAATACGCTGAGAAAGTAGCGAGCAAATTCAGCTGGGGTAAAGCCTAAGTTGCCTGACTGAGCAGCTTGATTCCACAGGCCTAGAAAAATTAGGGGGAAGCTGCCAGAGAGCACCCAGAAAATCAGCTCGGCTCGGTATTCCACCATATAGGCGTAGTAAACGGAGATTAGTGTTCGGACAATGTGGAGGGGGCGGCGCATGGGAAATACACTTTGGCTGTGAGGGGGTGAGGGCTTCAACTGCGCTCAGCCACCGGGGGGTGAGCTATGTTTTGCCGGTTTCAAAGACTTTGGCAATCACGTCTTCTATCGGCGGTTCGGCGATGGAGAGATCTTGAATGTTCAGTTGATTAAGCAGGGCCGAGACCATACTGGTAAGATCGGCGGCAGGAACTAAAAAGGTGGCTTTGCAGCCTTCTAGGGTTTGCAGGTTGCCGTAGCTGAGCAGCTGGTCTTTCTCAAGGGTTTGCGTGCTGTCGAACTCTACGGAGACCTCTCGGTAAGGTGCGAATTTTTCCAGCAGTCCGTCGAGCAAGCCATCGTAGATTAAGCTGCCTTGGTGAATGACTAAGACGCGATCGCACAGCGCGGTAATATCGGCCATGTAGTGGCTCGTGAGCAAAATAGTCGCGCCGTAGCGTTGGTTGTAATCTTTGAGAAACTGGCGAACTGCGGTTTGTGCGTTTACATCTAAGCCGAGGGTGGGTTCGTCGAGAAAAAGTACCTGGGGGCGATGGAGGAGGGCCGCGAGCATTTCGGCTTTCATTCGTTCGCCCAAAGAGAGCTTGCGTACGGGCTGTTTGAGCTGATCTTGAATGGAGAGCATGTCGGCTAGTTCGCCCACGCGGTCTCGAAAGTCTCGCTGACTAATGTTGTACACAGCTGCGTTAATGCGAAGTGAATCTAGTGCGGGTAGGTCCCAAATTAGCTGCTGCTTTTGGCCCATGACGAGGGTGATTTGTTCTAGAAACGTGGGGGCTCGCTCGAAGGGTTCGTGCCCTGAAATGCTGACGCTGCCTGTGGAAGGGTGAATGAGTCCGGTGAGCATTTTGAGGGTGGTTGTTTTCCCGGCCCCATTTGCACCCAAAAAGCCAACCACTTCGCCAGGTTCAATGTTAAATGACACCTGTTTGACGGCTTCGATATTGCGGTAGGTGCGACGAAAAAAATGCTGTAGCGTGCCCTTCATGCCGGGTTCTTTGACCGCTACCGGATAGACTTTCCCAAGATTTTGAACGTCAATAATGGGCATGGTGGATGCGGTGTGTGATGCTTTTTCTCTTAATCATATAGTGAATGGATCGGCTCCCCTGCTTTCCTGTTCTCAGCGCTATAGTACAAACAGTAAACTGCACAAAAAAGTAGGCACGCCTGATATAGATGGACCTAGCAGAAACAGATTTACAAGCCATTCGTGATGTCATTGGTCAGCAGATTGCGGCGTTCAAAAAGGACGATGCGATCGCTGCGTTTGCCCAAGCTGCGCCCGGTATCCAGCAGCAGTTTGGTACCCCAGAGAACTTTGTGGCTATGGTGGAAGCGGGCTACCCTTCGGTATATCGACCTCGCTCGGTTGTGTTTGAATCGCTGCATGAGGTAGAGGGGTTGCCCGCTCAGCAGGTAATGCTAATGGATAATGATGGCGATCTGATTCGTGCGACCTATGTGATGCAGCGGCAGTCGGGTGGTCTGTGGAAAATTGCAGGTTGTTATCTAACGCCAATAGGCTACGAAGAATAGGGTGCCCTACCGCTTTTTTACAGGTCGCTTTGCCACCCTGTGTACAGCGTTTCGTAAAAGTGCCCGATCAAATACAGCGAGCCGCACAATACAGTCGGCGGAACAGTCGGCAGCACAGTCGGCGAATCGGTGGGCTGTGTTTGGACAACTACGGGCAGAGCTGATTCTATGCTGAGATGGGTTTGCACTTGATTTAACCCAGGGCATGTTTTTTGAGCGATCGCTCTCAACGCATCCACATCAGCGCTCAAATGTCCGGGGACAGGGACTAAGTGCAGCCGGTCAGCGGGCCGCAGCAGTGCTTTAAAGACGCCTGAGTGATCTTTGGTTTCTAGCATGCCTATTAGCCAAGTAATCGGCTGGTTTGCGTAGGCGTTATCTATATAAGTTCGGAGCGATTGGGCTGCATCCAAATTGTGGGCGCCATCGATTAGTAAGTTGTGCCCTTGCCACTGTGCTTTTTGGAGGCGTCCTGGCCAGCGGACGTGGCGCATACCTTGGGTAATGGCCTCGTCAGAGATGCTCCAGCCTTGGCGGCGAAGCGATTGGATGGCGGCAATCGCACAGGCTGAGTTCACTTTTTGATGGTCGCCCAGTAGGGTTTGCCGATAGGTGATGTCGTTGTAAGTTAACAGGTCGCCTTTGGTTGAACTTATCGTTGTGGCGGGAGTTACCCAAGTGAGCGGTGTGTTCAGCGAGTCAGCTTTTTGTTGGACGACGGCAGCGGCGGCGTTAGGAAGGGGACCGGCGATCGCATCTACCTCCGCTTTTAGGATGCCGGCCTTCTCGCCGGCTATTTCGCCTAGGGTATTGCCGAGTCTTTGCCAGTGGTCGCGGCTGATGGACACAATGATGGTGGCTAGGGGGCGATCGCACACATTTGTTGCATCTAGCCGACCGCCCAGGCCAACTTCTACGATTGCGATATCGACAGCTTGGGCTGCAAAGTATTGCCAAGCGGCGGCGGTAAAAATTTCAAACTGAGTGGGGATAGGTCCCGTTCTCTCGACAGCGTTTTCGACTGTGTTGAGCTGGGTTTGCAAGGCTGACCAGCTAATGGGCTGGCCGTCGATGCAAATGCGCTCTGTCCAGTTGACGAGATGCGGCGAGGTATATCGCCCGGTGCGGTAGCCTGCGGTCGTCAATATAGAAGATAAATAAGCGCAGACAGATCCCTTGCCATTGGTGCCTGCGACATGAATAACTGGAACGCTTTTTTGAGGATCTCCTAAGTTAGAAAGAACAGATTTTATTCGGTCTAGCCCCAGGTCTACGCCGAAGCGAGCGTAGCTTTTTAGCTGGCTTTCAACAGACTGTTGTAAATCGGCTGTAGGGCTGTTTGGAGGGGAAGACATGGTCTCTGAAAGGTGCTGAATAAAAGGGCGGAAACAAAAAAGGGAGATAGCGAACTATCCCCCTTTTATCTATTGCTGAGCGTACTGAATAGCTTGAATAGTGCTGCTTAAACGGCTTCTAAGTTCTTTTCACCGGTGCGGATGCGAACGATTTCATCGACGGGGCTAACGAATATTTTACCGTCGCCAATTTCGCCGGTGCGGGCCGATTCGATAATTTTTTCGACGACCATATCAACTTGAGTGTCTTCGACGACGATTTCTAATTTGAGTTTTTGTAGAAATTCTACGGTGTACTCGGAGCCTCGGTATCGTTCGGTTTGACCCTTTTGCCGACCAAATCCACGCACTTCTGAAACGGTCATCCCAACGATGCCAGCATTCACAAGGGCAATTTTGACTTCGTCCAGCTTAAAAGGACGGATAATCGCTTCGATTCTTTTCATAGTGTTTGTTCGGTTCTCCCAGTTGTTCAGTCGATACCACCATAAGAGATTTTAACGGTCGTTTAGCAAGGGCTTCATAATTAAGAACCCTGCGCCAAAGGCGGTGACGATAATCAAAATGATAGAAAGGGCTAGCCAAATGCCGCCGATTTCTTTTTCTTCGCCGCTGTCTGGGTTGGCGCTCCGATATTCTCCGGTTTGCTCGGTGAATAGCTTGGGTAGGGGGTTGGCCTGGGGGATGATGGCTGTGGGCTGGTTGGGCTGACGTGTGGGCTGCACGCGGGCTGTGGACTTGGCTGCCTTTTTTACTTTTCTTTTTTGGATGGTCTGAGGGGCTGTGTTTTGGATGGGGCGAGGGACTCGGCGGGGTTGAGGCGTTGATTGAGGGGTGGGTGCGGTTTCTGGTTGTGGGGTAATGCCGTAGGTGGCGGCTGTGGGCTCTGCTGCTGTACGGGGTGGATTTGGCTGTGTGCCGCCTGTGGTGTCGGTGGGGAGGGTTTTGCGGGCTTCGCCTTGGGCGCGGACGAGTTTGGCGAGGGTGTCGGGTGCGATCGCGCTGGGGAATTCGTCTGGGGTGTTTGGGCGGGCGACGCCGGCGACTTGGCCGAGGTTGAGGGTGGCTTGAACGACGCTATGAATTTCTTGCTTGAGCCGTTGGTTTTGGTTCAATAGCTGCTGGTTGCGGCTGTTGAGGGAGTCGATGACGGCTTTGTTGGCCCGCAGTTCGGCGGCTAGTTCCCGGTATACCGACATGGGTACGGAGGGGGCGTAGCGGGTGGATGCGCTTTGAGTGGGCTCAGCGTGATGGGAAGGCTTCATAGGAAGTGTTAGCGTGTGTGCTGTTTCAGGCTGTGGGACCGGGATTTGTAGGTGTTGGAACGCTACTTGGGTAGATGGTGCCGAGTAAGGTAGTCAAATTAGAGCAATGTCGGTGACATTCGTCAAGCTATTTATTTGAAATGCTGTAAATAAGTGGCTTGATGGATGTATCAACTTTGCCTGTTGTTTGCTGACTGCCTAGTTGTACCCTATTTCGGGCGGGTTCTTATGGTTGGGGTGAGGTTTTTTGTGGAGATTGGGTGATAAGAGGCAAGAGGCAAGAGGCAAGGCGATCAGAGAAAGGGATTTCCTCCCTTAGACCCTCCTTTGCTTATATCTCAAGGTGCTGCCTGGGGGCCCAGGCTCCCCCAGACCCCCCGAAAGTGCGCATGGGATTTGTTGGCTTTGTGGGGATGGTGGGTTGGGCGGGTATTGCAGGCTCTACTACAGATTCCATTGGGAGGCTGTGAGGGCGGCTTGGGTGCGATCGCGTAAATCTAGCTGGCTGAGGATGCGGGTGACGTGGTTTTTGATGGTGCCTTCTGTGAGGTAGAGCTGTTGGGCGATTTCTTTGTTGCTGGCGCCTTGGCCGATCAGGGTGAGGACTTCTTTTTCTCGGGGGGTGAGGGCGGCTATTTCTGGCGGAAGGGTGGCGGGTTGAGGGCTTGCCGGTTGGGTGAGTTGGGGGGTTATTTTTTGGAGGATGCCGGGGCCAAACTGGCTGTAGCCTTTGGCGACGGCGCGGATGGATTGAGCGAGTTCTTCGCTGGGGGTGTCTTTGAGGAGGTAGCCCTGGGCGCCTGCGTTCATGGATTGGGTGATTAGCTCGTCGTCGTCGAAGGTGGTGAGGACGAGGGTTTTGATGGTGGGGTAGTGCTGGGCGATCGCACGGGTGGTGGCGACGCCGTCCATGATGGGCATGCGCAGGTCCATGAGAGCGATGTGGGGGAGGTTTTCGGGGGGGAGTTGGGCGAGGTGGTCTAGGGCGAGCTGGCCGTTTTCGGCTTCGCCGGTGATGGTGAGGCCTGCTTCGAGCGACAGCAGGGCGCTGAGGCCTTCGCGGATGAGCTGTTGGTCTTCGACGAGAAGGATGTTGATCATGACGCTATCTTCTTTGGATGGGGAGGCTGACCTGTAGTCGGGTGCCTTGGGATGAGCTGTTGAGGGTAAAGGTGCCGCTAACGGCTTCGGCGCGATCGCGCATACTCTGCAAGCCAAATCCTGTTTTGGCTTGGTCTATATCAAACCCTTTGCCGTTATCTTCTAGGGTTAATGTGACGATGGCGGCTGATCCATTCAGCTGTAGCTGAACTTGGCTGGCCTCGGCGTGTTTCACAATGTTGGTGAGGCTCTCTTGCACAATGCGGTACAGCAGAATTTTGAGCGTGTTGGGCAAGGGCGTTGCCAAGGTGATTTTGTGGGCAATGGCGAGATTTTGGGTGGGGTTGGCTTGGATGTCTTGAATCAGGTGGGCGATCGCACTTTCTAATGACTGGCCGGCTAAGGGATCTTGCCGGAGGGCGGCGACAGACTGGCGCACTTCTTGTAAGGACTGGGTGCCTAGGCGTTTGGCGTTGACTAGAAACTGCTGGGCTCTGTTGGGGTCTTTTTCCCAGAGTTTAGCGGCGCTTTCTATCTGAATATTCAGGGCGGTGAGGGAGTGGCCGAGGGCGTCGTGAATGTCGCGGGCGATGCGGCTGCGCTCTTGGTCCATAGCGAGCTTTTCGATGTCTTGGGCTGATTTCCTCAGCGTTTGGTTGGCTTTTTGGAGGCGCTGCTGGCTCTGACGTTCGGTCAGCAGTGCGTTGATTAGGAGCACGACCAGCAGTAGGGAGAGCCCAAAGAGGATGATGAAGTTGAGCTGGAGGCCCATGATCAGTCCCTGGAGGCGCTCTCTGGCATCGGGCGGTAGGCGCCGACCGATGCCAGAGAGCGATCGCAGTCGCAGGCTCAGCCCGCCTACAAATAGCACAAACGCTGTCCCGGTGAGCATTAGCCGTCCTGCAAGGCCGTACATTAGGCACCCGCGAATGACCAGTATTAAGTAGATCAATGGAAATGTTCGACCATCGTTTAAGACCGTTGCAGAAGATCCGAGGACTAGTAAAAACTGCCCTAGGGTATGTCCTAGCTTGGGGATAGGCCGCGCAGGTAAATATAGGCCCATGAGGCCAAACAAGATGATGGCAGCAACTGCAAAAAACGGGCTGTGATGCCAGCCGAGAGGAGGGCCATGATGAAAGGGCCCTCCCCCTGGACCGCCTCTCCCAGATCCCAGCAGAGCGCGGCGGCCAAACCGTGCGGGCGGCGACTCTAACGCACTGATAATGGCGACGGCTAGCAGTCCCCACTCCAAATAGAGCAAGAAACGAAACGGATGATTGTGGAGCCCAATAGCGCGGTTCATACCTTTAGTGGCTGTGCTGTCTTCTGCTTGTAATCTTTCCTTATTTCCCTCTGTTTTTTGAGCTTTACGATCGAATCACGACCGGATCATGACTTTAGTCATGGGTGCACTCATGACCTTTGCCGCCTCTCATATGACCTGCCTGTTTCGTAGATTAGGCACATGCCGGAAGAGGAAAGCCTCAAAATATCTGGCTCGAACACCTACACAACCTACTTAAACCCATGAAATTCAATCTTAAAGCTGTTTCCTTTGGCGCGATCGCAACCCTTTCTCTACTCGCTGTTCCTTTGGCGATGACTCACAGCGCCCATGCTGAAGGCGGTCGCCGGGGCCACCATTTAGAGCAGCTCGACTTAAGCGAAGCTCAAACGGCTGATATTGAGGCGATTCGCGAGGGCACCCGCAGCCAAATGCAGTCCGTATTGACCGCTGAGCAGCGCACTCAGCTAGAAAACAGTGAAAATCAGGGCCGTAGAGCGTTTCGTCAGCTTGACTTGAGCGAAAGTCAGCGCGAGCAGCTCCGCAGCATTCGTGAAGCCTCACGCGAAGAAATCAAAGGCGTGCTCACAGCTGAGCAGCAGGCGCAGCTCGAAGAAATGCATGAACAGCGCGGTCGTCGTGGCGGTCGCCGGGAAGGTGGTCGTCAAGCTGGCGGTAATCAGTAGATTGGATAGGGGTGATTGCCTTGTGACCTTCCCTGAGGCTGTAGGGCGATCGTGCCTCTTTTTGCTCCAATCCGCTTACTTTTCGCTAGTTTAAATCGGCTTCTTTACCCGTATCTATCGTTCGTCTTACGGTTTTCGCAAGGCGTTTGGCTTCGTCCAAGCTAGCCTCTGCAAATTCATCTAGGCTTTGGGTCATGGCGATCGCCCGTTGGGTCAGCTGCTTGGTTTTGGCCAGCTTTTCATCGAAGCTTCCTAGCGCCGCATCTGCCTCAGCAAACAGTTCACCAAATTCGCCTAGCGGATTGCTTACCCACGCTTCAAAGCCTCCCGATGGATTAGATTCCTCTAACGCTTTAGATGCTGATTCTTCAGCTTTTTGGGGCGTAGCATCACGCAGCTGGGCCAGTGCCTTTTCCCAAGAGGCCTTGTAGCGTAGATCTAAAGTCTTAATAACTTTGTTCTGCGCTTTTAGCTGTTTGGTCGTGCTGACTTTCGCCAGCTTGTAGACCGCTGCTTTGAGTTCGGTGAGCTTCATGAGACGGTGGGCATAGGTTGCTGCGCGAGCTGACGAGTCAAGTCTTCGTTTTGCGTTTGCAGGGTTTGGTTGAGCTGCTGAAGTTCGGCAATCTGTTCCTTTTGCTCTGCCAAAATTGCTCTGGCCTCATCGCGTTCTCTTCTAAAGCGCTTGGTGTGGGCCACGCGTCCGCCCAGGCTTTGATTGTTTTTGCCCAGCTCTTTGCGACGTTTTGCTTCTTTGTCAAAGGCTTTTTGCAGGGCTTCAAAATTTTCGAGCAGCTCAGCATAGGCTTTGCTAGATTCAGCGTCTGCTTTGAGAGCTTCGTTTTCGGTGGTGAGGGCCTGAATTTTTGACTTGAGTGTGATCGCCTCCTGTTCTTTCCCAAACAAAGCCTGCTTGAAGCGCAGAATCAGCCTTGCCAGATTCGACCTTTCTGCCTCTAGCGCCTGATAGCTGCCCTCAATGTCGGAGATGGTTGCTCTCAGCAGCGTTGCCCGCTTTTGCAGCACGCGAGAGGTGCACACGTACTTAATCACCGCGACCATGCGGTCTTGCTCAAGCCCCGGTAAGTTTTGAACCGGCGCGCTTTTCCACAGGCTGTCGTAGTTTGTGCACTCGTGTCTTAGCGTCGGCGTTTTGACGTGACCCGGCGCGCCGATAAGGGCTTCGTTTTTGAAAGTAACCCGGCCAAACCAATACTCAAAAAGTTCTTTGTTGGAAAAGTCTGCGGTAGCGGATGCGACGCTAGTAGCCATGTCTGAAGCCTAATGCGGTGGCAAAACGATTGCGTTTGATACCTCTAGCCTATCGCAAACCTTCTGAGCCAACCTCCCAGAAATAGCCCACTTATTGCATCTGGCCTACCGTCAGGTGCTCAGCAATGAGAACGGCTGTGGCGATTGATATCAAGTTAATTGAATGAAGACAGATTGATCGGCGTACCGGTTGGGAAGCCTATCAGCAATAGAACTTGATGAATAGAACCTGTGGCACAAAATCTGCACCCTGAAGCCGAACATAGCCCTGTTGTTTCTTTGGTAATGACGGTTTACAACACGGATGCATACCTTTCAAAAGCGCTAGATTCCTTACTGGCGCAAACCTTTCAATCGTGGGAGCTGATCCTTTGGGACGATGGTTCAACCGATAGCTCTGGTGCGATCGCCCGTACCTACGCCGAGCGCGATGCCCGTATACGCTTTTATGATGGCGTTGAAAATAGGGGCCAAGGCAAGTCTTTAGAACGAGCTCATGCCCTGACCAGGGGCGAGTTTGTCGGCTGGCTAGATGCCGATGATTTTCTGGCCCCGAGCGCCCTACAGGAAACCGTTGAGTGCTTACAGCAGCATCCACAGTATGGAATGGTGTACACCAATCACATCGATGTCGATGAGTCAGGGCAGGCTTTAGGGCTGAATTATCGCTGCAAAATTCCCTACAGTCCGCAGCGGCTGCTGATAGATTTGCTCACCTTTCACTTTCGGCTGGTGAGGCAGACCATTTTTGATGCGGTAGATGGCTTCAACCTCGAAATAGTGTGCGCCGAGGATTACGATCTCTTTTTAAGAATTTCAGAAATCACTCAGATTTATCATTTAGAAGAGCCGCTATACTTCTATCGGCTGAACGTTCAAGGACTCTCCTATCAGCGCCGAGAGCAGCAGTGTCAGGGCTCAGCAAAGGCAGTTCGGCAAGCCCTGCTGCGCCGAGGTCTGGCAGATACCGTCTTTTTAGAAGTAGACGAGGACTCTGGCAAGTTTCGTCTAAAGCAACAGAATAAAGCGCAGCTAGAAACGGTTCAATTTGCTAAAACTTGGTTTGTAAAAGGCCGCAAGCAGATGCAGCAAAACAATCTGTCGGCGGCGGTCAGTTCCTTTCAGCAAGCGATCGCACTCAGAGAAAACTACATCGCTGCTTGCAATCAGCTGGGTAAGGCTTACCACCTCATGGGCGCTACAGAGCAGGCGATCGATACGTTTGAAAAACTGTTGCAGCTCAATCCTCACCTAGCTCAAGCACACTGTAATCTAGGTGCTATTTGGCAAATGCAAGGTGACTTTGAACGCGCCGCTGTGGCCTATCGTAAGGCAATCGCACTCAATCCAAATTTATCAGTGGCTCGCCTTAACCTGTCTGGCTTACTAGAGCAGCAAATGCCTGCGTCCCAACAAATGCCTGTCCCTGCTGCGTGAATGCTATTATCAGGTCTCTCTTCTACAGACCTAATGAGATAACGTACCAAGCAGCAGGGCCTACGATGAACCAAATGAGCGATCGCACACCATCCACCTTAAACAGCGTATTCACGCCTACATAAGCACTCGTAAGCTCTCCAAACGCAAACACCAGACAAAGCGTAGCGCCAATAAAAACTTCCCGCGTGGGAACTGCCGCATAGTTGGGATAGCGGAGCGTCCAGAGGACCAGCATAATCAGCGGTGGCAGCGATCGCGCCAACCCCGCATACACAAACACCAGCCTCGAAAGTCGTAAATCTGGCTTAGGCGCACCCGACAGCAGCACCCGCATCTGAAACCACCAGCCGCCGACCACCCAAACAAACACGCCCACAATAGCGCCACCGACCAGCAATGTTGTCCATAACTGTGCCCAAGATTGCAACAGTTCCGGCGGTAGCTGACTGGCTTCTCCTTCCATCGTCAGAAAAGTATCTCCTAACACCACATAAAAAAGAGCAACAAATCCCATCAGCCACGCTGCCAGCGTGCAGTTCAGAGATTTTCCGAGAGTGGCACCCGCGATAAAAAAGTCTCGAGGTGCGACAAAAATATCGAGCAGCTGTCGAGGGTGATAGGGCGAAATTCCCTTTCCATCCGACGGAAATAGCTCAGCGGCTGTTTTGCCTTTGAGGCTTTTGCTATCGATGGGTGGGCGATCGCCTCCGGGTGGATCAGAAAAGCTCATGCGCTTATCTCCGCTAGAGGCGCCGACAGCGGATCTCGATCTAAAGCAGCAGGCACTAAAGACTCATCTGCTGGTTGCGCTGCGCCCACCAGCGATAGCAGCGGGCCCATCTGCTCTTGTCCGGTGAGGGCCAGCTCACTGTGACACAGCAACACTTTTTCGGTCGCACGCCCTAGCAAATCGTGCAGGGTGCGATTGAGATTAGCTTCATTGGCCGCTTCAATTTCGGCCAGCGTAATTTGGCGACCGGGCCAGCTTTGCAAAAACAGCGGCGCACCAAAGAGTTCACCCGCGCTGCTCTCCCAAAGCGGCGACCCAGCGTCTAACCAGAACTGCCATCGGTGGCTCAGCCGCTGGGCCCGGTACTGATAAATGGTGGAGAGCGTTACGCCTTTTCTCCCCAGAGAAAGCGGATTTACCGGATAGGGATTGGCCGATACGGTGCCTTTTTGAATGAGCTGAATGAATCTGCCGACATCGCTGAGTTTGGGTGGTTCAGCTTTGGGCCGTTTGCCGTCGGTGAGTTTTAGCCGGTCTTCTACCTCCCAAAAGTATTGAGCGGTTTCCATCAGCTCGCGCAAGGTGGCGAGCTGGTCGTAAGGGAGACGATTGCCGCGCCACAAAAAGTCTTGAATGATGCGATCAACGGTTGTAATCGGTTCGAGCGGTTTGCGTGGATTGAGCGCAAGACGCTGCTGCTGCAGGCGCTGTTGATCGTCTATCCACTTCAAAATTTGCTGATAGGCGTTGACGGTTTGATAGCCTAGGCGGTCCCAGCGAGCAAAGGTTTCAACCGGGAGCAGGTGCGGATTTTCGATATCAGGGACAAAGCAGTTGTCGGCAATGAGTTCGGCGCGTACCGGGTCGATGGCAATTAGGTCGAACCAGACTTCGGTTTCATTGCTATGTTCTGGCCCTTGTGATGCTCTTGATGTTGAAGGTGGCGCTTGCTCGGATACGGTTGAAGCTGTCGGTAGTGTCGTGGCACCGGCTAATCCTGAGAGGCTTTGACTGATCACGACAAGCATTTCAGCGATCGCATCTCGATCCACCAGCCGCCCCAACCCCGGATAAACCAATGCCAGCAAAGACAGCAGTGCCCGCACCATCGGTGAACTTACCAAAGGCCGCTGATCGTTTAGCGACTCCAGTGCGATGCCGCGACTGCTCAAAATTTCAATCAGGCTATAGCGTCCAATTGCATCGAGACCCGGACCTATCACCGCGATCTCGTCAGTGTGCACTTGACCACTTTCAATGGCGCGAGCGATCGCCTCAGCCGTGGTCCGCAGCATTTGCCCCCGAGAAGTCGCCTGTAGCAAAGACACCTCTTCGGGCAGCGCCGGAATGGCCAGTGGATCTTCTACCCACTCGGCAAAAGCATCTCCCCACTTACCCAGTGAATTTGCTGTGGGTAGCGCCAGCTCTATCACTTCGCAGCGAGCGGCCAGCGGCCGTAAAGCATCTGGGTCTGCGCCTAGGCCCAGCCGCACTTTCCCCTGAGGATTGTAGGTAAAAAGGCAGGGACGCTTAGCCTCGATAAATTTAGAAAAGATGGCGGCGCTGATGGCCGGATATTCATCAACATCGTCAGCTAGGACGCCTTTGAATCGGGCAAATAGCTGAAGCTGATATGGTCGCATCGGCAACAGGTGCCGCCAGTACAGCGTGCTCATAATGCCGTAGGTCAGCAGCCCGCGCTGCAAGCACCAGTTTTGCCAGGTTACTAGCGCCGCGCCCACATTGTCCCAAATCGCAGCGGGCGCGAGTGAACCGGGCATTCCTGCTTTCAGCATGGCTGGAATGTCTTCGATAGGAACGCCTGCTTGAGAGGCTAGCTGTAAAAAGTCTAGAGATCGCCGCACGATGCGAGATTCTCGCCACCCCTCCACCTGCAACGCGCCGCTATCGATCTGTGATTGCCATAGCTCTGTAGCCAGCACCTGCTCGTTTTCAGGTCTGAGCTTCAGTGGAAACTGCGCCTGAACTTCGTCAAGCTGTTGTACCAGCAACGGCCAAAAAAGAATGATCTCGTCTTGGATGAATCCAGCGGGTGAAGTTGTGAGGGTTGCGGTGCTGTCGCCCAAAGCGTCGGTTAGCCGATTGGCCAGTGCGATGCGGTTGTCTCCATTGGCTGCAAACACTAGCAGTGGCTGTCTTTGCTCGGCCCCCGTTTGCGCAGCAAACTCTATCAGCTGCTGTGTTCTGCCGCTGCGGGTCGGACCAGAAATCCACTGCGCTACTGCCATAGATGAGTCTGCCGGGGTCTAACGAAGCAATCGCTCAAGATTAAAACAAAAGCCTATTCCACACAATAAGCGCCCACACAACAAGCGCTCACACAATAAAACCCAACACGACAAAAGCCCGCCACTGGCGAGCTTTTGTCAAAGATAAATTGTGAATAATTTGCTGAATCTGTCTATAAGCTGAGTCAGTTCAATCTATCAAGTCAGAACTAGGAAACGGATGCGGCGATCGCAAACAAAGAAACAACCAAAGTGGCTGCAATGCTGCCTAGGATAATGTAGTTACGCTTTTCGTTGCCAGTAGGAGGCTCTGCTTCGTACATTTTGGGCTCAACCGCAAAGTTGTTTAGCAGACCAGTCTCATCTTCTGTGTAGCGCATAAATTTAGTCTCTCAACTGAGTTGTGTAAACTTATGTTAACAAACGGCTGTTTATATTTCTAGTGGCCAGCGAATAGATGCGCCTTTAGGCATAGATGCACTTCTTATATTTCAATGCTTTCCAGGAAATATTAAGAATATTTTGCAGCAATGTATTGAGTGAATACTCTCATGCTTAACCAATCGTTCCAGTCGTAGGTGAGCTGGCGCTGGCGTAGGCTTTTACCGGGATGCGGCCCGCTTGATACGCTAATCGACCGGCGATCGCAGCCATGCCCATCGCTTGACCCATCGCCACCGGATCGCTTGCCAAGGCGATCGCGCTATTAATCAGCAATGCATCTGCGCCTAGCTCCATGGCATAAGCCGCCTCGCTCGGTGTCCCAATCCCTGCATCCACCACCACCGGAATATTCGCATTCTCAATAATGATTTGAATATTCGCCGCATTGCGAATGCCTTGCCCCGAGCCAATTGGCGAACCCAAAGGCATCACGGTCGCGCAGCCCGCTTCTTCTAGCCGCTTTGCCAAGAGGGGATCGGCGTTGACGTAGGGCAGTACAGCAAATCCTTCTTTTACCAGCTGCTCAGCTGCTTTGAGCGTGTCGATCGGGTCTGGCAGCAGGTATTTGGCGTCAGGAATCACCTCTAGCTTTACAAAGTTATTGTCTTCTTGACCCAGTAGCTTAGCCATCTCTCGACCTAGCCTAGCGACGCGAATCGCTTCTTCTGCATCCTTACAGCCTGCTGTATTCGGCAGCATCCAAATCTTAGTCCAGTCGATTGCGTCCGCTAGCCCTTCGTGCCCCGGCGCATTCGTCTGCACCCGGCGAACGGCAACGGTGACGATTTCGCTGCCGCTAGCGGCAAAGCTGCGGCGCATGGTTTCGAGGCTGTTGAATTTGCCTGTGCCGGTCATGAGGCGGGAGTTGAAGGTTTTGCCGGCGATGGTGAGGGTGTCGGTGGTCGTAGTGGGTGGTGTTTCGAGAAGTTGCATGGGGGAGCGAGGTGAGGGGGTGAGCTGGGTAGGTGTTTTGTTTCCTCGAAAGCGTTGATAGCTAAACGCATTCAAAATGGTGTCCGTCTGACCGTTGATGTGATCGGCAATTAGCTTGGCGGTGATGGGGGCTAGCAGTACGCCGTTGCGATAGTGGCCGGTGGCTAAGGTTAAATTGCTGCATGGGCTAGCGCCTAGTATGGGAAGCTCGTCTGGGGTTGCGGGCCGAAAGCCCCACCAGCATTCTTCGATGGGAAACTGGGCGAGTGGTGGGTAGAGTGCGATCGCCGCGTTCAAAACCTGTGCTACTCCGGCAGGCGTATTCTGCGGTGCAAACCCCACATCTTCTACCGTCGCACCCAAAATAATTCGACCGTCACGCCGAGGCACAATGTACACCTGCTCACCGAAGAGCACCCGGTTCAGCGGCTGCTGCTGACGGTAACCCACCGGAACTCGCAGTGAGATCATCTGTCCTTTGCGTGGCGTCACCGGAATCGGCAGCAGTTCTCCTGACCAAGCCCCCGTTGCTAGCACGTAATGAGCAGCTTGCTTTTCGCCTGCGGAGGTCCGTAGGCCGATTACTTGACCTTGCTTTTGAATAAAGCCCTCTACACTGATGCCTGATTGAACTTCGATGCCCAAATCTTGTGTGGCTGAGCGCAATGCCTGCATCAATGCCCGATTATCTATCTGAGCATCTTCAGGGTAAAAGTCGCCACCGATAACCTCGGTGCTTAGGCCCGATTGATAGCTACGAATAGCTCCGGCGCTAAGGGCTGGTGCTGTGTGTGAAGGTGCTGTCTGTGAGGTTGGGTGTGAGTCTGACAGGCGCGGTGCCAAAATGCCACAGGGCCAGTAGCCGCTGTCTTTGCCAGTGAGGTCTTCTAGCTTACTAATCCAGCTGGGGTACAGATCCAAACTGCGTTGACACAGCGTTAGCATTGGCCCAGCAGGCAGCTGCTCAGCACCAGGGGCTAGCATGCCGGCTGCTGCATGGCCGGCTGCTGCGGTAAAGTCTTTGCTGAGAACGGTGACAGCGTTCCCTTGCTGGTGTAGCTCCAGGGCAGTGGCCAGTCCAATCAGGCCACCGCCTACGATAATTACGTCTGCCTGGGCCATGGTTGAGCGCTTAAGGGGCGTGAGCAATAACGCTTAAATAATAGCAATTACCAGAGCGCTGGAACTGCTTTCGCAGCTGGTGCGGTAGGGCTGGGCTGGGCCGTTTGTGTGGTGGATGAGGGCGCAGGTTGTGTGACGCGTGTGTCGGGGGTAGCGGCAGTAGGTGTGTTGTTGTTGGCAATCGGCACAGCGTCTACTCGGGTGTCTGCCACAATAGCGTCGCGCTCAACTCGCTTCTGGCGCTGAATGTAGGTGCCGGCTTCTTCAAGCGGGGAAAAGGTGAGAGTTTCGCTGCCTTGCGTCTCGGACTGGTCGCCAAAGCGGGCGTTGGTGCGAGTGCTGTTCTCTTGACTAACCACGGAATCGCGGGTGCCGTTACCCCGATTGCCTTCAACCGAAACGATGGTATCTGTGCGGGTGTCTTCAGTAGAGCCGTTCAGCCAGTTAGCTGCGCTACGTACGCCAAAAATGGCCAGTAAAAAGATGCCAGCGATCGCACCCCAAAGTCCGTACTGTTGTCGCCTATCCATGACTCAATCCCTCACTTCACCGATAACTTGCTGCTAGGTTTTGCTGCTAGCGTGATCGCTCATACAGTTCATACTAAGCGATTTCACTATTTTTTTGATATGACTAGTCTGCCCGCCAGGCGATGGCGTCTTCATGTCCCCAAAAGCCGGTGAATTTTGTCACTCGAATGTCTCCCATGACCTTGGTTTGGCAGGCGAGGCGCAGATCTTTACTCGGGTCGTGGGGCGGTAGGCTGCGCCGCGCTTTGTCTTTCCAGTTCGTATCGGAGACTTCGCCTTCAATGGCAACTGCGCAGGTACCGCAGGTGCCAATGCCCATGCAGTTGATGTAGTTCGCCCGAGGGCTGTAGAGATCGACATCATTGGCGAGCAGTACCTGACGCAGGTTTTCGCCCTGCTGGCACTCAAACGTTTTTCCTTGGGCAGTGACGGTAGGCATAGGTTTATTAGAGATTAAGGGGAAAATTATTTGGCGCTCAGCCAATCGCGCTGGTTAGTCAGTAGTCTTAAAGGTACTTTCTTGCACCGTCGCTTTTTATGACTTCCTGGATCTGGAAAACTTGGCAAAATCAGTCTTACTTAACGTGTTCGCTGCTGCCTCAGCCCCACGGCTTTTTTACGAGTCACTTTCATCCTCAGCCGCCAGAGTCTTTGGTGAATGTGCTGAGTGAGGATGTGTTGGGCGCAGCGTCAGTGCATCGGGTGCAGCAGGTTCACAGCGGAGATGTGCTGACCCCTAGTGAAATTGAAAAGGCGATCGCGTCCGGTTTGCCCAACTTGGCAGATGGCAACCCAGCGCCTTTTCCCTTGGCAGACGGTGTGCTGAGCGAACAGTCGCAGCAGTCGGTATGGGCCTGCTCCGCTGACTGTACCCCTGCCCTCATTAGCGATATTGCCACAGGGCAAGTGGCCGCTGTCCATGCGGGCTGGCGAGGCACCGCTCAAAAGATTTTGCCCGCTACAGTTCACAGACTGCTGGCACAGGGCAGTGAGCTCAGTAATTTGCGAGTGGCATTGGGGCCCGCTATCGATGGCAGCGTTTATCAGGTCGGGAAAGAGGTGGCGACCGAGGTCGGTTCCACGGTGGCAGCGGAAATGCCCAATGAACAGGGTTTGGTAGAACATCTGCTGGCGGTAGAGTGCCCACCGCTGCTGGCAGATGAGCACCCTGAACGGGTGCGTTTGGATGTAAGACGCATCAATCAGATGCAGCTAGAGCAGATGGGGCTATCGGTAGCGCAGGTGGCGATCGCACCCCACTGCACCTACCAAGAACCCGACCGCTTTTTTTCCTATCGCCGCACTCACGAGAAAAAAGTTCAGTGGGCAGGCATCATCAGCGGCTGATTTTGCTGACTACCGTCCTTACTGCTTATCGTCAGCTGCGGGTGGGTTGCCAAATACAGGCGTAAGGAAGGCCACAATCGCCCCGATCAAAAAGCCGGATACGTTGCGAATCACGGGCAGCAGCTCAGGGGTGCGGGTCACCACAGGGCCCAGGCCAAAGGCAATAAACAAGATGCCCCACAGTGGCGAAAACAGCAGCGCCCACTGCCAAGCAATGCCGTCGCCTTCTCGTCTGGGCTGCGCGGCAAAGCCGCAGATTACACCGCCCAAAATAGAAGTCACCAGCGTTAAAATCCACTGCTCACGCGGCAGCCCCGGCACCACAGCACAACCGCCTCGTTCTAGACAGGTTTCGAGCGCGCCAATAGCGCCCAGTACCGCGCCATCTTCGCCGTTGTCTCGCACGTAGAACTGGTTGCCAAAACGCGTTTGTAGCTCAATCCAAAAGGTTCTGGGCAGCAGCGGATAGAGCTGGTCGCCCACACTGAAGTTCAAGAGGTTGCCGCCGCGAGGATCAGCGACCATCATGATGCTTTTGTCGTTGAGTCCCCAAAATTCTTTGACGGCGCGTCCGGGGGTTTGGTCAAACTGTGTCAGCACGCGTAGCTTCCAGCCAGTTTCCTCTTCAAACTGAGGCAGCTTACTGTTGAGATACTCTTCTTGAGCATCGTTTAAAATTTTGGCCAGGTCGATGACGACCGTCGGCTCATCGGGCAGTAGCTCGGGGTTATTGACCGCGTGAGCTGGTGCGGCTGGGGCCCAGGCCAACAGAGTGACGAGTCCAAAGGTGACACAGGCGATCGCCAGACGAGCTGCTCGGGCCAAAATCTGCTGATTCCAAGCCTTTCGGATGTATTGAGCGATTTGCCGAGGCGGATTTTTGAAGCAGATTTTCATTGGTTCAAGCCGAGGCAACGACGCCTATCTTTACAGTTGTTTACTTAATTTTAAGATACCAGACCTTTAGGTAAAAGGTTTGCCTCTGAAGAAAGGGCTTTGACAGAGATTCTTTGATCACCCAACTCAAACGTTCTCAGAAACAGCGTCCTCAGAAACAGCGCTCTCAGAAATCTCTTTTGGGTTTGAGGGGTTAACGGTCGCTGTCTCCGAAATAGCGACTTCTGGCGCAGTGGGTGCCGTCCTCTGAACAGGTTGCTGGTTTTGCTGCTGAGGCTTAGAAGAGGGGTTGCCAGGAGCTGGGCTGAGATTACTCTTAGATGAATGAATGGGCGCTGCAGGCGGACGGCGTGTGGGTGGACGACGGCGGCGACGGGGTTTGCCTGCTAGTACTTTTAGTGCTGCCGAAGCACCCGCAAACAAGCTGCGAGTGGTAATTTGCGCTTTTTGGGCATGGACCTTGGCGTCGCTTAAGCTTTTATCGACCTGCTGCACCACGCTGCGGGCGCTTTGGACACTGCCGCTAACTTCGTCACTGAGCCCAGAAAGTTCTTTGCCGGTAACGCGGAGGTCTTGCAGCGTGGCGGGCAGCTCACGGTTGAGGGTATCGAGCAGCTTTTCGGCGCTTCTGGCTGCCCTGGCCAGCTCTTGCAGGGTAAAAATAGCCACGCTCAGCAGCGCCATCAGGCTAATAGCCACAAGCAAAATAGAAATACCGAGCCAAAAGAAGGGATTGTTCACAGGGAATGAAACGCTGCCAAAAAGATGGCGCTGAAAATGTAGCGGGCAAAAAAAGGCGTTAAGGCAACAGGTCAGTCGCGGTCGGTGCTAAGGTCGGTGCTAAGGCCAGTGTCTTTTCCCGTCAGCGTTTCTTCGTAGTCAATTGCGCTGCTAGCTCCCCGGCTAGCTCCCCGGCTAAGTTCACTGTTAGCCCTACTCCCGTTAGACCCTTCTGGTGAAGTCGTTGAATGGTCAGACTGACGCACCCATTCCTGACGGCTGGCTGAGCGCCCTGCTGCTACGGCTTCTCTCAGTCGGCCCAGCGTCTGGTCCCAGTTGGCCAGGCTCGTGTCTGAGAGTCGGTCGGCCTGGAATTGAATACTGGTGGCTAGGTCCTCTGCGAGTTCGGGCAGTGCGTCTGCCGATTTTTTGAGAATGCGCCGGGTTTCTTTGCCAGTTCGAGGGGCCGCTAAGATTCCGGCGATCGCACCGAGTGCTGCGCCAATAATCATGCCACCCAAAAGTCCATCTGATTTGTTGTCTGACATGGCTACGTTCCATTCACTAAATTTAAGCCTACTCTTAACCTTGTTAACGGAGCAAAGAAGTTAGCGCCGTAAAGAACGGCCCTTGTTTTTGCGGAAAAGCAGAATAAACCGAATAATCTGAATCAGCTGAAGGGTCTGTTTGAACTGGCGTGATCGCATTTGCCACTGACTCACTCCTAGCCGCACTTCCGCCAGCTGCACTCGTCTCAACGTCAGTCCATAGCGAACCGCCTGCGGATTCAGTGAGACCCTCTCTAACTGCGCTGTGATTTGCGCGATCTCCTGCTTCCAGTGCCATAGGCCACAAGTCAAGACCCCCACCAACCCTGCCATGAGCAGGTTGATTGCAATCACCACCCCCACAGCCTCTGAACTATTCACTAACACCTTTTTCCTCCCTCTTTTCCTTATTCTCCTCCTCCTATCCCTCGGTGGCTGAGCTCGGTGGCTGAGCGTAGCCGAAGTCCCGGTGGCTGAGCGTAGCCGAAGTCACTGCCAATCCGGCACATAGCTCATCACCAGCGGCGTTAGCCCAATCTCTTCCGGTTGCTTTGTGTACGCCTCAAAAAAGGCCACAACTTCCCGCACAGTTGGTCTACCGCGCTTAGCACCGGTTGAACCAGCGGCAATGATACAGCCACAGCAGCTGTCGTTGCTGGCACTGTTCACGCTCCACTTTTCCATCGCCTGAGAGTCGGTAGGATCGCTGATTTCGTACTCATTAAATAGGTGCAGTTGGCCGCTGGTGGTTTGGATTAGGCCAATCTGAAAGACTTGACCGCTGATCGGGTCGCTGCCTGGATTAAAGCAAATGGCCTGAATACCGCCTTCCTGTTTGAGTCGCTCCACCAGCTGCTTAGCCTTGGGCCTAGTGGTTTGGATGGTAAGCACTGGCCATTTGGTTTTGCCGTTGCGGGCGTTTTTCTTGCCTGTTGGGCCACTGGTTGGACTGCTGGCGTTGGTGGGGGGGGTGAGGAAGCTTTGGTAGTGAACTCGCCGGTGGCTACGTAGCGGTTCGATGTCTTTTTCTTTGTGGCTGCCTAGCATAATGAGCGACCCTTCAGGCACGCTGTCGTCAATGATGGCGGCGGGGGCAACGCTTTTTTCCTCGGAGGCTTCGGTGCCAAAAGAGCCATTCTCAAAAGAGCCATTCTCAAAAGATTCTGCTAGGAAGGCTCTAGAGATGTCCGGCAGGGTCAAAACCTTGACAGAAATACTTTCTTCAGTGGTGGTTTTACTGCCTAACGCAGTGTTTGGCAGTGGGCTAGGAATGCGGAACCGGCTAGTGACCGGGCTCAGCGCAAAGTCTTTTTGGCTGATGTCATTCTTTTTGAAAAAGCGATGGAGTGCTTCGAGGGTGACGATCAAGCTGGCGGCTTCTTCTTCGGCTAGCTGCGATCGCAGTCCTTCTAGCGGATGCAAGCTCCCAAACTCGTACCCGATGCTGTCAGGGCCACCGACTGCTTTGTGCTGGGCTTCAGCATCCTTAAACATTGGGAAAGGGATGACGCCCTCCGCCGGGTTAAAGTTAATAAATAGACAGTTTTGCTCCAGGAAAGCCTGCTGCATGCCGTCAGAAAAATCATCGCTGTGCATCAGCTTTTGGCGAAACTGCTTGAGCGAGTCAAGGTTGCGATAAAACAGCAGCCCATACTCCATCCCCGCGAGTCCCAGCACCGACAGATACAGCGTTTCTATTTCCCAGCAGTTCAGCTCAATCGCCAAAATTTCTTGCTCGCTCAGATACTTCCACGGTGCGTCTTCCCACATCATGGCTGACTTAGCTAAGAGCAGGTCTTCAAAGTCATCTGGCAGTCTGGTTTCAGGTGGCTCTGGGGTCTGTAGCTTTTCAAAAACTTCGTCGATAATCGGCAGCTCATGGGCGTACTCCACTGGAATATCGAGTGCCTGGAGTGCTCCGCGCAGGAAAAACTGAATTTCGCGATCGCGCACCACTACTTTTCTCGGTCTCGCTGGTTCTACCCGCCCCTGGGGCGTTTCAATCGCCTGCAATAGCGTTCTCACAATCGCCTCGTGCCCGGTTCCCTTGGGCACCACGTTGAGCCCTCTGACGACACCCTGCAAGCCATCGACCCACAAAATGCAGTCGCCTTCTACCACTTCGCCACTGTCATCTACAGCGGTGCCAGCGGGCGGTAGCGGGCGGCGATCGCACTCCCAAACGCTTGTGAGCCGAGGGAGTTGGCTCAAGCGGCGGCAGGTAAATGGGCTCAGTTGATGCATGGGGTCAAGGCTTCGTCAAAGGTTTATAGCTTTGTCAGGGAGGTATCAGGGGGGGGCAGGGGTTTTTGTCAGGGGGTATGGCTAGAGGGTGTGTGAAAGCAGAGCGTACAAAGTCTGTGAGCTGTCTGTGAGCTGTGAATAATCAATTCTATCGACTCTGGTGGGGATTAATGGATAAGAACTTGCTTAAAATTTGTGTCCAAATGAGTCAATTCGCTTGTTTGAACGTCATATTCTCTCTCAAAATCATCCCGATCGGATACGTTAAACTAAAAGCACTCAAATCAACCTACATCAATCTCTTCACCTGACTTCATATGGCACAAACTATTCCGTCTAATGAGACTGTTTCTGAGACGCCAGCGGCTTCGACTTCAGCGGTTGCCGCTGGCACTGAGCGTGGCATTTTGATGTCTGAAGCGGCCTTGGCCCACGTTACCGCGCTGCGCGATAAGCAGGAGGGTGATCTTTGCCTGCGGGTTGGCGTGCGTCAGGGCGGCTGCTCTGGCATGTCTTACATGATGGACTTTGAGCAGCCAGACAATATTGGCGAGCACGATGAAGTGTACGATTACGATGGCTTTAAGGTGGTGTGCGATCGCAAGAGCCTGCTGTACCTATACGGTCTCATGCTTGACTACAGCGACGCGCTCATCGGCGGCGGGTTTCAGTTTACCAATCCCAACGCGAACCAAACCTGTGGCTGCGGCAAGTCGTTTGGCACCTAGGCCTACTATCTATCCTTCAATCTTTCCTCTTTGTGCTCCATGCAAACTCTAGAAACTCAGTTTGAAGAAGGCATCGCTCGCTACAAAAACGGCGAATCCGCCGAAGTATTGCTGCCCATCTTCAAAGATATCTGTGCCAAAGCGCCCAAAAATAGCGCTGCGCAGACCTGTTTATCCTGGCTATACCTCTTAGCCGATAAGCCGAATGCGGGCTTTAAAGCCGCGCAGCGAGCCGTTAAGCTCATGCCAAAAGACCCTCAGGCTCGTACGAACCTGGCGATCGCCATGCTAGAAACCGGCAAAAGTGGGGTCCGAGAGCAAGTCGACATGGTGGCTCAGATGCTGCAAGTGGTCGATGAGCTGAAATCTGAGATTAAAGAAAACTTTGAAGAAGGATTAAGAAGGAAGCCTGACTGGAAGAGTGTTAAGCGAATTCAAACATGGCTTTTTGAAGACTGACCTCCTTTGATGTCAAGTCTTTGGCGCCTTTCTTCCGTCATAAAGCCTTAACTAAACTTAACTAACTTTTGTGACGAAACTCAGAAATAAAAAGCGGGGAGCAGCTCAGTTTGCGATCCCCGCTTTTTTATTGCAGACCTGTTCTGATGAGGGTTTGACGACTGTGAAAGCGGCTTGAAAGCCTGACCTGATGGTGCCTAAAGCGATATGTAAAGTTCGTGCAAATAACTTAACGCGTGATCCCCGAGCCGACTGATAAGCTTAGGTTAACCGGTTGATAAGCCCTACTTAAGTTCTTCGTTTCTGAGAGATTCAGATTCTTTGAGAACTAAATATGGCTTCCCAGCCCACCGCATCTACCTCCCCTTATCCACTTTTAGGAGTCGCTTATTATGAACCTTAAAACTGTTGCGATTAAGCCAGAAACGCGTAACCATAAAGGATTTTTTGTACAGGACGCAGACTATACCTTTGTTGAAATTGACAAGTCTGGTTGGGCCCTAATCTGTGTTGATGACGCCGTTTGTCACTATGTTGACCCTGACAATTTATTGACTGCCGAGCTCGACGCTGCCAAGGCCGTATAGATCCAGGGGCCTTTTCAAAAGGCCTTCAAAACCATGATGAAAATAACTGATGTGGCCGCTTCGTCGTCGAAGTGGCCACGTCTTAGTTAGAGGGGTGTTAAAAAAGGGGCGAACTAAAGATGAGTGTTCGGACCGGCGTGATTTAATTAACTCTAGTGATGCTTTTGGCGCTCGAAAGGTTTTATGAAAGATCGTTTTATGAGCGGGTTGAATACACTGCTCATGTTTAACCTGTTCTTTGTCCTGTTTAGCTTTGGCTGGTTTGCGGTGGCATTGATAGGCCGAGCCGCTGATGTGAACCTAGGTTTTGACCTGTGGTACAGCCTTTGGGACCCGTTGTTCATGCCTTCGATCGGCATCTTGATGGCCGGGGCTTTAGTGAGCGGGATTTCTAGCTGGGTGAGTCAAAAGTTTTTGCAGCGCTCGTAGGTTCTCTTTAAGGTGTACCTGGTTTGATCAGCGCTACCAGGCCCCTCGGGTTCGTTCGTACCATTTCACCAGCACCTTCGCCAGTCGTTTTGGATCGTGGCGAACAGTGGTATTGCTCTCACTCATAACGTTGGCAATGATGATGCGGCGGTCAGATTCAATAACGGCTTTGCGGTCTAAAATTACCGGCGTAGAGTTTTCTTTGAGATAGCGGTCGATCGCCTCTTGTGAGGGCATCCGCTTTTGAACCAGGACCGCGTCGAAGAGGTATTTTCCGCAGGCTCTGTCAATCGCTTCAATGTGCTTGGATACGGTATAGCCCTGGGTTTCGCCAGGTTCGCTCATAATATTGCAGATATAGATGCGCGGTACGGCGCGGTTTGCGATCGCCTCTACAATCTCCGGCACCAGCAGATTTGGAATAATACTCGTGTACAGGCTCCCAGGCCCAATCACAATATAGTCAGCTTCTTTAATCGCCTCTAGCGCCTGCGGCAGCGCGGGTGGATTCTCAGGCAGGCAGCCAATCTCATCAATGCTGCCGCCCGCTTTGGTAATGTTTGACTCACCTTTAATATGGCGCCCGTCGCTGAGGTTGGCCCACAGGCTGACATCGCTCAAGGTAGAGGGCAGCACGCGACCGCGAATGGCGAGAACCTGAGAGCTCGCTGCGATTGCCTTTTCCCAATCCCCCGTAATTTCATTCATCGCTGACAAAAACAAATTGCCGAAGCTGTGCCCGCTCAGTCCCGTACCCGCCTCAAATCGGTACTGAAATAGCTCTGTCAGCAGCTTTTCTTCGTCGGCCAGTGCAGTGAGGCAGTTACGAATATCGCCCGGTGGAATGCCGCCCATCTCCCGGCGCAGTCGCCCAGAGGAGCCGCCGTCATCGGCTACTGTCACAATCGCCGTGATATTGCCGCTGTAGTGCTTGAGTCCGCGCAGCAGCGTAGAAAGCCCCGTGCCGCCGCCAATCACGACAATGCGAGGACCTCGGTTGAGCCGCCGGTGAGTCGCTATGGCATCCCACAAATTATCCTCACCGTTCGCGGGCAGCAGCACTTCTACAATGGCGCCCAGCGTCCGCGTTTGCCCCCAAATCAGCAGCAGCAGCCCGCCGCCGACTGCTAGCGGCCCACTGACATAGTTCGGCACCAGTCGAGTAATTAAGTTCAGCAGGTTGCCAACAAACTTCACCGTATAAAAAACCGGCGTCAGCTTCAGCCAAACCATGATGCCAAGGCCCACCGCCACCGTGCCGATAGTGCTCAAAAACAGCCAGCGCTTTACAAATAGCCCTGGCCTGAGCCACCGGATTAAGCGCTTAGGCTTGTTGTAGAGCTTGTTACGAGTTCGGCGCATGATGGGTGCTGAGGGCTGGCGGGATCATGGTGCACTAGGGTTATACAGCAAAAGGGGCTAACGATATGATACGAACTCACTGCCAGGGGTGATCTATCCAGGGGTGATCTGTGTGGTGACATCACACTTGAGGGCGTGACCTCACATCAGAGAGATTTGATGGGAGATGTGATGGAGAGAAATCATACTGAGAGAAATTAGATTAAGAGAAGTTAGTATGTTGAGGTTATTCACCTTAGCTGCGCTCATGTTCTCTTCAATGCCGATGTCTTCAACGCCGACGGATGGCTCTGGGGAGGGCAGTCCCTGCGATAGCTCAGAACCGCTGGTATCGCTAGAAGGCATCTCTAAGCAGTTCGGTCAAAATCCAGTGCTCAGAAATATTGACCTGACGGTGTATCCTGGCGAAGCGATCGCAGTCATTGGCCCTTCTGGTACGGGCAAGTCCACCATTTTGCGAATCATTGCAGGGCTGCTGGGCCCAGATACCGGTGAGATACATATTGCGGGACAAAAGCGAATTGGCCTCATAGAAGATGCCCCCGACCCGATTACGATTGGCATGGTGTTTCAGCAGGCTGCCCTATTCGACTCGCTCACCGTTGCCGAGAATGTAGGGTTTTTGCTCTACCAGCACTCGCACCTGTCCCGCAAAGAGATTCGTCAGCTCGTGGTGAAGGCGCTGGCTGTGGTTGGTTTGCCAGATGTGGCCGATAGCTATCCGGCTGAGCTATCGGGGGGCATGCGTAAGCGGGTGAGCTTTGCGCGAGCAGTGATGGCTAATCCCCACGATAGTAACTCTCAGCCTGGCCTTTTGCTGTACGATGAGCCGACAGCTGGCCTTGACCCAATAGCCTCAACGGTGATTGAAGATCTGATTCGCGAAATTCATATGGGGCAAGCCTGTCAGTCTTATCTGATTGTGACCCACCAGGAGAGCACCATCCGCCGAACTGCGGATCGCGTTATTTTCCTTCACGCTGGGCAGGTACAGTGGATGGGTGGGATCGCTGAAATTGATACCACAGATAACCCCTTTGTGCGTCAGTTTTTTAGTGCTGAAGTGAAGGGCCCGATCAATGTGGGTGGCTAGCGATCGCGCTCAAGCATTCGAGCTTCCTACCTCCGGCTATTTTTCACGACTGACGAACCCTTGATCTTTAACAGCAACCTCTAGAAAACTCATGCGGGCACGAACAATTCGAGAAGGGTCTGTCGGGCTGCTGATCTTGTTAGGGATCGGTTTGTTTGGTGGCTTAGTACTGTGGCTCAGGGGCTTTAATCCTGCCAACCGTCCCTACGAACTCATCGCTGAATTTGAAGACATTATGGGGGTTCAAGTCGGAACCCCGGTGATGTATCGCGGCGTCTCTGTCGGGCGAGTGATGTCTATTACGCCAAAATCTAACTCAGTTGATGTGGGGTTAGAAATTACGGCTAAAGAGCTGCGAATGCCCAATCAGGTCGTCGTTGAAACCGTGGAGTCGGGCCTGATTGGTGAAATGTCTATCGAAATTACGCCCCAAACGGATCTGAGCGCATCGGCAAGCGATGTTACTCCGATTGGTAAGTCGTGCGATAGCGCTTTGATTCTGTGCGATGGCGATCGGCTAGAGGGTGAGATGGGCCCCAGCTACGAAGAGCTACTGCGCTCGACGAGTAATTTGACTAAGGTCTACGCGGACCCTGAGCTGCTCCAAAATATTAAGGATTTACTGGTCTCGATTTCAGAGACTTCAGCTGAAGCCGGACTACTGACCAAAGAAGCGACGCTTCTGACCCAGCAGACCCGCTCAGAGATTCAGCCGCTCTCAGGGTCGGCTCAAAACGCAGCGGACTCAGCCGCGCTGGCGGCAGCCCAAATTGCTGCAACCGCTCAAGAATTTTCGCTTACCGCCACAGAAATTAGCGGCCTGATTGGTGAAAACCGAGGCGCTTTGGTCGATACGCTCGGAAATGTGCAGGCGGCGAGTGTGCAGCTACGCACCGTGACCGACTCTCTGGGGCCGACGTTTCAAAGTGGAGAGCTGGTCGGCAATTTGGAGGTGGTGCTAAGCAACGCGGCTGCCGCTTCTGAAGATTTGCAGGCGTTGACCAATTCGCTCAACACGCCGGTTAATTTGGTTTTGCTTCAGCAGACCTTAGAGTCTGCTCGTGACGCCTTGTCCAGCGCCCAAAAGGTGATGGCCGATGTCGATGAAATCACGGGTGATCCAGCGGTGCGAGAGCAGATTCGTAACTTGATTAATGGCTTAGGCGGCCTGGTGTCTTCTACGCAGTCCTTAGAGGAGCATTCTGAAGTGGCTCGGACGTTAGCACCGTTGACCGCTGAGAGTGCTGTAGCAACGTCTGAGACGTCAGTGTTAGTAGAAGAATTGCCAGCAGAAGAGGCGCTAACAGAAGAGGCCCTGACAGAAGAAGAAAGCACTCCTCAGCGTATTTCTGAACGTCCAAACACGGCCACTCAACGACCTGTGCTTGTATTCGACGGCGAGCGCTACGTACTGCGCTCAGCCGAGCAGCTGGCGGCTGAGCGACCGGGTTCTGTTGACACGGTTGATGCTGCCTCAAACCTCAAGCGCCGTTCTGAGTACTCCCCTAGCAAAAGCGGCGCTCGTTAGGAAAGGTTTTTGCTAAGACTCGACTGATGAGACGCAGATTTTCACTGTGAAGCGCTGCGGCAATAGGGTCAGTATCGACAAATATTGGTTTGGTTTTATGTAAACGTCTATTTTCGGGAACATTGAGAACACTTCTATATTTTTTGGTATTTTGTGGACCCCTTAAGTTGAACAGAAAGCCTGCAATGGTTACTGGTCACTGAGCTGTTTGCTTCGCCAAGTTTATTATTTGTCTTATTCTCGTCAGGCTGTTTAAGAGTGGCTTATTTCCCCCTGTCACGGGCGTCGAGCGAAGATCGTGATCCACAACTCAATCAATTATCTATTCCTAATCCTGACTTTGGCGCGTTACTTGCAGGTGTGAGTGGCTTGCTGCATTGCCCGATAGATACGCCCCAGCTTTGGCCAACGCTGCTGACCTTACTCGGTGATGGGTTGAGCTGTAGTTCGGTTCAGCTGTTCTGGTCAGAGCCGATGATGATAGCGCCGCTGCATCATTGGGGCGAAGGTCAGACGCCCTCGGTTGGTGTGGGCAGTGCGCTGTGGAAG
Source organism: Cyanobacteria bacterium J06598_1 (assembly GCA_038529685.1). Classification (GTDB taxonomy): domain Bacteria; phylum Cyanobacteriota; class Cyanobacteriia; order Phormidesmidales; family Phormidesmidaceae; genus Phormidesmis. The sequence continues at coordinate 3,698 of JBCBDN010000001.1, read as the reverse complement.
TATTTGGCGATTCCGGCCACTTCTTTGGCCGAAACGCTGTGGTGCTCTCAGGCGAGTGATTTGCAGTCGCAGCTATTTGATTTGGTGGCGGAGGGTGGCTTTCGGCTGGTAGGTGCTCGCGCTTACCTAGCGGGGCTTTGGCCCTCTGAGCTGGTGTCGATGTTTGGATTTGGCGGTGAGCGTCATTTGTTGCTATTGCCGCTGTGTCATCAGCAGGAAACGGAAAAAGACTGCATTGGGGTGCTGGCGCTGATGCGCCCGACAGAGGGTCCTAGCTGGTGCCCGCCGGATGTGCGCTGTGTGGAAACGGTCGGTACTCAAATTTATTTGGCGGTGCAGCGATCGCGTGTAGAGCGCCTTTTTCGCAGTCGTAGCGCCCGCGACCAGCTGACGCAGCTGCCCGATCGTCTGCTGTTCAATCAGCAGCTGACCCGTTCGATTGTGATCGCGCTGGAAAAAGACGTGATGCTTGGCGTCGCCTTTTTAGACCTAGACCGGTTCAAAAATATCAACGATACCCTGGGGCACGCGGCGGGAGACTGCCTACTCAAGCAAGTGGCAGAGCGGCTAAAGAGCTGTCTGCGGGGCTATGACGTGGTGGCTCGCTGGGGCGGTGATGAGTTTACGCTGCTGTTGTGTGATTTGCGATCGCCTGAAGAAATCACCAACATTGCTGAGCGCATTTTGCAGCGTCTGGCGGCGCCTTTTCACGTTCAAGGCCAGGAGCTATACGTCACTGCTAGCCTGGGCATTGCCCTTTCCCCCTACGATGGTGAAGACGAGCAGACCTTGCTGCGCAACGCTGATGCGGCTATGTACCAGGCTAAGGCTAGGGGCCGCAATAACTATCAAATTTATTTTGAAGAGATTAACGCCAATGCCCGCACCCAGCTCAACCTAGAGACTGATCTGCGCAAAGCCTTAGACCATGACGAAATGTTTTTGTGCTACCAGCCCCAAGTTGATTTGCGCACGGGGCAATGGATTGGCATGGAAGCGCTGATTCGGTGGCAGCATCCTGCCCTGGGGATGATTCCACCGGGTGAATTTATTTCTATTGCTGAAGAAACGGGCCTGATTGAGCCGATTGGTCAGTGGGTGCTAAAGGCCGCCTGCACTCAGTATTGCCAATGGCACCAGGCCGGTATGCCCCCTCTCCGGTTAGCGGTAAACCTGTCGGCACAGCAGTTTCATCGAAGTAACTTAGTGCGCTCTGTGCTCGAAGTGATGCACTCAACCGGGTTTGACGCTCACTATTTGGAGCTAGAAGTCACTGAGAGTGCGGCCATGCACGATGTGACTTCTGCCATTGGCGTACTCAAAAAGCTCTCCCGTGCGGGTATCCAAATTGCGATGGATGACTTTGGTACGGGGTATTCGTCGCTCAGTGTGCTGAAGCACTTTCCACTAGACACAATCAAAATCGACCGGTCCTTTGTTCAAGACTTGGTTGAGAGTCCGAGTGATGCTGCGATCGCCTCTACCATCATCGCCTTAGCCAAAGGTTTGGACTTCAAAGTGCTAGCAGAAGGCATTGAAACCCCAGCGCAAATGGATGTGCTGAACAAAATGGGCTGTGACTATGCCCAGGGCTATTGGTTCAGCCGTCCGCTTACCGTGCAGCAGGTAGAGGATTTGCTCTCTAGCGACCGCTTTTTTGAGATTTCGGGCCTATCCAAATCAGAGAGTCCCTGAAAAAGCCCTACAGAAACGTGGGTAATTCGGTCCCTAGCAGGGAATATCATGCTCTGATGCCTGCATGTCCCAAGGCACCACCGAGAAAAAGAACAGTGTGGTGGCCATCACTAGGCCACTGCCAAAGAACTGCCAGCCAGATAGCTGCTCAAGACCAACGATCGCTATCAAATGCATCAGGCAAGCGGCGCTAAAGCTACGAGACTGCATCCACAAACCCATTGCACCGTAGCCAATGCAGCACAGCCCTAGCCATAGCAGGCAAAGGTTCGACAGGATAAACGCTGAGCCGTAGAAAATACCGTAGACCGTAGCCAGCGTGCCTGCCGTCATTAGCCCAGCCCACAGAAAAATCACCCAGCGGAGCTTTTCACTGCTGGCTAATATCCATGTGAGCCCGGAGGTGGTAGCAATGCCTGTGCCTGTAAGCGCCGCATCCAAAATGGCCTGCGTTGTCCAGCTCAAGCTAGAAAACTGAGCAAATGAAAAGATTACCAGAGTCAAAACGCCCCAGACCAAAAAGGCTTGATCAATTGCAGTAAAGCAAATGCTCGGCAGGGAGCCTAACCGTTGGGCGAGGTGCTGCTGGCTGAGGTGAGCCCTTAGCAGCCCGTTGAGATCCTGCATACTGAGGGTCTCAGAGGCGACGTAGTTGGGCGTTTCGCTAAAATCGAAAGCGGTCATGAGGTTCGGTAAGTCCTGAATAGCAGCGGTTTTGATGGCCTATCTGTTCTTCTTAGGGGGCCTGTTAAGGGGCCTATTTGTTTCGATGACTTTCAGATTGTAACTGAATGTTAACAGATAGTTAAGTTTATCTAATGTTCGGAAAACTACACCTATTCCAAAAGAGTGGGTTTTGTTGATAGATGTTGTCCTCGGTTTCATTCAGGCCTGCTGTAGGCGTGGCTAAAGTAAGATAGAAGAAGCTAGAAGAAAGTGCTGATTTAGCCTATATCTGCTGTCTGAGGCGCACCTGAGCGGAACCTGAACCAAGCGCGTTAATATACATATCTATTCAAGAAGTCTTGCTGAGAAAGCCTTTCCCGATTTGTCATTTATTCCTCACGCTGCCTCTGCTGACTTATCTAATTCCCATTCGTCTACGACTGAGCTAACGGACTCGGCGCTGGCGCTAGAATCTGTTGACCTGAGGAAAAGCTACGGACGTAAGCGCGCCCGGTTTGAAGCGGTTAGGGGTGTCTCTCTTAAGATTGCGCCCGGTGAAGTGTTGGCTTTTTTGGGCCCTAATGGCGCGGGCAAAACGACCACCATCAAGATGATTGCGGGCTTAGTGAGGCCCGATGCCGGCTGGGTGAAAATTGCGGGCCAAGATCCTCACAAAGATCCGCAGGCGCTTCGTCGCGTCGGCGCGGTGCTCGAAGGCAACCGCAACTTATATTGGCGACTGACGGCGTTGGAGAACTTAGCGTATTTCGGTACGCTCAGAAAAATGAACCGCAAGGTCGCAAAGGCGAAGGGCGAGGCACTGCTGGAGGCGTTTGACTTGGCCGATAAGCGTAAGGTGCCAGTGCAGAAGCTGTCGCGAGGGATGCAGCAGAAAATTGCGATCGCAGTTGCCCTCATCCATGAACCCCGCCTCCTCCTGCTCGATGAACCCACCCTCGGTCTCGACGTAGAAGCGGGTGAAACGGTCAAAGGTCTCGTGCGCCAGGTGGCGGCTTCTGGCTGTGCCATTTTGCTCACCACCCACCAGCTCAACGTAGCCGAGGCCCTTTCAGACCGAGTGGCCATTATTCGAGCGGGGCAAATTGTCACTGAGCAGCCAACTCAAGATTTGATTCGGCAATTTTCCAGGGGCGGTGCCTACACCATTGAGTTTGAAGGCGCACTGAACGCGGCTCAGCAAGATGCCATTGAGTCTTTAGGCGGCACCGTTGAGGGGCAGCGCATTCGCTATTTGCCGGTGGCGGCTGAAGGCATTCAGTCTTCAGCGGTGCTCTACAAAATTTTGAGCGTGCTGGATCCTTTGCCTCTGTTGGAGG